>JAGHJD010000083.1 GCA_017886895.1 Clostridia bacterium | reverse complement strand
GCGCTTTTTCCGCCCGCCGCCTCGTGCGGCGGGCGGATTCTCCATTATAGCACCCCCCCCCGAAAAATGTCAACACCCCGTTCTCTTCCCCCCTCCGCACCGACCGCCCGCCGCCCGGGCGCAGCGGGTTCCGCGGACGGCCGCGCCGCATCTTCCTTTCTCTCCCTGTTCCGCGTCTGTCCCATATCTGCTCCGCGCCGCTCCTGCGCGCATGCCGTTCTGTTCCGAGTCACCCATCGCCCTCCCTTATCCCCGCGGCTTCGCCGAAACGGTGCGATACGCCTAAATGCAATAAGTTATCGTTTCGGCGAAAATTGTAACTTTTTAACAGCGGGTGAACGTTTCGTTGTGAATTGCAAAAAAATTTTGTGATATTTTATAGAAAAATTTTTGAAATTGCCTTGCGAAAAAATTTATTATGCTTTATAATAAGATTGCGCGGCGATGCCGCGCAAAAAAGCCCTGCCGGCAGAAAGGCAGGGCGGAAAAAATTTTTTATGGAGGAAATTGACATGAAGCAAAGAAGTTTGCTCGTGGCGGTGGTCGCGATTGCTATGGCTCTCGCACTTGCCGTCACGTGCATACTGTACTTCGCCTCCCCGGGGAAGAACGTCATTGCCGAAGGGAGCACGCAGACCTCTGCGGACGAAACTTTGGCGGACGCTGCCTCGGACAGCGACACGGAGGCGACCGCGCCGACGGCTGTGGAGAGCTACGACTTTACGTCGGCAGGATTCGACCAGAGCACATGGACGCGCGTAGCCGCCGGAACAGGTAATTCGTCTATCACAGCGGGAACAGGGCTTCAGACCACCTATGGTCTGAATGTAAATCGGAACGGATATGCAACACCCAACCCGCTGAAAGGTGAAATTACGGACGGATTTTCCGTCATCTTTACAGCCGCAGTAACGGGCGGAATCACAAACGGTGAATCCATGTTCGGCTTCAACCCTACCGCTGACCCGAACGACGATCCGTTCAACTGCCTGTTTATCTGCTCAGACGGCTATACTGTCCGCCTCAATGCGAACGGCAACGATGGCAGCGGCGTACAGTTGCCGGGTACCAATTTCTATGATATCGTCGGAACCGACTCCCTCGATATGACAGACTTGTCGCAGTATATTCTGACGGTAGACGCTTCAGCTATTACGATATATTTGAACGGCGTGTTGATCATCAGTTATCCATGGACTGCGGGGAACACAGCGGCTTACGGGTATGATACGCTCACTTTCGTGAATAACTCCGATTACTTCAATGTCGGTATCGCAAGTTTCTGGGGCAATGCAGAAATGACAGTCTCCGGCGTTTCGCTCTACAACACCGCCCTCACTGCCGGAGAGATCGCGGCGATCAACGCGTCCTATGCGGACTTTACGCAGTTGAATGCACTGCTCAATGAGCTCGAGTCATTCAGTGCGAGCAATTACGACACATCGCTCGAAGGGTGGGACACGGCGTACAGCGCCTTCACGAATGCCCTCGCGGCAGCGGAATCGTTGAGTTTCTTCACTGCAACGCAAACAGAAGTCAACAGCGCCTATACCGCGCTTTCCGCCGCATACGAAGGGCTCACAAACTTTTACCGCACGCCCGACATTGCGGACGGTTTGGTATCTGCGTATCCGCTCTCCTCTGACGGTTATGATATCACCGACCCGTCTAACTCTTCCAACGAAGTGCTCGTTATGAATGGCTCGGCTACTGCGTCCCTTACAGCGGGCGACTCTTTCTCCCGCAGACAGGGCAGAACGGCAGCAAAGACATACGACCCTACCCTGATCCGTGACCGCGAACTCAGCTTTACGTCTGCGGTTACCGGTTCCATGACAGGGCTGAAGATCCCCTCTGCCGCTTTCGCTGACGTGACGACTTCTACAGGCATGACGCTTTCCGTCGATCTCTTTGTGGACACATGGACTGCAGCGCCGCAGCCGCACGGCTCTCTGTGGATCCGTACATTCCAGCTCGGCAGCAAAGCCTCCGGCGACGGTGCAAGCAGCTCACAGATCTATTTTGATATAGGTTCGCAGTTTATCTTAGACATTGAAGCCACGCGCTTTAATATCACGACGCCTGCTCCGTCGAATGTAAACCATACCTATGACGGCGCAGGTGACATCATTGCGGGCGAGTGGTTCTCCGTCTCCCTTGCGTTCGACCCCTCGTCACTCAGCATAACGCTCTATGTCTCTTCCGATACGACGGACAGAATAAACAACTATACGGGCAAAGATTCCTACACCTATACCGCTCCTTCCCAAGCCATATTCAACGAGATCTTCTCGGCCATTATCAATGGGGCGGACAACTGGATCGGGCGCTCGTTCTGGTCATCCGACAGCAACCTGCTCGGGCTCGCCTCAAATCTAACCGTTTATAACCGCGCACTGACCTCTGATGAGATCACGCAGCTGCATGAAATAAGCGATGTTACTTCGCTTGTGACCACGGAGTAAGGAGGACACCTGAATGAAAAAGATCCTGAACAAAAGGGTGCTCTCCTGCATCCTTGCACTGTTTCTCATCCCCGCGTTCCTTCTGACGCTGTTCGCGGGCTGCGCGGACGATGAAGAGACCGCCGACACCTACACCGTCACGGTCGTAAACGGCACCATCGACGGTACGGACGGCAGCACCACGGACGAATACGAGGCGGGCGCTTCCGTCACCGTCACCGCCACCGTTCCGAACGGGCAGACTTTTGTCGCCTGGACGGAGGACGGCGAAGTCGTCTCCACCGAAAACCCCTACACTTTTGAGGTAACGGGCAACGTGACGCTGACCGCCGTCTTTGAAACGCTTGTGGTGGCAGGCGACGCGCTCAACCTCAACAAGAGCACGGGCGGCAACCCCATCGGCGGGTTCGGCATCGGCAACGATACCTTCGATTCCTCGTGGACGACGGAGAGCACCGCATGGCAGGAGGGCGACGCGGATTACGCCGACGTCATCACCTACGGCGGCGACCCCGCGGTCATGGTCGTGGAAGAGAACGGCGTGGAAACGGCGTACCTGTACGTCGGGCACGACATTACGACGGCAGCCGTGACGAGCACCTACACGATGCCCGAATGGATCTGCTATTCCTCTACCGACCTTATCAACTGGACGTGCGAAGGCATCATCATGGACATTGAGGACATCCCTTGGGCACGCGGGCAGGCGACGGGCAAAGTCGAGCAATCCGCATGGGCGTCGCAGGTAATCGAATACAATGGATACTATTGGTTCCTGTTCTGCTCGTGGGCTGAAAATTCAACAGGCTACGTGACGGCGGGCGAAGGCGGCGCCATGTGTATCGGCGTTGCAGTTTCCGACAGCCCCATCGGTCCCTTCACCTGTTACAACCAGCCGCTCGTTTTCAGCAGTTGGACGAACAACGAAGATGACAGCGCAATCACCAACGATGGCAACCCCGCAGGCTGGAACGACATCGACCCGACGGGCATCGTGACCGATACCGACGGTGACGGCACGGAAGAGTTCTATATCGCATGGGGCAACTCGAACTCCTTCATGGCGCAGGTCACTATGACCGATTCGACGCAATACTACTCCGCAGACGGTTACGACGTCGCGCTGGAGATCGTCGACCAGAGCGCAACGGAAGACCCCGACGAGCCCGTCGCATTCGCGAGAACGGACGACCGTTTGAATGCGCCCTGCTACGGCGGCGACACGGACAACAAAGACAGCCAGAACGAGGACGATTGGGACATCATCAAACTCGATCTGTGGCGCAACAACACGACGAATAACACCTTCACCGAGGCGCCCTACCTGTATGAACGCACGGTAAACGGACAGACACGCTATTATATGATCTACGCCGCGGGCTGGCGTGAAGCGCTCGCATACAGCGTGAGCGATACGCTCTGGAACGTGACGTGGACGTACGGCAACCGTCTGATGGATCCGACGGCGACTTCCAACACCAATCACCCCGCGGTGTTCGACTTTAAGGGGCACACCTACATGATCTACCACAACGGCTCGCTGCCCTACGGCTGCGGCTACAGGCGCGTCGCGTGCATTGCGGAGCTTGAGTTCAGCGAAGACGGCTATATCAACTTCGTGAACGAATACTCGACGGGCCTCGACGGTGTAACAAGTAAAATTTATCAGGGTGAAAGTACAGCCGCCGTATATGCAGCGCATTACAGTCCTATCAATCCGCAGAGCATTTATCAGGATTATCTGTATCCGCTGACGTACAACACCTTCGTCGGGACGGAAATCGAGGTACAGGACGACGTAAACGGGATCGACGACCTGCTTTGGGAAATCGAAATTGCGAAATATGTCCCCTTGGCAGATGCAAGCAATGCCGGTAACTATGTGTCCATCCAGGCATATAACAGGGCGGGGCTGTACCTCACCTACGACCTCACGACAGGCAAAGTCGTCATCACACAGGATAACCAGCGCGAAGGCACTGCAGAGTCCGACGCCCTGCAGGCACGCATGTCCTTCAAGACGGTCGCGGGCGAGAACGGCATCGGCGTCATGTTCCAGTGCGCGGCTGACTCCGACTACTACCTCGCCATCATCGACGGCGAGCTGGTCGTGACGAATACGGCTACCGCGGCGCAGCGCACCTTCCGCGTACAGACGCAGATCGCAAACCGCTCCGAAACGTACGCCTACAATGAGGGCGTAACGGTAGCGCAGAACTGACACAGGCGGCAGGCAGAGCCGCAAAAGCGGCTCTGCCTGCACCCGGATAAGGGCTATCCGAACGAAAACTCCCCCGCTTTTGCTTCTACCCTTACAGGGAAGGGGCAAGCGGAAGAGATAAGCGGCACGGGCGCAGAAAAGCGCAGACCGCAGAACAACCGCACAACGCGCAAAAAAGCGTGCGTATGGTGCGGCGGGGCTGACGAACGTCAGCCCCGCCTTTTTGCTTTTGGTGAGCACCCCGCACCGCTGTTTTGCACGGCACGCCCTCTGCTGCCCTTGCTTTCCTCCAATAGAGGGAAGGCTTGCATGAGCGCCCTTTCTGCAAGCAAGGTAAAACTACAATGCACACCGAGTTACATTTGTGTCATTTCGACCGGGCAAAGCGAGCGGAGAAATCTGAGCAGATCGCCGCGTTAGCCGTATGCAGTCTGTGTTGCTGACTAACTGCATATTGGCTTTCGACGCTTTCGGCTCAGATCCCTCGACTACGCTCGGGATGACAGGAAATGAAATCCCTTTCTGTCATTCTGAGCGAAACAAAGTGAAGTCGAAGAATCTCTATTTAAATATTGTCAATAGTTCCATAGAGATCCCTCGACTACGCTCGGGATGACACAGAGACAATATTCCCATAGAGATCCCTCGACGACGCCGCGGCGCGCAATTTTTGCGCGCCGCGGCTGCTCGGGATGACAGAGAGCGGGCAAGCCCTTTTATGGCATCATGTCCGCTCCCAAATCAATCGTGTCATTTCGACCGAGCAAAGCGAGCGGAGAAATCTGTGCAGATCGCCGCGTGAGTTATATGCAGTCTGTGTTGCCTAACGAACTGCATACAGCTTTCAACATGTTCGGCTCAGATCCCTCGGCTGCGCTCGGGATGACACACGTGGACGCCCTGCTTTCGCACGGCGGTCCTTTCCCGCAACTATTCGGGAGACAATATTCCCCTGTGCTCTTTCGCACGGCGGCATCCCCGCACTTTCGCGCAAAGGGCTACTTCACCGTCTCCAACTTGCCGATGCCGTAAGTGATCTGCATCAGCCGCCTGTTCATGGGCGTGGGCGCGAGCTGGATGAGGTGATCCTCCCCCACCGTGCACATGCCCATGCTCCAACCCGCCTGCAGCGTATCCGTATTGTAGGTGATGAGCATGGGGACGCGCTCCCAATCCCCCGCGCCGAAGTTATAATTGACGTGGTAATAGCCGGGGTCGCGCATGCCGATATGCTCGCCCTCGCGCTTTGCCGTGACGATGACCGTGCCGTTCTCGCCGCCCTGCGGCACCCAGATGACGTACGGCATGCTGCCCAAAAACAGCCCGTCCGCCGTCTCCACCCGCTTGCCCTGCAGGAGCGGGTCGCCCCAATCCATGCCGTCGTCCGAGAGCTTGTAATAAATATCGCACTCGGGGTAACCGACGATCTCGTACACCATGATATATTTTCCGTTGCCCATGCGGGTCACGACGGGCATTCCGGGGCGTAGTTTGCGGTCGGGCACGGAGACGGTGTACTGCACCTCGCTCCACGTTTTGCCGCCGTCCTTCGAAACGCTCAGCCCGAGCGTCTGATTAAAGCGCGGGTCGGTGTGCGGGCGCTCGTCGGTCAGCGCGATGGTCAGCTCGCCGTACGCATTGAGGTAGATGCACGGCTCCCATACGGGACCGAGCGCGTCGAAATTCTGTTCGACGGGCGGCCCGCCCTTGACGACGGAAGAGCGGAACTCCCACGTCTTGCCGTGGTCGCGGCTGATATAAAAGGAGATCTCCGTCGAAGTGAAGTCGAGCGGCACGGAATTTCCCGCAAACACGATGGTGCCCGCGGGCAGGTCGCCGCACTGCTGCGGGAGCTCGTACATGACGGGCTGGAAGCGGATGCCGTAGCCGTTCTGCGTGTCCTCGATCTGCCCGTACTTCTCCCACGTCACGCCGCCGTCGCTGCTCGACATGATGGGCACGACGGGCGGCTCTTTCACCGTCGAATGGTCGAAGGTCGCGAGCAGCAGCCCGTTCAGCTCGCCCGCGTGGTGCAGCTCCATGACGCGCGGGTACAGCGTGCCCGAGGAGTTCTTGTACACCTCTTCGTCGCGCGGGGTGAACACCACGCCCATGTTTTCGCGAATGATCTTAAGCGCCATATCATTTCCCCTCTTTCAGATTTATTGCACCGCCCGCAGGCGGCACGACATTTATTACATATAGTATACCATGTTCCCCGCCCGATTTCAAGGGCGATGCAAAAAAAGAGTGCGCCAAAATGCAAAGAATTGCGCATGCGGAATTTTTGCGAAAGTATTGACACCCCCTCCCCTTTGTGATATGATTGTGATAAAATAAAGTTGCGAGGCGCTTAACTATGAACTGCCCGCACTGCAACACCGAAAACCAGGAAGACGCCGTCTACTGCATGCGCTGCGGCAGGCGGCTGGACGGTACCGCGGAATGCCCGAACTGCAAAAAGACGATCCCCGCCGAAGCGACGTTCTGCCCCTACTGCGGGAAAAATATAGAAGAGCTTGCCGCCTCGGACGGCTCTCTCACTGCGGTGGTCGGCTCTCAGACCTCGGACGGCTCTCCTGCCGCCCGCGCAGAGAAAGAGAGCACCGCCGCCGCAGAAAAACAAGCGCTGAACGAAAAAGCGCGGCGCATCCTGACGCTGTGCGCGGCGGCGTGCTCGCTCGCCATGGCGGTCACGGCGCTCGTCTTTGTCTTCTTTACGGGCGTCAGCGCCGTATCGGGATTTACCCGCCTCGACTGCGACCTGTTCTACTACTTCGGCACCGCGTATGAGGAGATCGCCGCCCTCGACACGGCAGGCATGACCTACGAGCTGCCCTACATCGCCTCCCTGTATATCCAGACGGTGCCGCTGACGCTGCTTTCGGCTGTCTCGCTCGCGGGCGTTGCTGTCCTTGCGGTCGCGGGCATCGTGTACGACATTCTGTTTTTTGCGGGCAAGAGCGCGCGGCGCAGGAAGTTTTCGCAATACGCCTTCCTCGCCTATCTCGTCTTTTCCGTCCTCTTCCTCGCTCTGAACGGCATCGACGTACAGTCCGCAATGCAGATCACGCTCAATGCCGCGACCAAAGCGGGCGTCGCGCTCGGCACGATCTTTTTTGCGGGGCGGTTCGGCTGCCTTGCCGCTGCGGATGCGCGGCGCATCTTCCTCAAAGATCTGCCCAATACCCTTTTTTCGCTCGGAAAAGCGGTCCTCTCTGCCGTCCTTCTCGGCGTCTCCTCTCTCCCGCTGTTCGGGCTGTTCGCCGCGGACGGATCGGGCATGACGCTCTCGCCCTTCGCTCTCCTTGCCCTACTCGGAAATCAGACGATGTCCGAGATCGGCGTGACCGCGACCGCCTTCATCGAGGTCTTCACCCTGCTGACCTGCTTTGCGCTCTGCGCCGTCGCACTGCTTGCGGCGGTCAACCTGCACACGGGGACGGACGCGACGCTCTCGCCGGGCTCCGCGAAACACCCGCTGCGCAAAAGCGCGGCCCTTGCGGCATGCTCCGCCGCTCTGCTCGTGTTTTCCATTGTTTTGGCGGCTCTGCTGACGGATGCGGGCGTTCTTGCAGAAGTCTCCGTCGGGTATGCCGTTCCCGCCGTCCTGTTCGTATTTTCGCTGCTGCTGCCCGCCGCCGATCTCGTGCAGGCGCACCTCTTCCGGAGCGGTCGGAAAGGGCAGAAAGCGCCGTCCGAGAACGCCGACGGGCAGAACTGAAAATTTCCTCTTTCTGCCGACAGGCAGACCTGAAAAAACTTTTTCTTTTTGCGGACGGGGCGCCCCTCATGAGGGGCGCCCCGTCCGTTATAATTTAATTTCCGTTCTTTTTATTTCTGCAAAACACTGCCCGCACCTATGCGCGCACGCGCTTTAAGAGCAGCATGACGCTGCGCAGGCCCCCGCTGTTTTCGCGCATCGCCTGCACCGCGTCGGGGAGGGGCAGCGCGATCTCCGCGCTCATGAGCAGCGCGCCCGTCGCCGTGAACGCCGTCTCTTTGCCGCGCACGCGCACCTCGTAGACGGCGGCGGGGTCCAGCCCCTTCAGCCGCACGGTGACGGGCGGCTCGGCGGGCGAAAAGGAGAGCGCGTTGACCGCGGCGACCGCCGCGGAACGGTCCTTCGCGACGGTAATATAGCCCGCCGCGTTCTCCCCTTCGAGGCGGTACTGCTGCCCGAATTGGAGCAACTTCCTGTTCTCTTTGTAAAAGGCGATCTGCTCCGCGATCTCCCCTTTCTCCGCCGCAGAGAGAGCGCAGGGGTCGAGCTCGTAGCCGAGCACGCCGCCGCAGGCGACGTTGAAGCGTGCGGAGAGCGGGTTGCCGTTCCCCGTCTGATGATTGGGGCAGGCGGAGACGTGCGCGCCCATCGTGCTCTGCGGGTAGGCGTACGAGGTGCCCGCCTGGATGGCGATGCGCTCGCGCGCGTCGGTGTCGTCGCTCGTCCAGATCTGCGGGAAGAAACAGAGCATGCCCAGATCGAACCTGCCGCCGCCCGACGCGCACCCTTCGAAGAGCACTGCGGGGAACCGTTTCTGCACCCGCCGCAGTACGCGGTACAGCCCGAGCATGTAGCGGTGGAAGTACTCGCCGCCCGCAACGCCCTTGCCCCAGCAGTCGGTCATGCCGCGGTTGTAGTCCCACTTTACATACGCCGCGCCGCTGCGCGAAATGACGTCGGAGACGGCGCGCACGACAAAGTTCTGCACGCGCTCGTCCGCGAGGTTGAGCATGAGCTGGTTGCGCCAGCGGAATGGCTCCCGCCCCGGGATCTTCATCGCGAAATTGGGGTGCGCGCGGTACAGGTCGCTGTCCTCGCTGATCATCTCCGGCTCCATCCACACGCCGAAGGCAAGCCCCTGCGCGCGGACGCGCTCCGCAAGCGCGGCGAGACCGCCGCCCGTCTTTTCCTCGTTGTCCGCCCAGTCCCCGAGCGAAGAGGTGTCGTCGTTCCTGTGCCCGAACCAGCCGTCGTCCAGCACGAACAGCTCCGCGCCGAGCGCCGCCGCCTCGCGCGCCATCGCCTCTATCTTCTCTGCGTCGAAGTCGAAATAGGTGCCCTCCCAGTTGTTGAAGAGCACGGGGCGCTCCCGCCTCTTCCATTTGCCGCGCACGATATGCTCGGCGACGAACGCGTGCATGCGCGCGCTGAGCGCGTCCTCGTCGGGCGCGCAGCAGACGACCGCCTCGGGAGCACAAAAGCTCTCGCCCGCGGGGAGCGTCCAGTCGAACATGAAGTCGTTGATGCCCGCGAGCACGCGGGTGCGCCCCGCCTCGTTGCACTCGACGATCTCCTTATGGTTGCCCGAATAGACGAGGTTGAACCCATACGTCTCGGTGCCTTTCAGGAGCAGGAAGGGGTTGCGCTCGTGCGAGGACGCGCCGCGCTTGGAGTCGTTGACAAAGATCCCCCGCCCGATGCGCCGCTCCGTCTTGTGCCGCTCTCTGCCCCACGTGCCGTTGAAGGTCACGATCTCATAGCCGGTGCCCGCAAAGTCGAACTGCGCGCTCATCAGCCTGCGCACGCGCAGCGGCTTTCTGGAATTGTTGGCAACGCGCGCGGAGACGGCGATGACGTCGCTGTCCTCAAATACGGTACAGAGTATGTACAGGCTGACCTTCTCCGCCGCGTCCGTATAGCGCAGTTCGAGCGTTTTCCCCTCGCCATAGGATGCGGGCAGGTCGGGAAGTTCGGGCTTTTCCGCATACACTTTCGCGCGGGTGAAGGCAAAGCGCGAGGCAAAGCTGCCGTCCGCATATTCGAGCAGAACGCTGTACTCGGTATAGTCGTCCGTGCCGGGCGCGGAAAAAAAGCACCGCCCGAGCGGGGCGACTGCGGCAAAGGAATCCCCCGCGGGCAGCCGTGCCCCGTAGTACAGGATCTGCGCGGTGTCTGCCTGTAAGACGAGGGTGGTGTTCGGCGTATTCAGACGATACACGGTTCCGTTCTTCTTGATCATGGTGAGCCTCCGTTTGTTGCTTGGAACGATTTTGTGTATGCGCCGCAAGGCGCTCCGACGCCGCCCCGCTCTCTGCGGAAAGGGCGATCGGATATACTCTGCTATTATACCATGCTCCGCCGAAATTGTACAGTGTTTGTGAAAAAAAGCGGCGCGCCCGCCGAAAAGCCCCGAAAAAAACGCGCAGGAAAAATTTCCCGCCGAAAAGCGCCCGCCGACGTCTCCAAAGAGCGCGCGGAAAAACTACCGCCGAAAAGCGCACAGCCCCGCCGCCGAAAGGCACCCGCCAAAGAAGGAACGGAAAAATGCCCGCCGGACGGGCGGGCGCGGGTCTTTCTGCCATATGGGCTTTTAACTGTTTTCCATGCGCTCTTTCATCTGTTTTTTCACGCGGGAAAAGCGTTCGCGCACCTGCGGCAGACGTTCGCTCTCTTCGCGCACCGTCTCTCCCTCGGCGGCGGCAAACAGCGAATAGGCATCCTCTGCGGTCTCCGCAAAAAATGCCGCATACGCCTCGCGCAGGCTGCGCTCCCCCTCCCCCGCAGCGTCCGCATAGGCGCGCAGCAGCGTCCGCTCCTGCGCACGCATGTCCGCGAGCGCGTCGCGCTCGCACAGCGATGTTTCCCGCTTGCCCGGTCTATTCATCCGCTTTCCCTCCCTTTTCCCCGAGGAAGGCAAAAAGCTGCGCGAACCGCGCCGCATGCCGCTTTGCCAGGTGCGCCATGCAGTCCGCCAGGGCGGGATCGAGCAGGGTAACGGAATACAGCTTTGCCTTTTTTGCGGCAAGGCTCTCCCCTTCCAGAAGTGCCTCCAGCGCGGAGAGCTGCCGCTCGTCGAACCGATATTTCATACCCGAAGTATGCCCCTTCCGCCGCCGCGCTATGCAAGAAAAAAGCTGCCCCGTTCCGAAAAGCCGCCCTTCGGGTACGAATGCGGCACCCCGCCGTTCGCGGAAAACTGTGCCGCCTATTCGTGAAAGACGTTGAAGAGCACAGAGCGCGCCTCCGTCGCCTGCTCGTCTTTGGAGCGCGCAAGACAGCGCAGCGCGTCCCGTATGACACGCACCTGTCCGCTCTTTAAAATGCGGTTGTTGATAAAGTAACAGTTGTTCAGTTCGATCCCTCCCTTCCTGCCGCAGTATGTAAAGACCGAAACGGTCGCACACGCCCCGCACCGATTTTTGCTTTTCCCAAAATTTTTTGCACGGAAATGTTTCCGCGCCCGCAAACCGATCTTTTCCCGCTTACGCACGCCGCCCGCCGCCTTTTTAAGGCGGCGGGCGGCGTGAAAAGGCGGAGGGCGGCGGGCGCTGACAAACTTTGCCGACAAATTTTGCGGCGGACAAAAGGCGCGGGCGCGGCATACCGCCGCGCCCGCGCGAAAAATACGTATTGTACCGCCGTGTATGAAAGAACAGCCTCGCTCAATCTATACCGTAGACAAACCCGCCGCTCTGCGTCACGCAGACAAACCTCTTTCTATTGGAAAGCAGATCGTCCACCGTTTCGGCAGACGGGTGCCCGTACGGATTCCCGTAGCCGAAGGGCAGAACATACAATGCGGTATCCAACCCGCTTGCCCGCAGCGCCCTCCAATTGCCGAAAGAGCCGTGATGCGGCGCCTGCAAGACAAAGAGCCCGCGCTCCTCCAAAATATCCCTGACATACTGCGCCATGGACGCATCGATCATCGCATCGCCCGTGAGAAGGGTCGCCGTGACACGGTCGTTCCAATAAAAATCGCTGCATCCGCACAGGCTGCGGCAGAGCCTTTTTCCATATTCCGGAAAAATCTGTTTCGGGTCTCCGTAAAAATAATGGGACAGCGCCCCTTTATACAGCGGGAAATGCACCATAAGCATCGACGTCAGGTTGAGCGAACCGCTGTCCCCGAAAACATTCCCGTAAATTTGCCGCAGGGAATCCGCTTTTCCCGGATCGTTGCAGAGCCTCTCGGCGAGCCCGACGCTGTCGGTCGTGCCGAACCGATCTTCGACCTGCCGCGCCAGCTCCCGCAGAAGGGCGTCGTCCGCCCTTTTCTGCACGAACCCGAACTGCCAATAGTGCGTACCGCTCCCGTTCGCGCCGATGTCAAATTTCGTTTCAGAACAGACCCACGCGCCGTTTTCACCCGAACGTTGTCCCTCCTCACCGAAAAAGACAACCCGCTCCCTGTATTCACCTGCCTCTCCGTCGCCGCCGACGCCGTACAGCCCGCATAAAAACAGATACAGCTCGTACAGTTCCTGCCGCTCTTCTCCCCCGCGCCGCTCTTCCCCGAACAGCATCAGCGCAAGAACCACCCGCACTGCAGCCGCATCCCTGCCGAGATAGGGAAGACAGATCTGTTTGACGCGGAATTTTCGCAGAAGAGTGAGCAGCCCGTTGCAATGGTCCCCGTGCAGATGAGAGATCGCGACAAAATCGAGCTCGGGCTTTTGACAGCCGCGAACGTCAAAAGAGCGACGGTATTCCCTTATCTGCTCCTCGAGGTACCGCCTGTTCACCGAACCGCAGTCGTACACAAAGTTGTAGTAGCCGTGCAGCAGAGCGCCCGTGTAAAACAGCCCCTGCCCGACCGGTCTGAATGTAAATTTTTCCATCGTATCCCCCCTCGGTGCGCGTCGCGCCGAACCTGCGCAATAGCAGACCTCTGCAAAAAAGATGAGCCGTCCCGTCAGCAAACATACAAGATGCCGCAGCGAAAATCGGCGCTCCCGTACGGGAGCGCCCGAACTGTTTTTATGAGACGCGTTTGGGGACGGGATAGTCGGCGCCGAACGTCTCCGCCGTGACGGCAGCGATGACCTGCGGCGTAAGCGGCTTGTCGCGCATGTCGGTGGGCGTTTCGGCGATCCCGTCGACGACCTCCATCCCCTCGATGACCTTGCCGAACGCGGCGTACTGCCCGTCGAGGTGGGCGGCGTTTTGATGCATGATAAAGAACTGCGAGCCCGCGCTGTCGGGCAGCATGGAGCGCGCCATCGAGAGCACGCCGCGCAGGTGCTTTATGTCGTTCTGCGCAAAGCCGTTGGAGCGGAACTCCCCTTTGATCCTATACCCGGGGCCGCCCGTCCCCGTGCCTGCGGGGTCGCCGCCCTGGATCATGAACCCTTCGATGACGCGGTGAAAGGTCAGCCCGTCGTAAAAACCGCTCTTCACCAGAGAGAGAAAGTTGTTCACGGTGTTCGGCGCCTTTTCGGGGTACAGCTCCGCCTTGAAGACGCCGCCGCCCTGCATGGTGAACGTGACGATGGGATTTTGCATAGCCTATTACTCCTTTTCGAGATCTTCGTATTTTTGCAGCGTAACGCCCGCCTCCCGGAAGAGCCGCACCGAAAAATCGTCGGGATAGCCCTCCTTATAGACGACGCGCGCGATGCCCGCGTTGATGATCATCTTCGCGCAGATGACGCAGGGCTGGTGCGTGCAGTACAGCGTCGCGCCCTCGATCTTGATGCCGAGCCGCGCCGCCTGAATGATCGCGTTCTGCTCCGCGTGTACGGCATAGCACAGCTCCTGCCGCGTGCCGCTCGCCACGCCCAGCTTGCGGCGCAGGCATTCGCCCTTGTCGACGCAGCTCTGAATGCCCGCGGGCGCGCCGTTGTAGCCCGTCGTCATCACGCGCTTGCCGAGCACGATGACCGCCCCGACGTGCCTGTTCTCCTGGAAACAGCTCGACCAGCCCGCAACCGTCTCCGTAAGTTCCATGAACCGCTTGTCCCATTTATCCATTTCCGCCGCCCCGCTTTTCACGTTATCTGTTATATTATAGATTATACCATGCCGCGGGGCAAATTGCAAGCGCCGCCGCAAATTCGCGCCCGCCCTTTTGCGCGGAAAGCGCCGTTTAGCACTTTTAGAAAAAGAGTGCTAAAAATTTCCGTTTTTGGCTGTAAAATGTTTGACATTTGCGCGCAGATGTATATAATATATAATGATTTAGCACTCAGGAGCACAAAGTGCTAAAAAAGAAGTTCAATGGAGGCCAAAAGCAAATGAACATCAAACCTTTGTTCGACAAGGTAGTCGTGGAAAGCGTTCAGACGGAAGAAAAGACAAAGAGCGGATTCATACTCCCCTCGTCCGCACAGGAAAAGCCGCAGACGGCGCGCGTGGTCGCGGTCGGGCCCGGCGGCACGGTGGACGGCAAGGAAGTCAAGATGGTCGTGAAGGTCGGCGACACGATCCTCTTCTCCAAGTATTCGGGCAGCGAATTCAAAGTGGACGGCAAAGAGTTCACCATCATCCGCCAGAGCGATATTTTGGCGATCGTAGAATAAGCAAGGAGGAACATTCTCATGGCTAAACAGATCAAATACGGAGACGAGGCGCGCAAGGCGCTCGAAAAAGGCGTAGACACGCTTGCAGACACGGTAAAGATCACGCTCGGCCCCAAGGGCAGGAACGTGGTGCTGGACAAGAAATTCGGCGCGCCGCTGATCACCAACGACGGCGTGACGATCGCAAAGGAGATCGAGCTTGAAGACCCGTTCGAGAACATGGGCGCGCAGCTCGTCAAGGAAGTCTCCACCAAGACCAACGACGTCGCGGGCGACGGCACCACCACCGCCGTCGTGCTGGCGCAGGCGATCATCCGCGAGGGGCTGAAGAACCTCGCCGCGGGCGCGAACCCCATCATTCTCCGCCGCGGCATCGACAAGGCGGTCGATTGCGCCGTCGAGGAGATCAAGAAGAGCTCCAAGACGGTGGACAGCAAGCTTGCCATCGCGCAGGTCGCCTCCATTTCCGCAGGCGACGAGACGGTCGGGCAGCTCATCTCCGACGCAATGGAGAAGGTCGGCAAGGACGGCGTCATCACCGTGGAAGAGGGCAAGACCATGAACACGGAGCTCACGACCGTCGAGGGCATGCAGTTCGACCGCGGCTATGCCTCCGCCTACATGGTCACCAACACGGATAAGATGGAGGCGGTGCTCGACTCCCCTTACATCCTCATCACGGACAAGAAAATTTCCAACCTGCAGGAGATCCTGCCCGTCATCGAACCGCTCGCACAGCAGGGCGCGCGCCTTCTGATCATCGCGGAGGACGTGGAGGGCGACGCGCTCGCGGCGCTCATCGTCAACAAACTCAAGGGCGTGTTCAACTGCGTCGCGGTCAAGGCGCCCGGGTTCGGCGACCGCAGAAAGGCGATGCTCGAAGACATCGCGGTCCTCACGGGCGGCACCGTCGTCTCCTCCGACCTCGGCTACGAGTTCAAGGACGTCACGCAGGATATGCTCGGCAGAGCGGCGCAGGTCAAGGTCGACAAGGACAACACGACCATCGTCAGCGGCGCGGGCGATCCCGAAAACATCAAGGCGCGCGTGAACGCCATCAAGGCGCAGATCGCGGAGACGACCTCCGACTACGACAGAGAGAAACTGCAGGAGCGCCTTGCAAAGCTTGCGGGCGGCGTCGCGGTCATCAACGTCGGCGCGGCGACGGAAGTCGAGATGAAGGAGAAAAAGCTGCGCATCGAGGACGCGCTCGCGGCGACGCGCGCGGCGGTCGAAGAGGGCATCGTCCCCGGCGGCGGCGTTGCGCTCCTCTCCACTTCGGACGCGCTGAAAAAGCTGGTCGGCTCCCTCGAGGGCGACGAAAAGACGGGCGCGCAGATCATCCTCAAAGCCATCGAGGCGCCTATCCGCCAGATCGCAAAGAACGCGGGGCTGGACGGCTCGGTCATCGTGGATAAGATCACCTCTTCCAAGAAGGCGAATTACGGGTTCGACGCGCTCAAGAACCGCTATACCGACATGGTCGAAAGCGGCATCATCGACCCGACGAAGGTCGCGCGCAGCGCGCTGCAGAACGCGGCGTCCGTCGCAGCCACCCTGCTCACGACGGAGAGCATCGTGACGGACATCCCCGCCCCCGAACCTGCGGCACCCGCAGGCGGCGGCATGGGCGGCGGCATGTACTGAGCCGGAAAAGGCAGGCACAGCCATAAAAAAGCATAGAGAGAGCCTCCGCAGGCATCGCCCGCGGAGGTTTTTTTCCGTAAACTTTCTGCGGCGCGGAAAACTTTGTTTTCCGCGCCGCGCCTTTCCTTTTTTATGACCGCCGCCCGCTTCCGTGCAGACCGCGCTGCGGGCGCGGGGAAACGCGCCCTGCGCCGTTCAATCCAACAACTGTTTTTTGAAGCTCCGCATCAGAAAGCGCAGCCCCTCGAGCTGTTCGGAAAGCTCCGCGCCCGTATCCGTGTCGCTGACCAGAAGGCGCTTTTCGCGCGTCTCGAACACGGTGACCTCCGAATGGATGTCGCTGCGCTGTTCGATCGCCTTTTCGATGGAGTCGAACGGTTCGTGCGCGCACAGGCGCAGCCCGTGCGAATTGTAGATGAGCGTATAGCCCGCGATGCCCGTCCGCTCGTGATACGCCTTGCAGAACCCGCCGTCGATGACGATGAGTTTTCCCTCCGCTTTGACGGGGTTTTCGCCGAGCTTGGTGCGCACGGGCACGTGCCCGTTGATGATGTGGCTGTACTGCCCCTCGATGCCGAAGTCCTTCAGCACCCGCTCGCAGAAATCCCTGCGCTTGCAGTAAATATAATAGCTGTTGTCCTGCTCCTTATGGTAGGCGGGGTCGTCGATATACAGCCGTTCGAAAGTCGTGATCTTCTCCCTGCCGTACAGCGGCGAGGCGCGCCCGCACCAGAGGTACCAGCAGAAATCCAGCGCCTCCTCATCCTCCCCGCCCTCGCGGAAGGCGGCGTAGGCGCGGCGCACGGTGCGGTCGCAGTAGTCCAGAAGGTCCCTGCCGCCGTGCCCGCAGAACTGCATGTACGAACCGTCCGGCTCGAGCGGGATACAGCCGTGGAAGATGAGATTGCCGTTGCTGATCTTGTATGCGGACCCCTTCGCCATGAAAAAGGCGATATGCCGCCGCAGTTTCTCGCTCGTGCGGAAGGAGCGTTTGAGCGAATCGATGACGTCCCGCTCGGCGGGCGTAAAGCGGAGCGGGTCGGCGGAGTCCACGTTCGGAAAGGATGCGTTGTTGAGCTTTGCGCCGCAGAAAGTTCCCGCCGCAAGATCGACAAGGCGCAGGATGTTGCGCCCCTCCATCTTGTATTCGGGGCGGCGCTCTATGATGTGCCCCTCCGCCTTGAGCTGCATCAGGAAGGCGGCTTTGCGCATCTTTGCGAGCAGGCGCACGCTCTCGCCCGCGCCCGCAGCGTCCGTGCCGACGGGATAAAAGCGGGGGTCGTCGTCCATCTCCTCCGCAGCGTACAGGGAAAGTTTTCGCAGCGAGATGCCGTACCCCTCCTCCAGAAGGTCCGCGTTGTCGTATTTGAGGGAGAGGTCGACGACGCTGAGCAGGCACGCCTCGTTGCCCATGTGCGCGCCGATCCACTGTATGTCATGGTTGCCCCACTGCACGTCCGCATTGTGGTGCGCGGTCAGAAGGTCGAGGATCTTGTCGGGGCTTTCGCCGCGGTCGAACACGTCGCCCACGATATGCAGGCAGTCGACGGCGAGCCGCTTGATGAGGTCGGTGATCGCGACGATGAACGCCTCCGCCCTGCCCAGCTCGATGATGGAGGTGAAGATCTCGCCGTAGTACGCCTCCTTGTCAAAGTCGTCGCGGTCCATGTTGATAAGTTCGTCGATGATGTAGTCGAAGTACGGCGGCAGCGCCTTGCGCACTTTGCTGCGCGTGTATTTCGACGCGACCGAGCGGCACACTTCGACGAGGCGGTGCAACTGCAGGAGGAACCATGCCTTGCCCGCCGCGTGCTGCGCCTTCTTCTCGGCGATGATCGCCGCGGGGTAATAGATGAGCGTCGCGAACTCGTCGCGCTCGCGCTTGCTCATCGTCTTGCCGTACAGCCGTTCGACCTTCTCGCGGATGACGCCCGAGCAGTTGTTCACGATATGGCAGAACGCCTCGTATTCGCCGTGCAGATCGCTCATGAAATGTTCTGTGCCCTTGGGCAGGCGCAGGATCGCCTCGATGTTGATCATCTCCGTCGCCGCCGCCTGCACGGTCGGGTATTTTTCGCGGATCAGGCGCAAATATTCCCTGTCTCTGCGGCTCATATCCTTCTGCATGCCGATCCCCCTTTTGTGTTCTTTTTTTCATTATACTACGTTTCACGAATAAAAAAAAGGGCTTCCGCAAAAAAATCCTGCGAAAATCCCCTTCTTTTGTCTCCCTGTTTACGACGCAAGCGGGTCGCGCAGCGGGAAGAGCACATAGAACGTGCTCCCTTTCCCGACCTCGCTGTCCACGCCGTACTCGAACCGGTGTCTGACGAGAATGGTCTTGACGATGGAAAGCCCCAGCCCCGTACCTTTTATGGGGCGCTTATGCGAATCGGTGGAGCGGTAATAGCGGTCCCAGATGGTCTCGCGCTCTTCGGGCGCGATGCCCCTGCCCGTATCCGAAACGGAGAAACGGATCCTGTTCCCCTCCGCACGCAGGGCGACCGTGATCTTCTTGTCCTCCCCCGTATAATTGACCGCGTTCCCGACAAGATTGTAGACGACCTGTTCGATCTTCTCCACGTCCGCCTCGGTGCACAGCGGGGGCGCGATGTCGCGCACGATGGTATAGCCCTGCGTCTCGGTCAGGTAACCGAACCGCTCGAGCACCGTGTCCACGATCTCCGAAAGATCGAACACGCGCAGTTTGAGCGTATCCATTCCCGAACGGATCTTGGAGAGATTCAGAACGTCGTTGATGAGCGAAGTCAGCCTGTCGGACTCGTCGATGATGACCTGCGTGTGCTTGGCGCGCTTTTCGGGATCGCCGCCCGAGATCTCCTGGATCATCGAGGCGTATGCCTTGATCATCGTGAGAGGCGTCTTCAGATCGTGCGTGACGTTGGCGAGCACTTCGCGCTGCAGCTCGTCGGACTTGCCGATCTCCTCCTTCGCATAGTCCAGCGTCTCCGCGAGCGCGTCGATCTCCGCATAGGCGTACTCGCCCTTGAAATTCACGGTGAAATCTCCCTTCGCCATGCGCTGCGCCGCCTGCGTCAGGCGGTGCAGCGGCTTTGTGAGCCGCGACGAGAGCAGCGCGGAGATGAACAGCGCCAGAAAGATGACGATGATGGAGACCAAAATGAGCTCCCACTGCATGGTGCCGAACGCACTGTTGGCAAGCTGCATGGAATAGCTGATATAGACGTACCGCGCGCCGCTGTCCGTCGCGGACGCGGTCTCCCCGCCGTCCACGCGCGCGGCATAGACGTAGTAATCGTCGCTCAGCTTCAGGCGCACGCTCCCGTCGGGCGCGCAGCCGTACTCTACGACGCTTTCAAACGTTTCGCTGTCGGGCAGCCCCTCCACGGAACTGCCGTCGTCCGCCTGCGCGATCTCGGGATAGAGCAGTTCGCCCTCGCCGCTGAAAACGAAGACTTTCGTCTCCGGATGCTCGTCCTGCACCGAATCGATGTACTCGCCGATAAGCGCAGAAAACGCCTCTTTTCCCCCCGTTTCGCCCGAAATAGCCGGCTCCATCGACATATAGAACCGAATGCGCTCGCTCACCTGCCCGCCGATCACGTCGAGGTCGTTTTCCGCCTCGCGGCTGTAAAATGTGCGCAGCAGCGCTACCTGAAAGACCCAGGTGAGCAGAAGTATAAATACGGCGAACACGAGAAAATACACCCACAGAATGAAGTTTATGCTGTGAAAGCGCTTTGTGTTCGGTTTCTTCATGCTTCGAATTTATACCCCATCCCCCGCAGCGTCACGATGAATTTGCGATACTCGCCCAGACTGCTGCGCAGCATCTTGATGTGCGTGTCCACCGTGCGGTCGTCGCCGTAAAAATCGAACCCCCACACGTCGGACAGAAGTTTTTCGCGCGAGAGCGCGATGCCGTTGTTTTTGACGAGGTAGAACAGCAGTTCGTACTCCTTGGGGGTGAGTTCCAGCTTTTCGCCGTCGACGAACACGTTGCGCCCCTGCATGTCGATCTCCAGCCCCTCGAACTTATACGTGACGCGCGCGGCGGCTGTACCCGCGCGGTGCCGCTTCGTCACCGCTGCAATGCGCGCCATGACCTCTTTGGGCGAGAAGGGTTTGGTCACATAGTCGTCCGCACCCACTTCGAAGCCGAACAGCTTGTCGTATTCCTCCCCGCGCGCGGAGAGCATGATGACGGGGATGTCCTTGAACTTGCGGATCTCCTTGACGGCGGAAAAGCCGTCAAGCCCCGGCATCATCACGTCCATGAGGATGATGTCGTAGTCGTTGTCCTTGCACATGCGCACCGCCTGCAGCCCGTCCGCCGCCTCGTACGCCTCGTTCCCCTCGAACTCCACATACTCGCGCAGCACGTCACGGATCATCTTCTCGTCGTCCACGATCAGAACTTTCATTCGTATTCTCCTTTTTCCGCAAGACCCTTGCGTTTCTCGATGCACCATTATAAATGCCCAATATTATTATACAACCATAACAGCATGAAAGACAAGTGAAATTTTCATTTATTTTTTGCGATGCGTTCACATCGTTTCCGCCCGCCGCCCGCGCAAGCCCGCCGCCCGCGCAAGCCCGCCGTATTGGACGCCTCGCCCGCAAGCCCGCCGCCCGCGCAAGCCAGCCGTATTGGACGTCTCGCACGCAAGCCCGCGCAAGCCCGGTGCGGAATTTGACGGTGACGATCTTCCCGCTCTTTACACAGGCGGAGACGATCTTCTCCGCGCGGGGCAGGTCGCCCAAAAGGGCGCTCCCCTCGCCGTTTCTGAACACCTTGG
>JAGHJD010000082.1 GCA_017886895.1 Clostridia bacterium | reverse complement strand
GCTCAGGGTGACACAAAAGAGAACTCTTTCCAATAATCAACTGCGCGTGCCAAAATCGCAATTTTGGCTAAGCGCACCCAATTTGCCGTAAACTTACGGCTTTTAGGAAAAGGGGTGAACGCGCGCGATTTCTATAATATGTAGCCCTAAACCATCGCGCGCGGAGGGGAAAACGCTGTCCCGACCATCGGGAGGGCAGCGGTTTCCCCTCAAAATCACGGCGATGCGGCGGCTGCGCCGCCGTCAACTTCGCCGATTTTGCATAAATGTCTGCAAGCAGCCGCTCCGCAAAATCGGCTTCGTTAGCCGCAGCACCTTTGTGCGAGAAACGCGTGAACTCGTTTTGTGTTATGATCGACAAATTAGAAAGCATTTTAAAAAAATATAACGAGCTCTCTGCGGAGATGGCGGACCCTGCGGTCATTGCTCAGCCCGAGCGGTGGACGCAGTGCGCGAAGGAGCACGCGGAGCTCGCGGAGACTGCGGAAAAGTATCTTGCCTACAAAAAAGCCGAGCAGGAGATGAAGGACGCTTTCAGCGCCGCGGCGGAGGAGCAGGACAGGGAGATGCGCGAACTCCTCGAACAGGAGGGGTATTCGCTCAAGGAAAAGCTCGCCGCGATGGAGGAGGAGCTGCGCATTCTGCTCCTTCCCAAGGACAAGAACGACGAACGCAACGTCGTCATGGAGATCCGCGGCGGCGCGGGCGGCGACGAGGCGAGCCTGTTCGCAGCCGACCTGTACAACATGTACTGCCGCTATGCCGATTCCATGCGCTGGAAAACGGAGATCATCGACGCCAACGAAACGGAACTCGGCGGGATGAAGGAAGTCGTGTTCACCGTCTCGGGCAGGGGGGTGTACAGCAAGCTCAAATACGAGAGCGGCGTGCACCGCGTGCAGCGCGTCCCCGAAACGGAGTCGCAGGGCAGGGTGCATACCTCCACCGTCACCGTCGCCGTGCTTCCCGAGCCGGAGGACGTGGATGTGGAGATCAACGAAAAGGACCTGAAAATAGACACCTACCGTTCGGGCGGAGCGGGCGGGCAGCACATCAATAAGACGGAGAGCTGCATCCGCATCACGCACATCCCTACGGGCATCGTCGTCACCTGCCAGGACGAACGTTCGCAGATGAAGAACCGCGACAAGGCGATGAAGGTGCTCAAAAGCCGCCTGTACGATTACTATAACTCCAAGTATCAGAGCGACTACGCCGAAAACCGCAAGAGCCAGATCGGCTCGGGCGACCGCAGCGAGCGCATCCGAACCTACAATTTCCCGCAGAACCGCGTCACCGATCACCGCATCGGGCTGACGCTGTATTCCCTCGATTCGTTCATGCAGGGCGACATCGGCGGCATGCTCGACAGCCTCGCCATTGCCGACCGCGAAGCGCAGCTTGCGGGCGGCGAATGAGCGTTTGCACAGCTTCTCACGCCAAAAAAATTTTTCACATAGAGGTACAGAACAATGAGCGTTACGAAGAGGATTGCATCCATCTCTCCTTCCCTGACCCTTGCGATCACCGCCAAAGCCAAGGCGATGAAGGCAGAGGGCAAGTCCGTGATCGGATTCGGCGCGGGCGAGCCGGACTTCAACACGCCGCAGCATATCATCGACGCCGCGAAAGCCGCGCTGGACGCGGGCTGCACCAAATACACGCCCTCTTCGGGGCTGCCGCAGCTCCGCAGGAAGATCGCCGAAAAGTTTGCGGCGGAGCAGGGGCTTGCCTATGACCCGTCGCAGATCATTGTCTCTTCGGGCGCAAAGCACTCTATCTTCAACGCCATGTTCGCGCTCATCGAAGAGGGGGACGAGGTCATCATCCCCGCGCCTTACTGGCTCACCTATCCCGAACTCGTCAAGGTCTGCGGCGGCGTGAGCGTGTTCGTCGAGGGGCATAAGGAGAACCACTTCAAGGTCGATCCCGCCGACATCAAAAAGGCGGTCACCCCGAAGACGAAGATGCTCGTCTTCAATTCGCCCTCCAACCCGACGGGCGCGGTGTACACCGAGGAGGAGATCCGCGCGATCGCGAAGGTGTGCGAGGAGGCGGGCGTCTGGGTGCTCTCCGACGAGATCTATTCCAAACTCATCTATGACGGCGTAAAGCATTTTTCCATTGCGCGCGCAAGCGATTGGATGAAGGAGCACACCGTCATCGTCGACGGCGTCTCCAAGACGTACGCGATGACGGGCTGGCGCATCGGCTGGCTCGCCGCGCCGAAGGAGGTCGCAAAGGCGATCGACTCCTTCCAGAGCCACGCCACGAGCAACCCGGCAAGCGTTTCGCAGTATGCCGCGCTCGCCGCGCTCGAGGGCAGCGAGGAGGAGCTCGTGAAGATGCGCGGCATCTTCAATGACCGCCGCAAGTTCATGATCGGACGCATCCATCAGATCGACGGGCTGGACTGCATCGAACCGGACGGCGCGTTCTATATCATGCTCGTCGTGAACAAGCTGTACGGCAAGCGGTACAACGGCAGGAAGATCGGCGGTTCGCTGGACGTTGCGGACATGCTGCTCGAAAAGGGCGTTGCGGTCGTGCCGGGTATCGCGTTCGGCGACGACGAGTGCGTGCGCCTCTCCTATGCGATCTCGAAAGAGGACATCGCGGCGGGGCTCGACCGCATCGAAGAGTTCGTCAAGGAGGTGTTCTGAGAAGGTGATCTATTTCGACAAGAGCAAAAACCTCCTCGAAGAGGACAAATACCATTACGAATTGCAGGACGTAGAGAGCCCCGAGCTCTTCCGCGACCTCTATCCGTATGAAGAGATCCCGAAGGTCGTATTCAACTTCCGTCATGTGCCGATGGATATGCCCGCGGAGATCTGGATCACGGATACGACCTTCCGCGACGGGCAGCAGTCCACTTCGCCCTTTACGGTGAAACAGATCGTGGATATGTTCAAACTCATGTCCCGTCTGGGCGGGCCGAAGGGCATCATCCGCCAGAGCGAGTTCTTCCTGTACAGCGAGAAGGACAGGAGCGCGCTCAAGGCCTGCCAGGACCTCGGGCTGAAATTCCCCGAGATCACGACGTGGATCCGCGCGAACGAGAAGGACTTCGAGCTCGTCAAGGACGCGGGCGTCGCCGAGACGGGCGTTCTGGTGAGCTGTTCGGACTACCACATCTTCAAAAAGATGAACCTCACGCGCGCGCAGGCGATGGACAAGTACCTCGGCATCGTCAAGAGCGCGCTCTCGTACGGGATCAAGCCGCGCTGCCACTTCGAGGACATCACGCGCGCGGACTTCTACGGGTTCGTCGTTCCCTTTGCCAACGAACTGATGAAGCTCTCGCGCGAGAGCGGCATTCCCGTCAAGATCCGCATGTGCGATACGATGGGGTTCGGCGTGACCTACCCCGGCACCTCCCTCCCGCGCAGCGTGCAGGGCATCGTGTACGGGCTGCATCACCATGCCGAGGTGCCAAGCGAACTTCTGGAGTGGCACGGGCACAACGATTTCTATAAGGTCGTCACCAACGCGACGACGGCGTGGCTGTACGGCGCGAGCGCCGTCAACTGTTCGCTGCTCGGCATCGGCGAGCGCACGGGCAACTGCCCGCTCGAGGCGATGGCGATCGAATACGCCTCCCTGCGCGGCACCGACGACGGCATGGATCTTTCGGCGATCACCGAGATCGCGCGCTATTTCGAATCCGAACTCGGCTACATCATCCCGCCGCAGACGCCTTTCGTGGGCAGGTCGTTCAACTCTACCCGCGCGGGCATCCATGCGGACGGCATGCTCAAAGACCCCGAGATCTACAACATTTTCGATACGGAGAAGATCCTCGGCCGCCCCGCGCGCGTCTCCATCAACAATGCGAGCGGGCTGGCGGGCATCGCGTATTGGATCAACGACTATTACGCCCTCCCCGACGATCATAAGATCGACAAGCGCGACGAGCTCGTCGTGCAGATGAAGGGCGTTATCGACGAAGAGTACGCGGGCGGCAGGAACAGCATCTGGAGCGACGACGAGCTGGACAACATGATCCGCCAGTTCGACAGCGAGCGGCACCGCGAGTTCATCGCGTTCGGGCGGCTGAAGTAACTTGCGCGCCGCCGCGGCGCGTGGCGGTCGCGGGCGCAGGAGCGAAAATTTTTGTGCTTTCACCTACTTTTTTCGGAAAAGAGGTTGAAACTCGCGCAAAAATGGGGTACAATAAAAGCGGCTTCAAGATCCTTGCGGCAAAATGAAAGAATAACGGAGGTTTCCATGATCAAAATCATCTATGGGCCGAAAGGCACAGGGAAAACCAAGATCTTAATCGACGAGGCAAACGCGAAGGTGGCGTCGGCGAAAGGGCACATGATCTTCATCACCAACACCAAGCGTTACATGTATGACCTGCACAGGGATATCCGTTTCATCGATACGAGCGACTTCATGGTCGCGGGCGAAGAGGCGCTGATCGGGTTCATCAAGGGCGTCGTTGCGGCGAATAACGACAACGAATATCTCTTCATCGACGGCGCGGCGCGCATCGCTGGCAAAGAGCTTTCGGACATGGCTGCTTTCTACTATGTTCTGGAGCGCCTTGCAGAGCAGAACGGGCTGACCGTGTACGTCACCTGCAGCGCCGCGAAAGAGGATCTGCCGGAGTTTGTGGCGAAATATATCTGAAAGTTCACGAAAAATTTTTCGTGCTGACGAAAAATTTTTCCGTGAGTTGAGGGCGACACCGCCGCTCTCTTAAATTTCGAGACGGCGGTTTCTCCCTCTTTCGGGCACTTTTTGGGGCACACCGTTATAGAAGTGCCCGAAATTCACCCTCTTCCGTCACACCGCCCGCGCGGTGCAGCGTGCAAAAGCAAAAAGCGTGGTTTTTGCTTTTGCAAGTGTTTATTAGAAATCGCGCGCGTTCACCCCTTTTCCTAAGAGCCGCAGGTTTGCGGCAAATTGGGGGCGCTAAACAGGGTTCCCAAAAATCGCAACGAAGTGAGATTTTTGGGAAGAGGAGGAGCAGAGTGCGCATGCGAGAGAGCAGCCGAAAGCTCCGACGAAAAAGCGTGGTTTTCGGACGCGCAATTTAATTATTAAAAGGCGATTTGCTACTTTCTTGTCATCCAGAGCGGAGCCGCCCGCAGGGCGGCGCAGTCGCCACTTTGTGTCACCCTGAGCGGAGCGGCGGCAAAGCCGCCGCGAAGTAATCGGCGGCAAAAAAGCTGACGCTTTCGGCAACAAATTGCCATGGGCTTGCGCCCATATGCCGCCGATTGCGGCGCGCTCGTTTTACCCCTTGCAAGCAAGGTAAAACTACGCACGCCTTCGAACGGGTCTTTGCTCCGCCGCGCGAGGGCTGTATGCAGTCTGTATTGCCAAACAAACTGTATAAAACTCTCGCAGGATTTTGCCAAAGATTTCTCCGCTCGCTTGCGCTCGGCTGAAATGACACATGGGACAATATTCCAATAGAGATCCCTCGCGGGGCTCGGGATGACAGGGGTAGTAAAAAGCTTTTGCAAGAGAGTATTTGAAAGCCTGCAGGCGGGTTTTTGGAGAATACAAGGTACATATAAAGAAGGCATGCTTTTTCCGAAAAGGGGAAGGCAAAGGACAGGCGCGGCGTTTTTCCGCGCGCGTTTCCATGTGAGCGAGGTTCAAAATGAAGTTTATCAGTACGCGCGGGGGAGAATGCGTGAGCGGTGCACGGGCGATCGTGCAGGGCATAGCCAAGGACGGCGGGCTGTTCGTTCCCGAACAGTTCCCGCAGGTCACGCGGGAGGAGCTGGAACAGATGCTCCCGCAGAGCTATGCCGAGCGTGCGTCGTTTGTGCTTTCAAAGTATCTGGACGAATACGACGCGGAGGAGCTGACCCGTGCGTGCGAGCAGGCGTACTCCCGTTTTGAAGGGGAGGACCCTGCGCCGCTCGTCAAGATCGATGCCGGGCTGTACATGCTCGAGCTCTTCCACGGCCCCACCTGCGCGTTCAAGGACATGGCGCTGACGCTCCTGCCCTATCTTCTCCGCAAGGGGTGCGACCTGTGCGGCATCAAAGAGACGGTGCTCATCCTCGTTGCGACCAGCGGCGACACGGGCAAAGCCGCGCTCGAAGGGTTCAAGGACGCTGCGGGCGTCAAGATCATGGTGTTCTATCCCGACGAGGGCGTCTCCAAGATGCAGAAACTGCAGATGGCGACGCAGGAGGGGAAGAACGTGCGGGTCGTCGCCGTGCGCGGCAACTTCGACGAGTGCCAGACTGCCGTCAAAAAGATCTTCACGAGCGACGCGTGCAAAGAGGAGCTGCTCAAAAAGGGAGTCGTGCTCTCTTCGGCGAACTCCATCAACTTCGGCAGGCTCGCCCCGCAGATCGCCTATTATTTTTCGGCGTACCTCGACCTCGTCTCCTCGGGGCAGATCGACATGGGCGCGGAGGTCAACTTCGCCGTGCCCACGGGCAATTTCGGCAACATCCTTGCGGCGTACTACGCAAAGCGCATGGGGCTGCCCGTCGGTAAGCTCATCTGCGCGTCCAACAAGAACAACGTGCTGACGGACTTCATCCGCACGGGCGTGTACGACAAGCGCCGCGAGTTCTACAAGACGATGTCTCCTTCTATGGACATCCTCATCTCCTCCAACCTCGAGCGGCTCTTATTCGAGCTTTCGGGCAGGAATGCCCTGCGCGTGCAGATGCGCATGGAAAAGCTGGCGGCGGACGGCGTGTACGAGCTGTACGACGAGGAGAAAGAGCAGGTCAGAGAGCTTTTGTGGGCGGATTTCTGCGGCGAGGACGAGACGGTCGAGACCATCTACGAATTTTTCGAGGAATATCAATACCCCATGGATACGCACACCGCCTGCGCCATGTACGCGGCGGGCAACTACATTGCCCAGCACGAGAAGGACGCGGCGCCGATGGTCGTCGTCTCCACGGCAAGCCCGTACAAGTTCCCGCAGGACGTGATGTACGCGATCACGGGCAACGACATCAAGGATTCCTTCAAGGCAATCAAGCACCTCAATATCGCCACGGCGATGAAGGTGCCCGCAAGCCTTGCCAAACTCCGCGAAAAGCCCGTGCGCTTTACGCAAGTTGCCGATAAAGACGGGCTGTACCCGTTGGCGCTCGGCTTTGCGGAGGAGAAGTAAAGGGGTTCACGCAAATCTCGCGCAAAGGCGCCGCGGCTAACGAAGCCGATTTTGCGAAGCGGCTGCTTGCAGACATTTATGCAAAATCGGCGAAGTTGACGGCGGCGCAGCCGCCGCTTTTTACGATTTGAGGGCGACACCGTTGCCCTCCCTATGGTCGCGACAACAGTTTCTCCCTCTTTGCGGCATCTGTTTTGGCACACATATTTATAAATGCCGCAAATTCACCCTCTTCCGTCGCACCGCCCGCGCGGTGCAGGGTGCAAAAGCAAAAAGTGTGATTTTTGCTTTTGCGAGGGATAATAGAAATCGCGTGCGTTCACCCCTTTTCATAAAAGCCGCAGGTGTGCGACAAATTGGGGCGCTTATTCAAAATGCGATTGTGAAACGCGCAGTAATTTTTATACACTTTGTGTCACCCTGAGCGAGCTGCCGAGAAGGAACGGCGGCGAGTCGAACGGGTCTGAGCGTATTTGCGTGTTAGTCATATGCAGTCAGTGTTGCATAACTTACTGCATACAACTTGTAACGCATTCGGCTCAGATCCCTCGGCAGGCTCGGGATGACACCTATGGGTGTTCTTCCTTGTCATCCTGAGTGGAGCGGCGGCGTAGCCGCTGCGAAATCGAAGAATCTTTATTCAAATCCTGACGATATTCTAATAGAGATCCCTCGGCAGGCTCGGGATGACACAGAGATGATATTCCAACAGAGCTCCCTCGTAAGGTTCGGAATGACGGAAAGGAGCGTTCAACTTCGCGCAAAAAGGGTTCACGAAAACCTTGCGCCCGCCGCCCGCAGAAGCGGGCGGCGGGTTTAAAAATTTTACGGGCTTGCGCAGGCAGTCGGTGCGTCGTGCGGGCAGTCACCTCGGCGGCGCAAGGCGGGTCTGCGCGGTTTTCCCGCTCTGTGCGGCGGGCTTGCTCTGCAGCCGCAGGCTTTGGAAGGGGCTGCGCGCGGCAAAAGGCGGCTTTCTTTCTCTTCTTGCCGCTGTTTGCCCGCAAGCGGAGAATAATTCCCCGTGCGAACGGAAAAACTAATTGCATGAGAGCAAAGTTTCCGATCCCCGCGGGCGGGGAAGTGCGCACGAGGGACGAGCGCGAGAGCTGTTTTTCGGAGCGCAGGGCAGGGGAGGCGCGCCGTGCAGAAAGAGCAGAAGGCAAAGTACGTTAACGAAAATTATCTCGCCTATGTGCATTCCTTTGCGCCGCCCACAAAGCATTTTCACAACTGCCTGCGCGCGTTCATCGTCGGCGGGCTGATCTGCTGCATCGGGCAGTTTCTGCGCATAGAATTCGAGACGGTCTTCCACCTTTCGGGCGACGTGCTCGCGGGCACCGTCTCCATGGCGCTCATCTTTTTGGGGTGCCTGCTGACGGGGCTTGGCGTGTACGACCGCATCGGCAAGGCGGCGGGCGCGGGTTCCATCGTGCCCATCACGGGGTTTGCGAACAGCGTCGCCTCCCCCGCGCTCGAATTCAAGGCGGAGGGCATGATCACGGGGCTTGCGGCGAAGATGTTCACCGTCGCGGGGCCGATCATCGTTTACGGCGTGCTTTCGGGCACTGCCGTCGGGCTGATCTACTATTTTTTGGGGCTCTGAACGGGCAGGGCGCGCCCGCCTGCGGCGGGCGCGCGAAGGCGCAGGAGGAGGAATGAAAAAACATTTACAGGTCGTAGGCGCAGTCGTCCTGCGGGACGGCTGCGTGCTTGCGGCAAAGCGCGGCGAGAGCAGATACCCTTACGTCGCGCACAAATTCGAGTTCGCGGGCGGGAAGATAGAGCCGGGCGAGACGCCCGAAGAGGCGCTCGCGCGCGAGCTTTCGGAGGAACTTCTGACAGAGGCGCGCGTCCTGCGACCCTATGCCGCGGTCACGCACGAGTACCCCGATTTCATCATTACGCTGCATACATATCTCTGCGAACTGCTGACGCCCTTCTCCCGTACCGAACACGAACAGCTCTCGTGGCTGCCGCTTGAAGAGCTGTGCGAAGAGGAGTGGGCGCCCGCAGACGCGCCCATCGTGCGGAAGCTGCGGCAGGAATGGGCGGGCGGCGTGCCGACAGCGGCGTCTGAAACTTAAAATGAGCGCGGAAAGTGCTTTCCGCGCTCCTTTTATGGTATATTGAACGCATAGGGAGTGCCTTCTCTGCGCCCGAAAAAGTTTTAGCGAAACGATTGCAGTTTGCCCGGAGCCGTGCTATAATACAGGCAAATCACGATTGCGAGAGCCGCGGCTCTCCCTTTCCCCGTTCGGGGAAAGGGAAGTCAATTTAACGGTATCTGCGTCGGGGAGGAGTGGAATGAAGAAGTTTTTGCTCGGACTGCTCGCTGCACTGCTTGTCTGTTCCGCGGCGCTGTTCGCCGCCTGCGATGACGGCGGCAATACGGGCGGCGGCGATGGCGGCGATCCCAATGAAAGCAACAGGGGCACGCGCTATTCTATTCAGGCGCCAAGCGCGTCCGACAATTTTACGGTTACCGATTTGCCTGACGGCGCATATGAGGGGGACACCGTCTCTTTCGGCATTACGCTGACGCATCCTGTTGAAAGCGTGATCAATTCCGTCGAAATACACGGTTCGGCGACGGGGTACAAAGAACTCACGGCGGGTTCGGATGGAAAGTATTCCTTTACGATGCCCGCGGAACCGGTCTCCCTTTCGGTGGATGTGGACTACTATCCTGACAATACAACGGATAATTTTTTGAGTTGGGACGATGGAAATCCTGTTTCGGTTGTAAAGTGGCAGCCCGCTTACGAGGGGGATCAGTATTACGACAGCGATGACGTGCTGTTGGGTTCGACGGTCACAAGCCAGCCTTCTCAGTCTCCCGCGAATATGGCGCTTACGGTACATGAAGAAAGGGCGTTTTCGCTCAGCCAAAGCGTAATTCCGGATGACGCGCTGACGGTAGAGGTCGGCGAACGTTCGCAGTCAAATTCTGCGTATCAGTTTACGGTGCATATCGACACTTCCAAAGTCAGCGCAGGTACGGCAAAGATCGTGCTTGTCGTCGAAAACGGACATAAATTCGGAGATGAGGCTGTCCTCGCATGTACGGTCACCGTCACGGAACCGGAGCCTCTCGATGAAATAGAGATATGGACGGAAACGGTCATCTTCGATCTGTCGGCGATCATTGACGAGCCGACCACGGAAGATCTGTATTTTTCCTTCGAGGATCTGGATTGGAAAGATACCATGTATGCCCAGCAGTACCAGACCGTGCTCGATGGCTATTATACCGTTGCGGATGACAATACCGTCACTCTTACATTGAATTATGCGGTCGGGCATCGGTATAAGATCGAATTGAGTTTCAGACCGCCGAACCCGGATGCAACGCCGACAATAGCAGTGGATGAGAGCAGCAGTGCCACATATTCCGATGGTGAACTGCGTTTTACGGCTGAAAACGGTTCGATCACGTTTATCTTATCTTAATGCGAATGACAGGTATGGGGCGCGCAGGTTTGCGCGCCCCTTTCCTTTGGAGCAGGGCGCGGCGGCTGTTCCGCGATAAACAGCGGGGCTTTCCCTTTCGCGTCCATCTGAAAGGGAATCACAAAAAATTTTAATTTTTTTCAAAAAGGGGCTTGACAGCGCTGAAAATTGTGGTATAATAGAGACAAGAAGAGGGGAAATCAGCCAAGAAGGCAATCTCCTCTCGGTACAACAAAAGCCGAAGGGCTGCGGGCGTCTTCCCCCATTTGTTTGCGCGGGTTTCCACCGGTTAGTGCACACGGAACACTTTCGCAAGGGGAACGGAGAGGTGAAGAGGTTTCACGCGGAGGCGCTGCCGAAATCCACACTTGTTCCGGGATTTGCAGCGGAACAGCAGGCAGGCAGTTTCTGAGGCAAGCGAGGTACTGTTATGTTCAAGTCCGATTTTCTGCGGAAGCTTGCTTAACAGGAGGGCACTCCAATGTACACATTGAACACGGGGATCGAAAAATAAACAGTTTCCGAGCACGGCGGGCGCCGTAAGCGCTGCAGGCAGAGCGGCATCCGCGCCGATTATGGGTCTATAAGGAAACGAAGTTTGGCGAGATCTCTTACAACTGAATACTTCATCGATAAACCGCCCGCGGCGCGCATGCGCGCCGCGGGCTTATTCCGTGTTTCAGATTTTCGGCTGCCCCGTGCATTTGTATGCGCGCGGGTTTCCTCATTTTGTGTGTCGGGCTGTACTGCATTTTGCAAGCGGTGGGTTTTCCGTTCTGCGCGCCGCGGGCTTATTCCGTGTTTTTTGCTTGCCGCCTGCCGTTCCTGTATTTTGCGCGTATACGGGGCGCTCAGTGTTTTGCGGACGGGCGGCTTTTTCCTCGTTCTGCAAGCGATGTGGTTCGCTCGCCGCGCCGCGGACGGGGGAATGCGGCGCCCCCTCATCCGTCACTTTGTGGCACCTTTCCCCCCGAGGGGGCGGGAAGGATATGGAACAGACCCCGCGCAACAGCGGAACACGGGCACGGCGCTCCGTATTTTTGCAAGGGAGAGAACACGGGCACGGCGCTCCGTATTTTTGCAAGGGAGAGAACACGGGCAAGGCGCTTTGTGTTTTTGCAAGGGAGAGAACGCGGGCGCGGCGTTCCGTAAGTTTGCAAAGGGAAAGAGTACGGG
>JAGHJD010000081.1 GCA_017886895.1 Clostridia bacterium | reverse complement strand
GACCCTTGCGGGTGCGCGCGTTGCGCTTGGAGCTCTGCCCGCGGACAGGCAGCCCCTTCCTGTGACGGATGCCGCGATAGCAGCCGATCTCCATCAGCCGCTTGATGTTCAGGTTGACTTCGCTGCGAAGTTCGCCTTCGACGCGGTAGTTGTGGTCGATGTATTCCCTCAGTTTGGAGACGTCGTTTTCGTCGAGGTCTTTCACCCGCGTATCGGGGTCGATGCCCGTCGCGGCGAGGATCTTTTTGGACGTGGTGAGCCCGATGCCGTAGATATAGGTCAGGCCGATCTCAACACGCTTTTCTCTCGGTAAATCTACACCGGCAATACGTGCCATAGAGCTTGCTTTCCTCCGTTTGGATTTTTAGAAATGGTGATTTTGTATATCCCGTTCCCCGCACGGCGCGCCGCAGAATGTGGAATGGGCGGCAGACCGATGCGCGGAAATTGTTTTCAGAAAATTGCGCCGCGAAAGCGTGCGGACGCGGCAGCGCGCTCAGCCCTGGCGCTGCTTGTGGCTCTTGTTCTTGGAACAGATGACCATGACTTTGCCGTTGCGCTTGATGACCTTGCATTTGTCGCACATGGGCTTGACAGACGGACGTACTTTCATTTTCTTTTCACTCCTTTGAAAAAAATCGTTCGCGCGGAGAAGCGCGCCGCCGTGGGCTGCTCGCCGCGCCGAAGCGGGACAAACCCGCCCGTTAGTTCTTGCTGCGCCAGGTGATCCTGCCCTTGGTCAGATCGTACGGGCTCATTTCCAGCTTGACCGTATCGCCGGGCACGATGCGGATATAGTTCATCCGCAGCTTGCCGGAAATGTACGCCGTGATGACGTGCCCGTTGGAGAGCGCGACTCTGAACGTCGCGTTGGGCAGCGCCTCCACTACTTTCCCCTCTGTTTCGATCACATCGTCTTTGGACACGAATTCTCCCTCCGCTGCTTTTCGTCCGCCGCCCTCTGCAAGACGGCGCGGATATTGCTGTTTTCGTCTTTCCCCTGCCCGACGCGCTCCGCGATCTCGGGATAAAACAGGGGCAGGAGGCGAAGATGCCTCACGTTCTTTTTCTTCGGCGCCTCCGCTTTATGCGACGCGCCGTCCGCGAGCAGGACGCGCCCGCCCGCAACGCCTACGATCAGGTACAGCCTGCCGCGGTCGTGCCCGGCAAGGCTCTCCGCCAAGCCGCCCGCCGCGGGTTCCCGCACGTTCATGCGCGACCTCCTAAACCGTAAGGATCTCGATGCCGTCCTCGCGGACGACGACCGTGTTTTCGTAATGTGCCGCGGGCTTTCCGTCCGCCATGCGCGCCGTCCAGCCGTCTGCGTCCACACGCACATTGCGCGCGCCCGCGCCGATCATTGGTTCGATGCAGAGCACCGTGCCTGCTTTCAGCCGCACGCCCGTTCCGCGCTTGCCGTAGTTGGGGACGGAAGGGTCCTCGTGCATTTCCCTGCCGATGCCGTGCCCGACGAACTCGCGCACGACCGAAAACCCGTTGGACTCCGCATGCGCCTGCACCGCCGCGCCGATGTCGTACAGCGGCGTGCCCGCGCGCAGATGCTCCGTCGCCTTCCAGAAACACTCCTCGGTGACGCGGACGAGCTTTTGCTTTTCCGCATCGATCGCGCCCACCGCAAAGGTGCGCGCGCCGTCGCCGTGGAACCCGTTCTTATAGGCGCACAGGTCGATGCTGACGATGTCGCCCTCTTTGAGGACGATGTCCTCCGACGGGATCCCGTGCACGACCACCTCGTTGACGGAGGCGCAGATGCTCGCGGGATACCCGCAGTAGCCGAGGCAGGACGGCTCTGCGCCGCGCGCGCGGATATACTCCCGCGCGATCCTGTCCAGCTCGGCGGTGGAGACCCCGGGCCGCACCGCGGCGCCCACCGCGGCGAGCGTGTCGCGCACGATCGCGCACGGCTCGCGCATGAGGTCGATCTCCCGCTCCGATTTGACAAAGATCATCCTTTCAGCCTTCTTTGCGCGCTCACTTGTTCAGCGCCGCGCAGATCCTTGCGAATACTTCGTCGATGGCGCCCACGCCGTCGATATTGAGCAGCACGCCCTTTTCGGTGTAATAGTCAATGAGCGGCTGCGTCTGCTCGGTGTAGACCTTCAGGCGCGCGCCCACCGTCTCCTCGTTGTCGTCCTTGCGCTGATACAGCTCGCCGCCGCAGCGCTCACAGGTCGTCTTGCCGCCGAGGAAGTCCACATGGTAGCTCTCGCCGCAACTCTTGCACACCCGCCTGCCGCACAGCCGCGCCATGAGCAGGGAGAGGTCGACGTCGATGTTGATGACTGCATCCACTTTGGAAAATTTATCCAGCTCCTGCGCCTGGAACAGGTTGCGCGGGAAGCCGTCCAGCAGGTAGCCGCCCTTGCAGTCCTCCTCCGCGAGCCTGCCTTCGACGATCTTGCAGGTGACCTCGTCGGGAACGAGCTGCCCCTTATCCGTATAGGACTTGGCGAGCAGACCGATCTCGGTGCCGCGCTTGATGTTGTCGCGGAAAATGTCGCCCGTGGAGATGTGCGGCAGACCGAATTTATCGGAAATGCGCGTAGCTTGTGTTCCTTTTCCGGCGCCCGGAGCGCCGAGAAGTACGATATTCATAGAGAACTCTCCTCAGCTATTCTGTCCGCGCCCGCCCGCAAAGCGCGGGCGCATGGGGTTATCTTACAATATACTCTCTCGCGCAAGGAAAATCACGCAAAATTATAAATCCATGCGGGTCGCGCGAAAGCGCGCTTTCCGGCATTCCGGTGTGGAGTTGCGAGCAAGACGAGGCGCCCGAGGAAAACCCGAAGGAGTTTACACAGACGTAAATGACTGACGGTTGCCGCAGGGCAACAACGTATTGCGACGCAAATCCGCAGCGAAATCTTACTTTAAAAATCCCTTGTAGTTCTTCATCATGAGCTGCGACTGAAGCTGCTTGTCGAACTCCAGCGCGACGGAGACGACGATCAGGATACCCGTCGTGGAGAACACGCTCAGAAGGTCGCTGTTGCCCGTAAAGCTGAACACGAGCGAAGGCACGAAGGCGACCAGCGAGAGGAAGATCGCGCCGAACAGCGTGATGCGGCGGGAGATCTTTTTGAGATACTGCGCCGTGGGCTTGCCGGGACGGATGCCCGGGATAAAGCCGCCGTTCTGCTGGATGCTCTTGGAGACCTCGTCCGGATTGAACTGGATCTGCGCGTAGAAGAAAGAGAACGCGAAGATCAGGAGGCACAGGATGAGGATATACAGCCAGCCGAGCGTGCCCTGCCCGCCGCTGAACCATTCGACGTAATTGGAATAAGCCGTCGAATCCGCGAAGAACAGACCCATGATGAGATCGGGCAGGCTCAGGATCGCGAACGCGAAGATGAGGGGCATGACGCCGCTGCCGGAGATCTTGATGGGTATGACGGTGGATTGCCCGCCGTACATCTTCCTGCCCTTGACCTGCTTTGCGTACTGCACGGGAATGCGGCGCTCGGAGAGGTCGACCAGAACGATGAGCGCAAAGAGGATGACCGCAAGCACGATGAAGATGATGATCTGCAGAATGGGCGTGAAGGTAAATTCACCGCCATCAAATGCGCTAATAAACGTATTGATCAACGTCGTCGCGGCAGTCGAAATAATACCGAGGAAGATGAGCAGCGAGATACCGTTGCCTACGCCGTACTCGGTGATGCGCTCGCCCAGCCACATGGTGAGCATCGCGCCCGCGGAATAGACGACGATCATGAAGATCCAGAGCAGCCAGTCCTGCCCGAGGAAGTACTGCGGCGTCAGCGCGCTGTTTCCGAACGCAAGGATGATGCCGACGGATTGGATGACCGCAAGCAGCAGGGTCACGAACCGCGTGATCTGCGAGATCTTCTTCTTGCCCTCTTCTCCCTGCTTGGACAGCCGTTCGAGCGCGGGAATACCCACGCACAAGAGCTGCATGATGATGGACGCGTTGATGTACGGCCCGATACCGAGCGCGAACAGCGTGCCGTTGGCAAGCGAGCCACCCGTAACACCATTCATCAATGCCAAGAAATTATTGTATTGATCAGAATCTGGATCAAACAACTGCCCAAATGTATCGGACGAAAGCCCCGGAATGGGGATATAGCACCCGATCCTGTACACGAGCAGGATGAGGAGCGTGATGAAGATCTTTTTGCGGATCTCCTTGACTTTGAAAGCGTTTTTCAGCGTTTCGAACATATCGTTCTCCTAAGCTCCGCCGCACCGCAATGCGCGCGGCGGGAAGTGAGGGTTCAGAGCGTTTCCGCCGTGCCGCCTGCCTTTTCGATCGCCTCTTTCGCGGATGCGGAGAACTTCGCCGCCCTGACGGTGAGCGCCACGGAGATCTCCCCCGCGCCCAGCACCTTCAGCCCCGCGTTGTCCTTGACCTGTTTTGCCAGCCCGTTCGCCAGCACGAAGTCGTAATCCACGACGGTGCCCGCCTCCAGCCCCGCGAGCGCCGCGAGGTTGACGATGACGTACTCCTTCCTGAACTTATTGTTGAAACCGCGTTTGGGGAGACGGCGGTGGATAGGCGTCTGACCGCCTTCGAAGCCCGGACGGACGCCGCCGCCGGAGCGTGCCCACTGCCCCTTGTGACCCTTGCCGGACGTCTTGCCCAGCCCGGAGCCGATCCCCCTGCCCAGCCGCTTCGCGGGTTTGTTCGCGCCGACGGCGGGCTGTATCGTATCGATTCTCATTTCCGATCTCCTTACGCCTCTTCGACCTTGACCAGGTGAGAGACTTTTTTGATCTGACCCTGCAGTGCGGGCGTGTCTTCGTGGATGCGGAAGGAGCGGATCTTCTTCAGACCCAGCGCCGCGACCGTAGCCTTCTGCGTTTCGGTGCTGCCGATGGTGCTCTTGACGAGCGTAACTTTTACTTTAGCCATGCTTTGTAGCCTCCTCAGCCGACGACTTCTTCCACGCTCTTCCCGCGCGCCGCCGCGACCTGTTCCGCCGTCTTGAGCTGCGCGAGCCCGTCGATGACCGCCTTGACGCAGTTGACGGGGTTGTTCGTGCCGTAAGACTTGGTGCGGATGTCCTTGATGCCCGCGGCCTCCATGACCGCACGCACGGGGCCGCCCGCGATCACGCCCGTACCTTCGGAAGCGGGCATCATCAGCACATAGCCTTTGCCGAATTTGCCGTAGACCTCGTGCGGGATGCTCGCCGCGACCATGGGGACGGTGATCAGGTTGCGCTTGGCCTGCGCCTGCGCCTTTTCGATCGCTTCGGGCACTTCGTTCGCCTTGCCCGAACCGACGCCGACCTTGCCCTTGCCGTCGCCGACGACCACGAGCGCCGCGAAGCGCATGTTGCGGCCGCCCTTCACGACCTTCGTGACGCGGTTGACCTGGATCAGCTTTTTGATGAACCCGTCGTTCTCTTCCTGCCTGCGGGCAGGCCTTCTGTCTTCTCTTGCCATGTTCACTCTCCTCAGAATTTAAGCCCGGCTTCTCTCGCGCCGTCGGCAACGCTCTTGACCCTGCCCGTATAGATGTAGCCGCCCCT
>JAGHJD010000080.1 GCA_017886895.1 Clostridia bacterium | reverse complement strand
GTCGGCGATTACAAGCGGTTGCCGAATACTGTGGGCGATATGTACACGACAAAGCCGGAAGACGTTGCCGAAAAAATGAAGGAACTGCTTTTTGAATACAATACAAAGCAGGAAAAGATTTTCGACGATCTTTTAGACTTTCATTATAAATTCGAGTGTGTTCACCCCTTTCAGGACGGCAACGGGCGTATCGGAAGATTATTACTTTTCAAAGAGTGTCTGAAGTATAATATCGTGCCGTTTATCATTGACGAAGAATTGAAACTGTTTTACTATCGCGGGCTGAAAGAATGGAAAAGCGAACGCGGCTATCTGCGTGATACCTGCCTTGCGGCACAAGATAAATTCAAACTGTATCTTGACTATTTTAAGGTAAAATATTGATTTACAACGGCAACTCAAAATGTAGGTTGGCTGAGTGACATAAAAAACCGTAAAATGTGCAAAAAAAGCGGCAGAACATAAAATTCTGCCGCTTTTTACTTTCCCGAATGGCTTTGTTTTGTTTCCCATATGTAACCTGCTCTGTAGCGCCCGTCGCTCCCGTCGGTCCGGTAGGACCGGCGGGTCCCTGCGGACCCGTGGGACCCGTGGGGCCCGTGGGGCCGCGCTGCCCCGCAGGGCCCTGCGGACCGGTCGGGCCGGCGGGTCCCATCGAGCCGCGCAGAACGGCGACTCGCGCCGTCGCGTCGCTGCCGCAGCAGCAGGTTTCGCAGCTGCATCCGCATCTCGCGCAGCAATTTGTCTGATCGCAATTATTCATGTCTTTTTCCCCTTGTCCGTAAATACGGATTCAAAATACTTCTTGTTGTACAGATAGCTCTTATCGTGCGGCTTGTATCTGCCCGCGCGCTCGTTCCAGCAGCGTGCGCGCTCGGGCTGTCCGAGCCTGTCATAGCACACGCACAGCCAGATGCAGGGCAGGTAGCCGCTGTGATCGGGGCAGACGAACCCTTCGTCCCGTTCCCGCTCCCCCTCATTGAGGGCGAGCTTGAACCAGAAGACCGCCGTCTGTGCGTCCCCCTCCTCCAAAAAGAGTTCGCCGAGGTCGCAGCAGACGGCGGGGCGCGGCTCGCCGTAGCGGAAACTCTGCAAAAGCGCCGCCCGCCTCCGTTCGGGGTCGCCCGCTTTGCGGAAGATTGCCGCAAGGTCGCGGCAGGCGCAGATCTTATCCTCCGCCCAGCCCTCACCCTGCAAAAAGAAGGCGTACGCGTCCGCCGCCGGCGCGTACAGCCCGTTGTCGCAGAGCTCCCGCGCGAAATAGAACGCCTCGCGCCCGCGCGGCGTCCTGCCCGCGAGCAGCATGCGCAGGTAGATGCGCAGGTTGCGCCCCGTCTCTTTGCGTTCGCCCCGTCTGTGCGTCACGGCAATGTCGAGGCGGCGCACCCTCCCGCAGACGCAGAGCGTCTCGTGCACGGCACCCTGCCACACAAAGCCGCACGCGCGCCGCACGATGCGTTCGCGCCAGAAGGTCAGCGCCGTGTTTCCCTCGCCGTCCTCCGCCTCGTAGCGCAGGAAGTAGGCGTCGACGGAGCCGTCCAGCTCCGCTTTGAGCCGCAGGAGCGCCGTGCGCGCCTCCTCTTTCAGCACGTCGTCCGCGTCCAGCCACATGAGGTAGTCCGCGCCCGCCTTGGAAAAGGCGAAGTTCCGCGCGGCAGCAAAGTCGTCCCGCCAGGCAAAGTCGTACACGCGCGCACCATAGCGCGCGGCGATCTCTTTGGTCGCGTCCTCCGAACCCGTGTCGACGAGGACAAGTTCGTCAAAAATGCCCGCAACGCTGTCAAGACAGCGCGCGAGCACGTCCTCTTCATTCTTAACGATCATGCACAGTGCAAGCGTCATTTGTACAGCCTCTTCGGTATTTCTTCCGAGCGGGCGTTGCCCGTACTACCAATTTATGCAAATTTTTTCGGGAATGTGCGGCGAAACTTCTTTGCATTTTCTGCGCGGTCTGCTATAATAGGGGAGCACGCGGGCGCGGAGAGTGCTGTTTGCGTGCAGAAAAAATTTGCGCTTGTAGTCTAATTGGATAAAACATAGCCCTCCGACGGCTACGTTCCGAGTTCGAATCTCGGCAGGCGCACCAGCAAAAACCCCGCAGCCTTGACGGCTGCGGGGTTTCGTTATTGCGGCAGGGTCATACCTGCTTTTTTATTTCCGATTTCTCAAAAGTTCCTTGACCGCGGTGCCGGAAAGACGGTGCGCCAAAGGCCTGCCGCGTCAAGATAAGAGCGCCAAAAAACCGATATGCCTGAAAGAGCGGCGGGGGGGGGAAGGGGCTATTTGCTCTCTTTCACCGCCGCGGCGACGTCCGCCGCGATCTTGGCGAGCTGCTCTTCGCTCGGCTTGTACGCGATGCGGATCGCTGGCAGGAGCTGCTCGCACTTGCATTCGGAAAGCGCCTTCTCCACCTGTTCGGGAGACTGCCCGCCCCAGCCGTACGAGCCGAAGGCGATGCTCTTCTTTTTGTTGCCGGTCAGCCCCTTGAAGTAGCAGAGGAAGGAGGCGACGGAGGGCATCATGTTGTTGTTGAGCGTGGGCGAGCCGACCGCAATGTACTTTGCGGTCATCGCGTCCGCGATGATGTCCGAATTGTGGCAGTAGTGCAGGTTGTACAGGCGGGGTTTGAGCCCCGCGGCGAGGAACCCGTTCTCGACCGCGTGCGCCATCGCCTCGGTGGAGTGCCACATCGTGTCGTAGACGATGACCGCCGTGTCGTCGTATTCGCCCGCCGCCCAGCTCTTGTACAGTGCGAGGATCTCGGGGATATGCTCCGTCCAGCACACGCCGTGGCTGGGGCAGATGGCAGCGATCGGCAGCCCCGCGACGGCGGCGAGCGCCTTGCCCGTCTGCATGCCGTACGGCTGCACGATGTTCGCATAGTATTTGCGCGCCTGAATGAACGCCTCGGGCAGGTCGCACTCGGTGTCCAGCCGCTCGTCGGAGGCGTAGTGCTGCCCGAACGCGTCGTTGGAGAAGAGGATGTTGTCCGGCGTGAGGAAGCTGACCATGTTGTCCGGCCAGTGCACCATGGGCGTGGGCACGAAGGTGAGCGTGCGCTTGCCGAGGGAGAGCGTCTCGCCCGCCTTGACGCCCGTGTAGCCGAGGTCGCCGTAGTAGGCAGAGAGGTCTTTGACCCCCGCGCCCGCCGCCGTGTAGATCTGCGCATGCGGCGCATATTTTTTGATGAGGGGAAGGCAGCCGCTGTGGTCGGGCTCGGCATGGTTGGAGATGACGACGTCGATCTTCGCGGGGTCGATGACCGAGCGGATGCGCGAGAGCATCTCTTCGCCGAATCCCTCTTTGACGGTGTCGATGAGGGTCACCTTTTCGTCGAGAATGAGGTAGGCGTTGTAAGAGGAGCCTTTCTCCGTCTCGTAGCCGTGGAAGTTGCGCAGGTTCCAGTCGATCGCGCCGACCCAATAGATGCCGTCGGCGAGTTTGAACGCTTGCATAGTCTCTCCTTTTCCGCGCGCGGTGCGCGGCAGTGAATTTTTGTCCCGCGGGGCGCGGATCGCCCGCGCCGCTGTTTATGATATATCCTAATTATATATAAAAAGGGGAGGAAAGCGCAAGGATTTTTGCGCGTGCTTTTATAAAAAATCCGTGACCCGCGCGGTTTTTCCTCCCCGCCGCGCGTGCGCGGGGAGAAAAAGGGAGAGCTTTGCGGCATAATTTTGCAAAAGATGCGCGAAAAAAACCCAAAATCGATTGACAAGGCGGAAAGATTATGGTAAACTTCAAGAACGCACCGAAAAGGTGTGATTTTTTTGCGTGGAGTTTTTGAAAAAATGGCTGCCATCAACAGAGCGAAAGTCACGTTCGAGTGCACCGAGTGCAAGCACCGCAACTATGACAGTATGAAGAACAAGAAGAACGACCCGGAGCGCCTGCAGCTCAACAAGTACTGCCCTTTCTGCAAAAAGCATACCGTCCATAAGGAATCCAAATAAGGCGGGTGCGCCTTTCCGCGCGCCGCGCGGATCTTTCAGGAGACAGCAATGAAAGCGAAAACAGCAGCGAAAAAGCCGAACATTTTCGTCCGCATGGGCAGGAAGCTCAAAGAGGTCTTTTCCGAGCTCAAAAAAGTGACGTGGCCCTCGTTCGGCAAGGTGGTGAAGTCCACGGGCGCGGTGCTCGCGGTCGTCATCGCGTTCCTCGTCGTGTTCGGGGCGATCAACTACGGTCTGGGCGCTCTGCTCGACCTCATTACGAGCATCGGCTCTTCCACCTAAGGAGACGGGAATGGAGAACGCTCGCGAGAGCCAGGCGAAGTGGTACGTTCTGCACACCTACTCGGGTTACGAGATGATGGTGAAGAGCAGCCTGGAACAGCTCATTGAAAACAACCATCTGGAGGACAGCATCTTCGACCTCAAGATCCCGATGGAGCAGACCATCGAGGAGAAGAACGGCAAGCGCAAAGTGGTCGAGCGCAAGCTGCTGCCCTGCTATGTCTTTATCAAGATGATCTACTCCAACCAGGTCTGGTACCTGGTGACCAACACGCGCGGGGTCACGGGGTTCGTCGGGCCGCAGGGCAGGCCGCTGCCGCTCAAGGACGACGAGGTGCGCAAGATGCAGCTCGAGCCCGTCGTGGTGGATGCAGACTTTGCGGCGGGGGATACCGTCAACATCGACGCGGGTCCGCTCGCGGGGTTTGTCGGGAAGATCAAAAAGTGCAGCGACACCGCGCAGAAGGCGACGGTCAGCGTCGTCATGTTCGGCAGGAACACGGACGTGGAAGTGGAGTACGCACAGCTCCGCAAGATCAACGCCGAGCTGCCCGAAGAGGCGCCCGCTGCGCCCGAAGAAGAATGAGAAACACTGCGCGCCGCGCAGTTTTCATAAGTGGGAGAGGCGCAAAATAAACGCCGCACGGCAAGTGCGCCTTGTTAAAACCACACTCTATAGGAGGAGTTATGGCTAAGAAAATCACTGCGGTCGTCAAGTTGCAGCTGCCCGCAGGCAAAGCTACCCCGGGCCCGCCCGTAGGTTCTACGCTCGGCCCGCACGGCATCAACATTCCCGGGTTCACCAAGGAATTCAATGCCAAGACTGCCGACCAGGCGGGGCTGATCATTCCCGTCGTCATCACCATCTATCAGGATCGGTCGTTTACCTTCATTTTGAAGACGCCGCCCGTGCCCGTGCTTATCAAGCAGGCTTGCAAGCTCGAGAGCGGCAGCGCCCGTCCCAACCGCGATAAAGTCGCAAAACTGACCAAGGCGCAGGCGGAGGAGATCGCGAAGCTGAAGCTGCCCGACCTCAACACCACGTCGCTCGAAAGTGCGATCAGCATGGTCAGGGGCACCGCCCGCAGCATGGGCGTGACCGTCGAAGAGTAAGGAGAATGTGGGAGAGAGTTTTTTCTCGCATGCACCACAAGGAGGTAAGATCATGAAAAACGGGAAGAGGTACGCCGAAAGCGTAAAGGCGTACGACCGCAGCAAAATATACGACGCGGACGAGGCGATGGGCATCGTCATCGACACGGCGCGCGCGAAGTTCGACGAGACGATCGAACTGCACGTCCGCCTCGGCGTCGATCCCCGCCAGGCAGACCAGCAGGTCCGCGGCGTGCTCGTGCTGCCCAACGGCACGGGCAAGAGCAAGAAAGTCCTCGTCATCGCCAAGGGCGAGCGCGCGGACGCGGCTGCCGCCGCGGGCGCGGACTACGTCGGCGCGGAGGAGATGGTCCAGAAGATCCAGACCGAGAACTGGTTCGACTTCGACGTCGTCATCACCACGCCCGACATGATGGGCGTCGTCGGGCGCATCGGTAAACTGCTCGGCCCGAAGGGCCTCATGCCGAACCCGAAGAGCGGCACCGTCACGATGGACGTCGCCAAGGCGATCGCCGAAGTGAAGGCAGGTAAAGTGGAGTACCGTCTCGACAAGACGGCGATCATCCACTGCCCGATCGGCAAGAAGAGCTTCGGCAAAGAGAAACTTGCGGAGAACTTCACCGCGCTGATGGACGCGATCGTCCGTGCGAAACCCGCCGCCGCGAAGGGGCAGTACATCAAGAGCGTGTCCCTCTCCAGCACGATGGGCCCGGGCGTGAAGGTGAATTACGCAAAGCTATAAACCTTTCACGAAATTTTTTTCGAGCTGACGAAAAAAATTTCCGTGAGATTGAGGACAACCCCATTGCCCTCGCTATGCTCGGGACAAAGGAGGTTTTCCTCTGCGCCGCATCTTATGGGCACACCATTATAGAAATGCGGCGCATTCACCTTTCCTGCAACAGGCAAAGTTTTGCCAAATTGGGTTGCGCAGCGGAAAATTGCGATTTCCCTTGTGCGAGTTATTATTTTAATAATTTATTGCGCGTGCCAAAATCGCAATTTTGGCTAAGCGCCCCCAATTTGCCGTATGCTTACGGCTCACCCGAAAGGGGTGAATGCGCATGACTTATTATAAGAGAGCCTTTAAGGGTCATGCGCAGAGGGGAAAACGGCTGTCCCGTGAGGGCAGCGGTTGCCCCCTCAAATCACGGAAAAAAGTTTTGTCTCTTTCAAAACTTTTTTCGTGAACATTTTCGCTTGACATTTATCCCCAAATCGGATATACTGTCGCAGAAAACTGAATTTTACCGCAGAAGGCAGGTACCGCAAGGTTCAAAGGGAGACCGCCCGCTCAGGTAGAAGCAGAAAGCGTTTTTTCCGCACGCGATCCGTGCGAAACGAAGCCCTTCTTCCCTCTGCGGCAGAAGGGCCTTTTCATTGCGGCTTTGCCGCAGGGAATCTTCAAAGGAGGTAAACCAATTGTCAGCCAATTTAGAAGCAAAAAAGCTGATCGTGGAAGAGATCAAACAGAAGATCGCCGATTCCAAGTCCGTCGTTTTTGTGGATTACAAGGGGCTCACGGTCGCCGAAGTCTCGGAACTGCGCAATAAGTTCCGTGCCGCGGGCGCGGAATACAAGGTGTACAAAAACACCCTGCTGCGCAAGGCGTTCAACGAGCTCGGCGTGACCGCGTTCGACGAGGCTCTGAACGGGCCGACCGCGACCGCGTTCAGCGCGGACGAGATCACCGCCGCAAAACTTCTGGTCGAAGCGGCGAAAGCGATGCCCGAAAATATCGTCACCAAATGCGCGTTTGTCGACAATGCGTACGTCGACGCGAACGGCGTCACGGCGCTGGCGTCCATGCCCTCGCGCGAAGAGCTCATCGCGAAGATGCTCGGCTCCATGCAGGCGCCGATCGCGAATTTCGCGGGCGTGCTCACGCAGCTTCTGCGCGGCGTAGTCGTAGCGCTCAACGCCATCGCGGAAAAGAAGGCGTAAAACCTGTACCAAAGCGCCCGTTCGGGCAAGATCTGCGGCGCCGCGCCCGCGTATGACTGCACGGCAAAAAAAATCTATTAAAAATTTTTCGGAGGAAATCAAAAATGGCAGATGTCGCTAAGTTCATCGAAGAGATCAAGAATATGACGGTCGTCGAGCTCAACGAGCTCGTCAAAGCGCTGGAAGAGGAGTTCGGCGTCAGCGCCGCGGCTCCCGTCGCTGTTGCTGCTGCTCCCGCTGCGGGCGCTGCTGCTCCCGCGGAAGAGGAGAAGACGGAGTTCAACGTCGTGCTCAAGAGCTTCGGCGAGAAGAAGATCGACGTCATCAAAGCCGTCCGCGAGTTCACCTCTCTCGGCCTTGCCGAGGCGAAGGCGCTCGTCGAGAGCCTCGGCACCATCAAAGAGGCTGCTCCCAAGGACGAAGCGGAGAAGATCGTTGCGCGCATCAAAGAGGCGGGCGGCGAAGCGGTCATGCAGTAATCTCTGCAAAATCGGAATGCAAAGCGCTCCTGCGGAATTTTCCGCGGGAGCGCTTTTTGCATGCCCGCTGTTTGCGGAGGGCGTTTTTTTGTGCGGGAACCTATGTTTTTTGCGCGGCGCAGCAAAGAGCGCTGTGCGGGTTGCCCGTATCCGATTTGAAAGGGGCGAGGTCTCCTTGTGTCACCCTGAGCGGAGCGGCGGCACAGCCGCCGCGAAGTAATCGGCGGCGAAAAAGCCGGCGCTTTCGGCAACAAGTTGCCATGGGCATACGCCCATATGCCGCCGATTGCGGCGCGCTCGTTTTACCCCTTGCAAGCAAGGTAAAACTACG
>JAGHJD010000079.1 GCA_017886895.1 Clostridia bacterium | reverse complement strand
ATCCCGCAGGAGGACATCGAGGCGCACCTCAAGACGGTGCTCAAAGCCGTCGGCAAGGAGTACGAGGACGAGGCGGTCGCCGCGATCGCCCGCGCGGGCGCGGGCAGCATGCGCGACAGTCTGTCCGTCGCCGACATGTGCATCTCGTACAGTACGGGCAAGCTGACCTATGCGGACGTGAACGAGGTGCTCGGCAGCGCGGACTTTTACGAGATCGCAAAGCTCGGCGAGGCGATCCTCACCGAGAATGCCTCCGACGCGCTGACCGAAACGGAGAAGGTGCTCTCCTCGGGCAAGGGCGCGGCGGTGCTCGCGCGCGACCTGCTCTCCTTCTTCAACCGCTGTACCGTTGCCAAAACGTGCAGGAACGGGAACGCGCTCTTGCAGCTCCCCGAAGAGATGTACGCGGAGACGGCGCGCATCGCCTCTGCTGCGGACGGGCGGGCGCTGCTGCGCGTCAGCGAGATTTTTGCGGGCGTGGAGACGGAGCTGCGCTACTCCGTTTCGCCGCGCGTCGTGCTGGAGACCGCCGTCGTAAAGGCGAGTCTCCCCGAGACGGACGGGAGCGCGCTCGCGCTCGGGCGGCGCATCGAAAAGCTCGAAGAGCGGCTGCGCGCCTTACAGGCGGGCGGTGCGGGGCAGGGGGCATGTCCCGCCGCCGCGGCGCCTTCCGCGCATACGGAGAGGGCGCGCTCCGTCCCTGCGGCGGAAGAGGCGGGCATGCCCTTCGCGGAGGAGTATCCCGCGGAGGCGTACCCCGTTCCGCCCGAAGAGGACCCGTTTTCACCGCCGCCCGCCCCGCCCGAGGAGGACGTACCGTATGTGCCGCCCCGCCTCAGGGAGGAGGCGCCCGCAAAGCGGGCGGAGACGCACGTCAACGCGCTGGATGCGGACAAGCGCAAGTCCGCGTTCGCGTATTTCCTGCGCACGCTGCGGAAGGGGGCAAAGAACGGCGTCCTGTTCACCATGTGCCAGGATCTGGAGAGCGCGTTCGAGGGGGATACCTTCGTTCTGACCACCGATTCGGACGCGATTTACCGCCTGCTGCGGCAGGAAAACCATGAAAAAGCGGTCGCGGCGGCGCTCGGCGAGATCGGCATCACCTCCTTCGAGATACGGCTCAAAGGCGCTGCGCCCGACCCCGTCGAAGAGGGCATCGCAAAACTGAAACGTGATTTTCCGGACACGGAGATCCGCATCAAATAAGAAAAAAGGAGCATCGGAATGGCAGGATTCAAAGGCGGCGCAGGCATGGGCGGCAACATGCAGAACCTCATGAAACAGGCGCAGAAACTCCAGCAGGAGATGCAGGAGACGGAGAAACTCCTCGACGATTGGGAGATCGTCGGCACGAGCGGCGGCGAGGCGGTCGTCGTGTACATGAACGCGAAAAAGATCATCGACGGCATCGAGCTGGATGCGAAGGTGGTCGACCCCGAGGACGTGGAGATGCTCGAAGACCTCATCATGGCGGCGATCAACGACGGCTATAAAAAGGCGGACGAGGTCTACAAGGAGAAGATGGCGCCGTACGGGGGATTGGGGGGAATGATGTGAGGGGTTCACGCGTTTCTCGCACAAAGGTGCTGCGAAACGCCGTGATTTTGAGGGGCAACCGCCACTCTTGCGAGATGGCGTTTTCCCCTCCGCACGCGATATTTCAGGGCTACGTATTATAAAAATCGCGTGCGTTCACCCCTTTTCATAAAGCCGAAAGTTTTCGGCAAATTGGGTGCGCTTACCGAAAAGCGTGGTTTTCGGACGCGCAATTCGATTATTAAAAGGGCTCCCGAAAATCGCAACGAAGTGAGATTTTTAGGAAGAGGAGGAGCGGAGCGCGCATGCGAGCATTGCCCTTTTAGGGCAATGCGAGAACGAAGCCGACCGCTCTGACGAAAAAGCGTGGTTTTCCCTTGCGCGAGGAATTATAGAAATCGCACGCGTTTCCCTCTTTTGGGCAAGTTGCTGGCTTGCGGCAAATCAAGCGCTTGTTTTTTAAGGTCTGTATGGAAGTATTTATCGAGCCGATCGGGCGGCTCATCAACGAATTTTCAAAGCTCCCCGGCGTCGGCAGAAAGACGGCGCAGCGCTACGCCTACCGCGTCATCAACATGACCGAGAGCGAGGCGCAGGCGTTCGCCGCCGCCATCGTCAACGCAAAGAAGAAGGTGCGCTACTGCAAGGTCTGCGGCAACTTCACCGAAGAGGAAGAGTGCGAGATCTGCCGCACGCGCGATCGCCGCACGATCTGCGTCGTCAAAGAGCCGAAGGACGTCATCGCGCTGGAAAAACTGCATGAGTACAGGGGCGTGTATCACGTCCTGCACGGCGTCATCAACCCCATGGAGGGGGTCGGGCCGAACGACATCCGCATCCGCGAACTGCTCGCGCGCATCGGCGAGGGAGGCGTGGAGGAGGTCGTGCTCGCGACCAATCCCGACGTCGAAGGGGACGCGACCGCGCTGTATATCGCAAAACTCATCAAGCCGCTCGGCGTAAAGTGCACCCGCCTTGCGCGCGGAATCGCCGTCGGCTCCGAGATCGAATACACCGACGACGTGACCCTCGCACGGGCGTTTTTGGAACGAAAAGAGATATAAAAAGGGTTCACGAAAAATTTTTTGAGCTGACAAAAAATTTTTCCGTGATTTTGAGGACGACACCGCCGTTCGCGGCGAAAGCCGCTCGGCGGCGGTTTCTCCCTCGCCGCGGGCATCTTTCTGGGCACACCATTATAGAAATGCCGCGGCTTCACCCTCTTCCGTCACGCTTTCCATAAAGCGTAGGGTGCAAAAGGCAAAAGCGTGGTTTTGCCTTTTGCGAGTTTTTATTAGAAATCGCGTGCATTCACCCCTTTCGGGTGAGCCGCAGGTATGCGGCAAATTGGGTGCGCTTAGGCAAAAGTGTCATTTTGCCACGCGCAGTTGGATTCTTAAAAGGCGCCTTTCCCTTTTGTGTCACCCTGAGCGAAGCAGGGCGGGAAGGGTCGCCCTGCGGAGACGAACGGGTCTGAGTAATTCTACAAGTCAGTGATATGCAGTCAATATTGCATAACTTACTGCATATAGCTTTCAACGTTTTTGGCTCAGATCCCTCGGCTGCGCTCGGGATGACACAGAGACGATATTCTATCAGAGATCCCTCGACAGGCTCGGGATGACACCTATGGGCGCATTTCCTTGTCATCCGTAGCGATGCCGCCTGCAGGGCGGCGCAGGCGAAAGATCTCTGTTGAAAGAAGGGGAGGAGAAGGAAAATGGCATTGTCCTTGAAGTTCTTTTCGGAATTCAAAAAAATATCCGTGCTCGGGTGCGGCAGGTGGGGGTCGTTCATCGCCTGGTACCTCGCCGCCAAAAAGGGCAGGCAGGTCTTTTCCTGGGGGCCCGCGGGCGACTATTCGTATGAGATCTTAAAGGCGTCCGGCAAGAACGAATACATTGCGCTGGATAAGTGCATCACGCTCACCTGCGACCTTTCGGCGGCGCTCTCGCATGCGGAAGTCGTCGTCATCTCCATCAGCTCGCAGGGGCTGCGCGGCTTTATCCGCACCATACGGCAGACGGGCGACGTCTCCGATAAGATCTTCGTGCTGTGCATGAAGGGGATCGAGATCGAGTCGGGCAAGCGTCTTTCGGAAGTGCTCATCGAGGAGGGGATCGCCGCCGACCGTATCGCGGTCTGGGTCGGTCCCGGGCAGATCCAGGATTTCACGGCGGGCATCCCCAACTGCATGGTCATCGACGGGTACGATGCCTCCCTCATCAAGCGGCTCGCGGACGATTTCAAGAGCGATCTCATCCGTTTTTACTACGGCACCGACGTGATCGGCACAGAGATCGGCGCCGCAGCGAAAAACGTCATGGGCATCGCGGCGGGCGTACTCGACGGCGGCGGCGTTTCCTCGCTCAAAGGCCCGCTCATGACGCGCGGCGCGCGCGAAGTGGCAAGGCTAATCGAGGCGATGGGCGGCAACCCGCTCTCCGCGTACGGGCTGGCGCACCTCGGGGACTATGAGGCGACCCTCTTTTCCCGCCATTCGCACAACCGCATGTACGGGGAGATGCTCGCAAAGGGGCAGCGCTTTGAAAAACTTGCCGAGGGCGTGCCGACCGCTGCCGCAATGAAGAGGCTGGGCAAGGAGCTGGACGTAGACCTGCCCATCACCGAAGCGGTGTACGACGTATGTTACGGCAAACAGCCCAAAGAGCTGGGCGACGGGCGCAAACTGTGCATGAACATGATCGCGGAACTGTTTTCGCGGGATACGAAATATGAGTTTTAAATTATTCACGAAAGGGTTCACGCAAATCTCGCGCAAAGGCGCTGCGGCTAACGAAGCCGATTTTGCGAAGCGGCTGCTTGCAGACATTTATGCAAAATCGGCGAAGTTGACGGCGGCGCAGCCGCCGCTATGCCGTGATCTGAGGGGCAACCGCCACTCTTGCCTTGCGCGAGATGACGGGGTTTCTTTCTGCGCACGATTTTTTTGGGGCACATCGTTATAGAAATTGTGCGCGTTCGTCTTTTCCCGTTCAGCCCAAGGTTTTCGGCGGCGGGGTGCCGCGCGCATACGTGGCGGGACGGAGGCATAGGATAGAGAAGGGGCGCTCGTGCGGTGCACGGGCGCCCCTTTGCTTGTGTTACAGAATGCGGCTGCGGTTTTTCCGCAATGCGGCACGGATCCCGCCGTGATCGCAAACATGTGCCGGAACGTTATTCGAGCTTGTCTAAAATTTTTATGATGCCCGAAAGGTGCGCGATGAGCTCGTCCGCGTCCTCGTCGGAGAGGGCGGCGAGCTGTTTTCCGATATGCTCGCAGGCGTGGCGGTAGAGCTGTGAGAGCAGTTCTTTCCCCTTGTCCGTTACGGAAACGCAGACGATCCGCCTGTTTTTTTCGTCGGCGCTGCGCTCTGCCAGCCCCCCTCCGACAAGTTCGCTCACGATGCGCGTGCACTGTTGCCCCGATACGCCGAGCCGTTCCGCAAGAGCGCTCATGTTCGTCTGTCCGTTTTTCTGCAGGATGAGCAGGCAGAACAGATGATGGTGCGGCAGCCGCGGCAGATGCGGAGCACCCTCGGGGCGTTCCGCGGGGCGGATGTAGTTTCTGCGGAAGGGCGGCGCCGTCTGAAAGAAGAGCTGCACCAGTTTTTCCGCTTGTTCCCGCTGCATATTTCACCTCGCTACGGCAATATTATACTTGGTGCGGGTGCGGATGTCAATTCTTTTCGCAAACATTTCACAAATATTTACTATAAATTTATATGAAATATTTGACAGCCCTGACGTTCTGTGCTATAATTGCGCAAAATACAACAGGGAAAAGACAGGGAAGGGAGGCGTCCATGGGAAGAATTTTAAAGACGTTTCATTGGAAAGACTGGGTGTACCTCGTCCTCTCGGTCGGGTTCATCGTGCTGCAGGTCTGGCTGGACCTCTTATTGCCGGATTACACGAAAAAAATTTTAGAATATGCGATGACGGGCATGCCGATGGGCGAGATCTGGAAGCAGGGCGGCATCATGCTCGCCTGCGCGCTGGGCAGTGCGGCGAGCTCGGTCATCGTGGGCTACTTTGCCGCGCGCATCGCCTCGGCGGCCGCGTTCCGTCTGCGCAGCCGGGTGTTCGACAAGGTGGAGAGTTTTTCGATGGAGGAGATCAACAAATTTTCCACTGCCTCCCTCATCACCCGCACCACGAACGATATTACGCAGGTGCAGATGCTCATCGCCATGGGGCTGCAGATGATCGTAAAGGCGCCCATCCTGGCGGTGTGGGCGATCGTGAAGATCTCTTCGCGGCAGTGGCAGTGGTCCGTCGTCGTCGCGGTCGCGGTCATCCTGCTCGTGCTCATGTTCGCGTTCATCCTGCTCGTCGTCGTTCCGAAGTTCAAAAAGATCCAGTCGATGACGGACGACATGAACAGCGTCACGCGCGAAAACCTCACGGGCGTGCGCGTCGTGCGCGCCTACAATGCCGAGGCATACCAGGAGGAGAAATTTGCGGGGGCGAACGAACGCCTTACCAAGACGCAGCTCTTCACCTCCCGCGCCATGGCGATCATGTCCCCGTTCCTGACGGTGCTCATCAGCGGCATTTCGCTCGCCATCTATTGGGTGGGCGCGTACCTCATCGACGCGCTCCCGACGGCGGCGGAGCGCGGCGACGTGTACACGCAGATGATCACGTTCTCCTCGTACGCGATGCAGATCATCATGGCGTTCATGATGCTCGCGATGATCTTTGTCATCCTGCCGCGCGCGCTCGTCTCGCTGCGCCGCATCGGCGAAGTGCTGAATACCGAGGCGAAGATCACGGACGGCACGCTCACGGAGGCGCCCGAGGGTTCGCCCGTCGGCACGGTGGAGTTCCGCAATGTCTCCTTCAAATACCCCGATGCGAGCGAATACGTGCTGCGCGACATGAGTTTCAAGGCGGAGCGCGGGCAGACCGTCGCCTTCATCGGCTCGACGGGCAGCGGCAAATCGACCGCGATCAATCTTGTGCCCCGCTTTTACGACGCGACGGAGGGCGAGGTGCTCGTGGACGGCGTGAACGTCAAGGATTACACCCTCGCCGCGCTGCGCGACAAGATCGGCTATGTGCCACAGCGTGCCGTCATGTTCTCGGGCACGGTGGAGAGCAACGTCACCTACGGCGAGAAGGCGGGGCTGGAGTACTCCGAAGAGGGCGTAAAAGAGGCGGTGCGCATCGCGCAGGGGCAGGAATTCGTCGAGGAGAAGGAGGACGGCTACAAAGCGCACGTCGCGCAGGGCGGCACCAACTTCTCGGGCGGGCAGAAACAGCGCCTCGCCATCGCGCGCGCCGTGTACAGGCGTCCCGAAATTTATATTTTCGACGACTCGTTTTCCGCGCTCGATTATAAGACGGACAAACAGCTCCGCACTGCGCTCAGAGAGGAGACGGGCGGCGCGACGTCCCTCATCGTCGCCCAGCGCATCGGCACCATCCGCGACGCTGACCTCATCGTCGTTCTGGACGAGGGGAAGGTCGTGGGCAAGGGCACGCACGACGAGCTGATGCAAAACTGCGGCGTGTACCGCGAGATCGCCTATTCGCAGCTCTCGGAAGAGGAGCTTGCGGGCATGCACGGGGAGGTGACCGTCAATGAGTGAGAACGCAAGGCGCCCGCAGGGCGGCCCGCACGGGCACGGCCCGCGCGTGGCGGAGAAACCCGAAAACTTCGGCAGGGCGATCGGAAAACTGCTCCGCTTTTTAAAACCGTTCTATCCCGCCATCATCGTGGCGCTCGTCTTTGCGGCGCTCGCGACGGTGTGCAGCGTCGTCGGCCCCTCTCTCATACAGGAGCTGACCAATACGATACAGGACAGCTTTATGCTGGACGGGCGCCTCGCCGAGGGGCTGGTGCTGGATATGGAGCGGGTGCTCTTCTACTGTTTCCTTCTCGTCGGCATCTATGCGGCGTCGCTGGTCTGCTCTTTTATCCAGAGCTGGCTGATGGCGGGCGTGACGCAGAAAAATTCGCGCAACATGCGCCGCGCCGTCTCCGAAAAGATCAACGACCTGCCGCTGAAATACTTCGATTCGCACACGGTGGGGGATACGCTTTCCCTCGTCACCAACGACGTGGACACCATCGGGCAGACGCTCAACCAGTCCGTCTCCACCCTCGTCACGGCGACGGTCATGCTCGTCGGCTGCGTCGTCATGATGTTCGTCACCGACTGGATCATGGCGTTTACGGCGATCGGCGCGAGCCTCATCGGGTTCGTGTTCATGTTCCTCATCATGGGCAAGTCGCAGAAGTACTTCGCGCGGCAGCAGGCATTCCTCGGCGAGATCAACGGGCATATCGAGGAGAGCTACGCGGGTCACAACGTGGTCAAGGCGTACAATGCCGAACACAAGGTCAAGAATACCTTCAACGAGATCAACTACCGCCTGTACACGAGCGCGTGGAAGTCGCAGTTCTTCTCCGGCATCATGATGCCGCTGATGATGTTCATCGGCAACCTCGGCTATGTCGCGGTGTGCGTCGTCGGCGCGGTGCTGTTCGCGAACGGCACCATCGGCTCGGGCGAGATCGTCGCGTTCATGATCTATGTGCGGCTGTTCACTTCGCCGCTCTCGCAGCTCGCGCAGGCGTTCACGAGCATCCAGTCTGCCGCCGCCGCGGGCGAGCGCGTGTTCCGTTTCCTCGACGAGACGCCCCTTTCCGACGAGAGCGGCAAGACGGCGTACCTGCCCGCAGAGAAAGTGCGCGGCGACGTCTCTTTCGAGCACGTCCGTTTTGGCTACGACCCCGAGAAGATCATCATCCACGACTTCTCCGCAGAGGCGAAGGCGGGGCAGAAGATCGCGATTGTGGGTCCCACGGGCGCGGGCAAGACGACGATGGTCAACCTGCTGATGCGCTTTTACGAGCTGGACGGCGGCTGTATCAGGATCGACGGCGTGCCGACGAGCGAGCTGACCCGCGAAAACGTGCACGACCTGTTCTGCATGGTCCTGCAGGATACCTGGCTGTTCGAGGGCACCATCCGCGAGAATATCGTGTACAGCAAGGAGGGCGTGACCGACGAGGAGGTCGAGCGCGCCAGCCGCGCCGTCGGGCTGCACCACTACGTGATGACGCTGCCCAAGGGGTACGACACCGTGCTCGACGACAAGGCGAACCTCTCCGCGGGGCAGAAGCAGCTCGTCACCATCGCCCGCGCGATGATCGAGAACGCGCCCATGCTCATCCTGGACGAGGCGACCTCCTCCGTCGATACCCGCACCGAGGTGCTCATCCAGCAGGCGATGGATAAACTCACCGAGGGACGCACCTCGTTCATCATCGCGCACAGGCTCTCCACCATCCGCAACGCTGACCTCATCCTCGTCATGAAGGACGGCGACATCATCGAGAAGGGAAACCACGAACAGCTTCTCGCGCAGAACGGATTCTACGCCGACCTCTACAACTCGCAGTTCGATCCCGCGTAAGAGGAAGGCTATGCGGACGCCGCGGCGGATTTTCCGCCGCGGCGGGATTTTTGCAGGGGGCGCAAAATCATTGACAGCGCGGCGCGGATACGTTATAATAGTTACATAAAACTTTTCTCGCAGGAGACTTTTCGGTATGGACGCCGACGGAAGTACAGCCGGCCCAAGTAATACAACACCGATATACGAAGGAAAACAGGCATAACCGAGCGGGGCGCGTACCCGCACGGCTATGTCTTTTTGCGTTTTAAAAACTTTTATCAGGAGGACTTTTCCGCATTTATGGAAGAGGAACGATCGAAGCAATCGGTAGGCAAAGAAGAGGACGCGCCAAGGCCATGGCATTCGCTGACCGTTGAAGAGACGGCGCGGCTGCTTGAAACGAGCGAGGAGGGGCTCTCCGACGCGGAGGCGGCGGCGCGCCTTGCGAAGTACGGCAGGAACGACCTGCGGCAGAAAAAGCCGAAGAGCGTCTGGCGCATGATCTGGGAACAGCTCACGGATGTGATGGTCATCATCCTCATCATCGCGGCGGCGTTTTCGCTCGTGATGTACCTCGTCAACCCGACGAACTCGCCGGAGCCGGAAGGGCTCGCCGAGTGTATCGTCATCCTCGTCGTCATCGCGCTCAACGCGACGGTCGGCGTCGTGCAGGAGAAGAAGGCGGCGAACGCGCTCGAGGCGCTGAAAAACATGACCGCTCCCACCGCGCGCGTGCTGCGCGAGGGGGAGGAGAGCGTCGTGCCCGCGAGCGAGCTCGTCCCCGGCGACGTCATCTACTTAGAGGACGGCGCGATCGTGCCCGCCGACATCCGCATCATCGAGGACAACAACATGAAGGTGCAGGAGGCGGCTCTCACGGGCGAGAGCGTCCCCTCCGAAAAGGACGGTCCGACCGTCCTGCCCGCGGACGCGCCCCTCGGCGACCGCATCAACATGGCGTACAGTTCGTCCGTCGTCATGTACGGCAACGCGCGCGGCTACGTCGTCGGTACGGGCATGAATACCGAGGTCGGCAGGATCGCGGGGCTTCTGGACGAACAGGACGACTTCGACACGCCCATCAAGCGCAAGCTCAATTCGGTGGGCAAGATGCTCAGCCTCGTCGGGCTGATCGTCTGCGTGCTCGTGCTCGGCATCAGCCTCATCCGCGACTGGACGCAGTGGGTCTCCATGATCATGACGGCGATCTCGCTCGCCATCTCCATCATCCCCGAGGGGCTGCCCGCGACGAGCACCATCATCATGGCGCTGGGCGTGCAGCGCATGGCGAAGAAAAACGCGCTCGTCAAGAGCCTGCCCGCCGTCGAAACGCTGGGCAGCGCCTCCGTCATCTGCTGCGACAAGACGGGCACGCTCACCCTCAACAAGATGACGGTGACCTGCGTCGCCGTCGGCGACGACTTTGCGGCAGGGCGGGAGACGTCCGCGGCAGAGTTACAGGCAAAGTACGGGGCGGAGGTGTACGGCGACCTTCTGGACGGCTGCGCGCTGTGCGTCAACGCCAAGCTCGACCCCGACACCCCGGGCAACATTTTAGGCGACCCGACGGAGGGGGCGCTGGTGCTCTTCGCGCAGTCGCTCGGCATCGACCCCGAGGAATACGAAGAAAAGCACGAGCGGCTGTTCGAGCAGCCCTTCGACTCCGACCGCAAGCGCATGAGCGTCATCAACGACATGGGCGGCAGGAACATGGTCTACACGAAGGGCGCCGTGGACGAGATGCTGCCGCTGTGCACGCATATCCGCACCGCTGCGGGCGTGCGTGAGATGACGGAGGAGGACCGTGCGCAGGTGCTTGCGCTCGTCGGGAGCATGAGCGAGAAGGCGCTGCGCGTGCTCGGCTTTGCCGTGCGCGAGATCGCCGCCGTGCCCGAAGAGGAGGGCGCGGACGTCGAAGAGCGGCTCACCTTCGTCGGCGTGACGGGCATGATCGACCCGCCCCGCAAGGAGGTCATCAGCGCGGTGGACGCCTGCCACACGGCGGGGATCCGCGTGGTCATGATCACGGGCGACCACAAGATCACCGCCATGGCGATCGCGCGCGAACTGCATATCTTCCGCGAGGGGAACACCGTCATTTCGGGCACCGAGCTCAACGCGATGAGCGACGACGAGCTGAAAGAGGCGGTCAAAAAGTGCGTCGTGTTCGCGCGCGTGTCCCCCTCGGATAAGCTGCGCATCATCCGCGCCATCCGCGCGGACGGCTCCGTCGCCGCCATGACGGGCGACGGCGTGAACGACTCGCCCGCCCTTAAAGAGGCGGACATCGGCGTAGCCATGGGCATCACGGGTACGGACGTCGCCAAGGACGCGGCGGACATGATCCTTTTGGACGACAACTTTGCGACCATCGAGAGCGCCATCCGCGAGGGGCGCAGGGTGTACCGCAATATCCAGAAGGTCATCCAGTTCCTCGTCGCGGGCAACATTGCCGAGATTCTCATCCTGTTCATCGCCGTCTGCATCGGGCTGCCCGAAATGCCCATCGAGGCGGTGCATATCCTGCTCATCAACCTTGCGACGGACTCGCTGCCCGCGGTCGCGCTGGGCGTCGACCCCGCCAGCAAAAATATCATGAAGCATCCGCCCGTCAAGAGCGGCACGCTGTTTGAAAGGGGAATGGTCACGCGCATCATCGTGCACGGGCTGTTCATCTCCGCCGCGGCGTGGGCGGCGTATCTCATCGGCACCTACTGTTTCGCGCACGACCATGTGCAGGCGATGACGATGACCTTCCTCGTGCTCTCCATCTCGCAGCTCGCGCACGCGCTCAACCAGCGCTCGAACACAGATTCCGTGTTCAAGCGCGGGCAGGGGCACAACCCGTATCTGTTCGGCGCCATGGCGGTCTCGCTCGCCATCGTGCTGCTGGTCGCGCTCGTGCCGCCGCTGCAGGGCTTTTTCAAGCTCACAAATCTCACTTGGCAGGAGTGGCTCGTCAGCATCGCGCTCTCCCTCTTCCCGCTGCTCGCGGTGGAGGTCTACAAGCTCGTCGGCAGGATCGCCGCGCGCAGAAAGCGCAGGGCGCAGGTGCGGGCAAGGCTCGCCGCGTAAGCGCGGTTTTGCAAAGTACGGTTCCGGCGGCGGCAGGGTTTGCCGCATGCGGGGCGCGGAAGGCGTTGCCTTCCGCGCCCTTTTCCTGTCCTTTCGGCGCGTCCGCTCCGCCTGCGGCTCCGCGCGGAAGCGGGGCGGAAGGTGAACGTTTCGCTCAAATTCTGTAAAAAAAGTTCGGATAAATTTTTGCACAGCTATTGATTTTTCGGTATTTATTTCTTATAATGAGTGTATATAAAATCAAAGCCATATTGGGGGTCTGCCATGGTAAAGAACACAAAGGAACTTATCCGCGAGGGGCGCACCGCGCTCGGCATCGAGTTCGGTTCCACGCGCATCAAGGCGATCTTGGTGGACGAGAATAACCAGCCCATCGCCTCGGGCGCGCACGATTGGGAGAACCGCTACGAAAACGGGATCTGGACGTACTCGCCGGAGGACATCTGGACGGGCGTGCGCCACTGCTATCAGGAGATGGCGGTGGACGTGAAGAACCGCTACGGTGTCACGCTGCGCACCATCGGCGCGATCGGCTTTTCGGCGATGATGCACGGCTACATGGTGTTCGACAAGGCGGGCGAACTGCTCGTTCCCTTCCGCACCTGGCGCAACAACAACGCCGCGCCCGCAGCGGAGAAGCTGACGGAGCTGTTCGGCTATCATATCCCTGCGCGCTGGTCGGTCGCGCACCTGTATCAGGCGATCTTAAACGGGGAAGAACATGTGAAGGACATCGCCTTCCAGACCACCCTCGAGGGGTACGTCCACTGGAAGCTGACGGGCGAAAAGGTCATCGGCATCGGCGAGGCATCGGGCATGTTCCCCATCGATATTGCGACGAAACAGTACAACGAGGGCATGCTCGCCAAATTCGACGCGCTCGTCGCCGACAAGAACCTGCCTTTCAGACTCAAAGACATCCTGCCGAAGATCCTCGTTGCGGGCGAGGAGGCGGGCAGGCTCACCGAAGAGGGCGCGCGCCTTCTCGACCCGTCGGGGCAGTTGCAGGCGGGGATCCCGTTCTGCCCGCCCGAGGGCGACGCGGGCACGGGCATGGTCGCGACCAACTCCGTCCGTCCGCGCACGGGCAACGTGTCCGCGGGCACGTCCGTGTTCGCGATGATCGTGCTCGAAAAGGAGCTCTCCAAATCCTATGACGCGATCGACCTCGTGACGACGCCCGTCGGCGACCTCGTCGGCATGGTGCACTGCAACAACTGCACCTCCGACCTCAACGCGTGGGTGGATCTCTTCGGCGAATTTGCCGCCCTTGCGGGGCTGGAACTCCCCAAGTGGAAACTGTACGACCTGCTCTACTACAATTCCGAGAACGGAGACAAGGACTGCGGCGGGCTGCTCGCCTACAACTACGTCTCCAACGAACATATCACCGAAGTCGAAGAGGGGCGCCCGCTGTTCGTGCGCACCTCCGAGAGCAGGATGAACCTTGCGAACTTCATGCGCGCGCACCTCTTTGCGGCGCTGGGCGCGCTCAAAGTCGGGTGCGACATCATGCTCAAAGAGGAGGGCGTGAAACTCGACGCGATCACGGGGCACGGCGGGCTGTTCAAGACGGAGCGCGTCGGGCAGAGCTACCTCGCCGCGGCGATCAACGCGCCCGTCACCGTCATGAAGACGGCGGGCGAGGGCGGCGCGTGGGGCATTGCCATTCTCGCGAACTACGTCGTCACCCGCACGGCGGGGCAGGGGCTTGCCGAATACCTCGACGAACGGGTGTTCAAGGGGCAGGAGGGCGTGACGCTCGCGCCCGACCCCGAAAATGTCGCGGGGTTCGAGGCGTTTGCCGAGCGGTACGTGAAGGGGCTGCCCATCGTGCGCAAGGCAGTGGACTGCATGCGCTGACGCGTTTTGAGATCTTATCGGAGAAGGAGAAAAAATCTATGTTGAAAAAGCTGAAAGAGAAGGTTTTGCAGGCAAATCTCGACCTCGTAAAGCATCACCTCGTGCTCTTCACCTGGGGCAACGTGAGCCAGATCGACCGCGAGAGCGGGCTTGTCGTCATCAAGCCGAGCGGCGTCTCGTACGACGACATGACGGCGGACGACATGGTCGTCGTCGACCTCGACGGCAAGGTCGTGGACGGCAACCTGCGCCCGTCCAGCGACACGCCCACGCACATCGAGTTCTACAAGGCGTTCCCCGACGTGGGCGGCGTCACACACACGCACTCCACCTTCGCCACGAGCTGGGCGCAGGCGGGGCGGGATATTCCCTTCTACGGCACCACCCATGCCGATTACTTCTACGGCGACATTCCCTGCGCGCGTTCGCTCACGCAGGAGGAGATCGAAGGGGAGTACGAGAAGAACACGGGGCTCGTCATCATCGAACGGTTCAAAAAGGACAATTTAAAGCCGCTCGAAGTGCCCGGCGTGCTCATCAAGAGCCACGGCGTGTTCGCCTTCGGCAAGGACGCCGACGGCTCCGTCTACAACGCGACCGTCATCGAAGAGGTCGCCAAAATGGCGTTCATCACCGAGCAGGTCAACCCGAACGTGGAGCGCGCGGACAAGTTCATGATGGAGAAACACTATCTGCGCAAGCACGGGAAGAATGCCTACTACGGGCAAAACCGCGGATAACGGCACATCTCGCGCCCTTTCCGCGACATGCGCGCGGCGGTCACGTACGTCTGTGTACGCTCCCTTGCGCTTGTCTTGTAAGTGCACGATCTGCACCGTTCTGCACGGTTTTGCACGGCTCTGTACGGGCAAGCGTACGATTTGAGGAAGGCGGTTTCACCCCTTTCCATCACACCGCTTGCGCGGTGCGGGGTGCAAAAGCAAAAAGCGTGGTTTTTGCTTTTGCAAGGTATTATAGAAATCGCGTGCGTTCACCCCTTTTCATTCGAGCCGCAGGTATGCGGCAAATTGGGGGCGCTTATTCAAAATGCGATTTTGAAACGCGCAGAAAATTATTCTATAAAGTTTACCTTGTACCTTTTGCAAGAGTGTATCCCCGCACAGGGCGGGGCATACTAAGTCATAAAACAAAATAAAATTTTTTTCGAGGTATAAAAAATGGAAGACATGAAGAAGAAGGTCGTCTACTGGATCACGGGTTCGCAGACGCTGTACGGCGCCGACGTGCTCGAACACGTTGCACAGCACTCCGAGGAAATGGCGGAGTACGTCAACAAATACATGCCCGTCACCGTCAAATATCTCACCACCTGCAAGAGCAGCGACGAGATCGAGGCGGCGGTCGCAAAGGTCAATGCGGACGACGACTGCATCGGCATCATCACCTGGTGCCACACCTTCTCGCCCGCGAAAATGTGGATCCGCGGCTTTAAAAAACTGCAAAAGCCCATGTGCCACTTTGCGACGCAGTACAACGAAAAGCTGCCCTATGCCACCATCGACATGGACTTCATGAACGAGAACCAGGCGGCGCACGGCGACCGCGAGTTCGGCTATATCGTGGCGCGGCTGCGCATGGACAACAAAGTCGTCGTCGGCTACTACAAGGACGAGGCGGCGCTCAAAGAGATCGCCGACTGGTGCCGCGTCGCGGCGGGCTATGCCTTCTCCAAAAAGGTCAAGGTGTGCCGCTTCT
>JAGHJD010000078.1 GCA_017886895.1 Clostridia bacterium | reverse complement strand
TAAGCCTGAACATCACCCGCACGCAGCGCGCGGACGGGAAGTACGACCTCACTTCGGCTTCGCTGGAGATGACGCTTGCCTCCGTTATCACGGTCAAAACAAAGGACGGCGGCATTACCAACCATATCATGGCGGAAGGGGAAACTTCGCAGGCGGAAGAGTATTGCAAACAGATCATGGACACCGTATCGTCGGCGGGCGCGGCGGTGCCCGATGCAGGGTACGCCCTCTTCTACGGCAATTACACGGACGCCGTCGCGACCGATCAGCGCTATTGGGTGGACGAGGATCCGTATTACTCCCTTTTCGGCAGCTCGGCAGACAATGTGGGGCAGACGTATTCGAACACCCTGACGGGCGGCGTGCCGCAGTATATCGTATCATAAGGTAGAATTCCGGCTGCGGGAAAACCCGACGCCGGAATTTTTTGCAAAAAAAAATTTTCAAAAAACGCTTTACAAATTCAGCGATGTGTGTTATGATAATCATAACATAATATATGTTAAACGCTGTGAAGCGGAACAGTACCCCGATTTCGCGGGCATCAGAGAGCCGTCGTTTGGTGCGAGGCGGTCGATGCGGTCGGGCGAACTCGCCGCCGAGCGGTCTGCCCGAAAGGGGAAAACCTCAGTAGAAGCAGAACGGGTACTCGCCGTTAAAAGAGAGGGATATGCGCCGGGAAAGGCAAGTATCTTGCAGAGTGCGCGCAAACCGTTTGCGCGAAAAAGAGTGGTACCGCGGAACCCGTTTCCGTCTCTTGCGAGACGGAAACGGGTAATTTTTTTGTATGAACTCGACACAGTATTATGTTTATATTTTAGCGAGTGAAAACAGCAGGGTACTCTATATCGGCGTAACAAATAATTTACCGCGCCGTATGCAGGAACACAGAACATATGACGGGTTTACTAAAAAATATTGTGTAAATAAATTGGTGTATTTTGAGTCCGCATCGGAAATCGAAAATGCAATTGCAAGAGAAAAACAATTAAAGAAATGGCGCAGAGCAAAAAAACTTGCCCTGATCGCTGAGAAAAACCCGCTTTGGGCAGATCTGTCAGAATTGTTTTATTAGTAAATTTTGCTGTTTCGTGTCGTCCCGAGCATGTTGAGGGATCACTATGGAATTATCGTTCGTATGTGTCATCCCGAGCGCAGCCGAGGGATCTGAGCCGAAAAGATTGAAAGCTATATACAGTCATTTATGCTTGATAAACTGCATATGACTAACGAGCGCGCGAGCTCAGACCCGTTCGACTTCGCGGCGACTACGTTGCCGCTCCGCTCAGGGTGACAAAGGTCGTTTTTTCTATAAATAATTAAATCAGCTCTAATAAAAGAATAAAGAATTTCTATGAGGTGCAGCCATGAAAAATTATCAGAAGTACACAAAGCAGTATTATCTGCCTCCCGTGCGGTGCATGGACTGGGCGGAGAAGGACGCGGTAGACCATGCGCCCGTTTGGTGCAGCGTCGACCTGCGCGACGGCAACCAGGCGCTCATCCGTCCCATGACGCTGCGGCAGAAGGTGGAGTACTTCAAACTGCTCTTAAAAGTGGGGTTCAAGGAGATCGAAGTGGGTTTTCCCGCCGCGAGCGACACCGAGTATAACTTTTTGCGCACGCTCATCGAAGAGGACCTCATTCCCGACGACGTGACCGTGCAGGTGCTGACGCAGGCGCGCGAGCATATCATCCGCAAGACGTTCGAGGCGATCAGGGGCGCGAAGAACGTCATCGTGCATGTGTATAACTCCACCTCCGTCGCCCAGCGCGAACAGGTCTTTAAAAAGGATAAAGAGGCGATCAAAAAGATCGCCGTGGAAGGGGCGAAACTTTTAAAACAGCTCACCGACGAGGCGGGCGCAAACTACCGTTTTGAATACAGCCCCGAGAGCTTTTCGGGCACGGAGCCCGAATATGCGCTCGAGGTATGCAACGCCGTGCTCGACGTGTGGCAGCCCACGGCGGACAGGAAGGCGGTCATCAATATTCCGACGACGGTCGAGAACGCCATGCCGCACGTCTTTGCGCAGCAGTGCGAATACATGTCCAAGAACCTCAAATACCGCGAGAACGTGCTTTTGAGCCTGCACCCGCACAACGACCGCGGCTGCGCCGTCGCCACGGCGGAGATGGGGCTTTTGGCGGGCGCGGACAGGGTGGAGGGCACCCTGTTCGGCAACGGCGAGCGCACGGGCAACGTCGACATCGTGACCGTCGGCATGAACATGTATTCGCAGGGCGTCGACCCGCAGCTCGACTTTTCTTTCATGCCCGAGATCTGCGCGCGCTATACAGAATACACCGAGATGGAAGTTTCGCCCCGTCAGCCCTACGGCGGCGCGCTCGTGTTCGCGGCGTTTTCGGGCAGTCATCAGGACGCGATCGCCAAGGGCATGGAATGGCGCAAACAGCACGACGAAAAATTCTGGACGGTTCCGTACCTCCCGCTCGACCCGCAGGACGTGGGCAGGGAGTACCAGACGGACGTCATCCGCATCAACAGCCAGTCCGGCAAGGGCGGCGTGGGCTACATTCTGCGCGAGAATTTCGGCATCGACCTGCCGCCGAAGTTCAAAGAGGCGATGGGCTATGCCGCAAAGGGCGTTTCGGACAAGACGAACAAAGAGCTCAAACCCGCCGAAGTCTTTGCGGTGTTCGAAGAGACTTTCGTAAAGAACAGGAAGGTATTCGACGTGCCCGAATGCCACTTCAAGCAGCTTTCGGGCGGCGGGATCGAGGCGTCCGTGACCATTGCTGCGGACGGCAGAAAGGAAGTCGTCACGGCGGACGGGAACGGCAGGCTGAACGCCGTTGCCAACGCGCTGCAGAAAAAATTCGGCGCGTTTGCGCTCACGACCTATGAGCAGGTCGCCCTCTCCGACGGGTCTGGCGCGAAGGCGCTCTCCTTTGTCGGCGCGGAGAAGGAAGGAAAGACATATTGGGGCGCGGGCATTCACGAGGACATCATTCAGTCCTCCATCGATGCGCTCGTTTCGGCGCTCAACAACTGTCTCGCTTAAAGATCGGAGGGAGGAATGGACGCAGGATTCTATGTGCCCGTCCGCATTGTCGGCGGGGAAAACTGTGTGCGGAAGGGGGCGCAGCATTTCGCTCCCTTCGGGCAGCTCGCGCTCATCGTCTGCGGCAGGAGCGCGGCGCGCAACGGCGCGCTGGACGACGTGAAGGCGGCGCTCGCGGCGAACGGGCAGCGCAGCGTCGTCTATGACGCGATCCCGCAGAACCCGACGGTCGCAAGCGTGTATGAGGGCGCGCGCATCGCGCGCGAAAACCGCGTGAACTTCGTCGTCGCGATCGGCGGCGGGTCGCCCATGGATGCGGCGAAGGCGATTGCCATGCTCGCCTGTCAGGACGCGCCCGAGGGGCTGTTCGCACACCCGATCGGGAACGCCGTTCTGCCCATGATCCACATCCCGACGACGGCGGGCACGGGCAGCGAAGTCACGCCCTATGCGATCATCACCAACGACGAGGCGCAGACCAAGCAGAGCATCTCATCGCCTGCCCTCTTCCCGCACATCGCTTTTCTGGACGGGAAGTACATGGCGCAGCTTCCGCAGGATATAACCGTCAATACCGCGATCGACGCGATCTCGCACGCGGTGGAGGGGATGCTCTCCGTGCGCGCGGGCGGCATGAGCGATCTTTTCGCAAAGCAGGCGCTTATCCTTCTCATGGGCGAATATGAAAGTCTGCTTGCGGGCAGCTATACACCCGCAGGCAGGCAGAACCTTCTGTACGGCTCCACGCTCGCGGGCATGGTCATTGCCAATACGGGCACCACGCCCGTGCACGGCATGGGGTATTCGCTGACGTATTTCCACGGCGTTCCGCACGGCAGGGCGAACGGGCTTTTGCTGCCAAACTTCCTCAAAGAGTGCGAAAAGATCTGGAAGGGCAGCACGGCAAAGGTGTACGACGCGCTCGGCATGGACGCGCAGGAGTTTGCGCAGAAGATCAAGGCGCTTTTGGGCAGGCACAAAAAACTGCCCGAAGAGACGCTGCGCGACTATGCGGCGCGGGCGGCAAAGAACAAGAACGTGCGCAACTGCCGCGTACCGTTCAATGAGGAGAGCCTGTATGCCGTTCTCAAACGTTCGGTCGGCTGAAAGCGAGGGGAAAATGCAGAGTATAAACGTGCAGGAGGCGGAGATCCTCCGCGAGTTTATCGGCGAGGAAATTTCTGCGTTCGAAAAATTGCGCAGGTTCCGCGCGCTCATGGTGCGCTACAGTTGTGCCGTGCGCGAAGTGCGCACGAAGTTCGAAGTGCTCAACGAAGAGCTGACCTGCCGCGCGGGGCGGAACCCGATCGAGAGCATCGTCTCGCGCATCAAAGAGCCGATGAGCATCGCGGCAAAGCTCAAGCGGTTGGGCAAGCCGCTGACGATCGAGTCCATTTCGGAATCGCTCAACGACGTTGCGGGCATCCGGGTGATCTGCTCGTTCATCGACGATATTTACCGCGTTGCCGATATGCTCGCGCAGCAGGACGACATCACCGTCGTTGCGGTCAAAGATTATATCAGAAAACCAAAGCTCAACGGCTACCGCAGCTATCACATGATCGTCGAGGTCCCCGTCTTTTTTTCGGACGGGAAGAAACTTACGCGCGTCGAGATCCAGCTCCGCACCGTCGCAATGGATTTCTGGGCAAGCCTTGAGCATACGATGAAGTATAAAAAGGAGAGCGCCGACAGGCCGGAGATCGCGGCAGAGCTCAAAAGCTGTGCGGAGGTCATTGCGGCGACGGATGCGCGCATGCAGAACCTGCGCCTGCGCATCGAGGCGCTTGAAAAGCAAAACATATAAATTTTTACAGAGAGAAGCGGGCGGAAAAGATAGATTTTTCCGCCTGTTTTTTTACGCAAGCTGTTGCTTTTGCGGCGGAACTGTTATATAATATATCACGAAAAACACCGCAGAACGCGGTATTTGTGGGGAAGGGTATGAAAAGTAATCTTGCGGGCATTCCGAACGAGGAATTTGCGCGGCTCCAACGGGGGCTTGACGTCGAAAAATGGCTTGCGAGCGAGCGGGCGGGGCATGATCTGTGCGGCACGATGACCTGGTGCAGGTTCTGCGTCAAGGCAGAGACGGACCCTTGCGCCCGCGCAAAGATGCGCGAAAAGCTGGATTCGGCAATGGACGAGCTTGTGGACGACATCGTAGAGCGGGAAACGGACAAGCCCGACAGGGAAACTGCCTCCGTTCTTCGGGAAGAGGCAGTCGAAGAGATCGCCGCGGCGGACCTTACCGCCCGCATGGAGGAGAAACCGGCAGAGGCTGCAGCCGCCGCGCCCGACGGGTACGCGGAGGCGGTGCGCTACCGCCGCACCTTTCTCTCCCGCGTCATGCAGAACGGGACGGTACAGGACTATTATACGGAATTGAAAAACGCTCTGCTCGGGTTCGCGGGCGTCAAGGCGCGCCTCTGTAAATCGGGTGAGGCGTTCCGCATCGGCAGGGAACGGATCGCAAAATTCCGCGTCAGCGGCAAGACGCTTTCGCTGTATCTTGCCCTCGACCCTGCGGAATTTGAGAACAGCAAATACCGCTTTGAGGACGTCTCCGATAAAAAGACGTACGCCGCAACGCCCATGCGCCTGCGCATCACGAGCGCCCGCGCGGCACGGCACGCGAAAGAGCTTCTGCGCACCCTCATGCAGCGGCGGGAAGTTTCCGAGGTCGGCTGCGTCTATACCGATTATCATTACCCGTACCGTTCGGACGAAGAGCTGATCTCCTGCGGGCTGATCACGCCGTACCGCGTGCTCGTCAGGAAACGCTGAAACACATAGGAAAAACAAGAGATAAAACCGCCCGCAAGGCATGCCTTGCGGGCGGTGAGTTTTATAATCGGAAATTTGTTTACAGCCTGAATACGGGCTCCCCGTTTTCGAACTGCACTTCGAGCACGTGTGCATGGCGGTCGGGGTTGTTGAGCGGGTCGCCGGGGATAAACTCGTCCGAATAGTCGCGGTAGTGCAGGATGCACAGCACTTCGCCGTCGTCGCCCGTCGTAAAGCAGTTGTGCCCGGGACCGAATACCTTCTTTTCGGGGTCGGTCTTGAGCACGGGGTAGCGCTTTTTGCTCCAGGAACGGGGATCGAGCAGGTCCGCATCCTCGTCCGCGCTGAGCATGCCCATGCAGTACATCTGTCCCGTTGCAGATGCGGAATAGGTCACGAAGATCTTGCCGTTGTATTTGAGTACGGCGGGACCTTCGTTTACCCAGAAGTCGATGCGCTCCCAATCGTAATCGGGAGTGGAGAGGAGTACCTGCACCGTTTTAAGTTCGTTGGGTGAAGCCATCTCCGCAATGTAGAGGTTGGAGATGCCGAAACGGCGGTGTACCTTTTCCGCCCAGATGAAATACCGCTTGCCCCTGTGTTCGAAGGTCGTCGCATCCAGCGAAAACTCCGTGAAGGAATACAGGTCGTACCCGTTGGCAAAGCTGCAATCGTGTTTGCGTTTTTTGTTGGGCGTCGTATGCGCCTTCATTGCGCCAAGTTCATGCCACTCGCCCGTATAGGGGTCGGCGTCCGCGCACTCGAGGACGTAAGGGCGGATCTCCCACGTCTTCTTATCCTCGCCTGCGGCAAAATAGATGTACCATTTGCCGTCGATATAGTGCAGTTCGGGCGCCCAGATATGCGACGCCATTACGCCCGTCTCGTGTTTATGCCAGATCTCGCGTTCGGGCGCATCCGTCAGCCCGTTGATCGTGCGCGATTTGCGAATGCAGATCCTGTCATACGCGGGATAAGTAGCCGTAAAGTAATAATAACCGTCCGTATGCTTGTAAACGTAGGGATCCGCACGCCCGAGAACGAGGGGATCATTGTATTTTGCCATTTCGTTAACCACCTTCAGCAATGCGTTTAAGTATTTCTTATTGTCAATTGTATCATTATCGCGCCGCCCTGTCAATATTTTTATAAAAAAATTCGCCATAAAAATCCTTTGTCAGCAAGGCGCAGCAAATGTGAAAAATTTTAAATTTTGTTGCAAATGCAACAGTTTTTTTATTCATCTGATGATACAATACAGCTAACAAACAGGTTCGCCGCGTGCGGGCCGGAAATAAAAAAGGAGAGGTTATTATAATGAAAAGATGTGCTGTCTGCGGCGAGATCGTCGCCGATGATGTTGAAGTCTGCCCCGTTTGCAAAGCTACGAAGTTTGTTCCCATCGAAGAGAGCAAGGAGATCAAATTCGCGTGCGAGCACGAAGTCGGCGTTGCGCAGGGTCTCGATGCAGAGGTCGTAGAGGGGCTGCGTGCGCATTTCAACGGCGAGTGCACGGAAGTCGGCATGTACCTTGCGATGGCGCGCGTTGCCGAGCGCGAGGGCTACCCCGAAGTTGCCGAGGCGTACAAGCGCTATGCGTATGAGGAGGCGGAACACGCATCCAAATTCGCAGAGCTTCTGGGCGAGTGCATCACCACGTCCACCAAAAAGAACCTCGAGCTGCGCGTAGCTGCCGAGACGGGCGCCTGCGAAGGCAAACTTGCGATCGCGAAGCGCGCGAAAGAGCTCGGCTACGATGCCATCCATGATACCGTTCACGAAATGGCAAAGGACGAGGCTCGTCACGGCGCAGGGTTCAACGGGCTGCTGAAGCGCTATTTCGGCAAGTAAGCGAGATAGGGTGCTCTAAAACGTATTTTCTGCCGCGGAGCGATTGCTCCGCGGCATTTTTGCGCCGCCGTGCCGCAGCACGATACCGTTATAATTCTATACGACCTTAATTTGTGCGGAGATCATGGCGGCTATTCGCGGCGGGGGAGCGGCATTTTTTTGAAAAAGCGTGCCAAGGCTGCGTCGAAAAGTTTGACAGCGCCCCGCCTGTGGGGATACAATGTTGCGCGGGAAAAAGGGGAAACGGTGAGGGAGAGCCAATATGGATTTTTTATCAACTTTTCTGATCGTCGTGCTGATCGTCGTGCTTGCCGTTCCCGGATTCGTGCTGCGCAAAGTAAAGCTGTTCGGCGAGCGGGCGGCGGGCGTGCTTGCCGTATTGCTTCTGTATGTGTCGCAGCCGTCGCTGATGGTCTCCTCTCTCCTCAGTGAGAGTTTTTCCGCCTCCATGCTCGTGAATTTTGCCTGGGTGTTCGGGTTCGCAATCGTCCTGCAGCTTTTGGTCTATTTTGCGGCAAAGCTCATTTTTCTGCGCGTGGGCGAACTTCCCGCACGGCGCGTCTGCGTCGCCGCTTCCTATCTCGGCAACGTCGGGTTCATGGGTATCCCCGTCATGCAGATGCTCTTCCCCGAAGAGGGGATCCTTGTCCTGTATGCGGTCGTGTTCAATATCGCATTCAACGCGATGGCGTGGACGCTGGGCATCTATGCCGTTTCGGGGGAGCGCCGTGCGGTGCGTCCGCTCAAGATCCTGCTCAACCCGCCCACGGTCGCGACCGTGATCGCGCTGCCCTTTTTCTTCTGCAACGTGCAGATGCCTTCGCAGATCCTCACCGTGTTCTCCTATCTCGGGGATATGACGCTGCCGCTTTCCATGATCATCCTGGGCGTGCGCCTTGCGGACGTGCATCTGCGCTCGCTCTTCTGTGATCTGAAAGTATACCTTGCTTCGGGGGTGAAGCTGGTGCTTTCTCCGCTGCTGTCCTTCGGGGTGCTGCTTTTGGTCGATCTTGTATTCCCCCTCGATCGGTTCGTCATCATTGCGCTGTTCGTCATTGCGGCGATGCCGACGGCGTCGAGCGTGCTCAACTTTGCGGAACGCTACGGGGGAGATACGGAGACGGCTGCCTGCACAACGCTGATGACGACCGTTTTATGTATCGTCACCATTCCCGTTCTGATGCTGCTGTGCAATTTTGTCTGACGGCATATGAGAGAGGGCGCCCGCGCTTTTTGCGCGGGCGCCCTCTGTGTGTCGGCACGCAGTGCGATGCCGTTTTATTCGTCCTCGTCTTTGTCCGTGATGGAGACGTCGTAGCGGATGTTCAGGTTGTGCGAGAGCACTTCGCGGATGAAATCGTTGAACCATTCGGGCTTTACGGAGATCACGGTGTACTTTTCGTTTTTGAAATACAGCACGAGCTTGTTTGTTTTTGAAAAGAGCCTGATGGATTCGATGTCTTTGATCTTATAGACCGTTTTGATCAGCCCGAACCGCAGAACGATCTCTTTTTTGCCGACGACATAGACGGAGCGGATGAGCATCGCGCTGAAAATGACGAGCGCGAGCACCCCGAAGAGCAGCAGCACGACGTACTGAATGATGAGCGATGCCGAGCCGAACCCGACCGTCGCCATGCGGTAGGCGGTATAGACGATCGCCGCCGCCGCGAGGATCATCGCGGCGATCTGCAGCAGAATGATCGTTTTTGAAAATCTGAACCTGAATGTGCGCATGTGCCCCTCCGTCACGGTGATTGTACCATATCCGCGCGCAAAAAGCAAGGCGGCGGCGGTGAAAATCCCGCGTCCTGCGCATTTTCACGCGGAAAAAGCGGCATATTTTCAGGTGAACCGCGCCGCGCGGCTTTGACCGCCAAGGCGGAAAACGGCAAAAGTATTCTTTTTTTCACAGTTACCTATCAGAATATTTTATCTTTTTCTGACGGCGATTCGCTTGAAAAAAGCGCTTAAAAGGTGTAGAATAGCTTTGACTTTGAGAGAGGAGGCGTAAACCTCGTGAGCGGTACGGCACAGTTCCTTGCGTCCGCATTCGATACGGATGTCAATATCGACTTCAGCGGGCTGAGCGAGGAGATATTCCCTTCCAATATATTCGGGACGACGTGGCTGACGAACAGCGTGTTTTCGGGGTTCGTGGTCGTCGTGCTCCTGCTCGCCGTCGCACTCATCCTGCGGCTGACGGTCATCCGCCGTTGGAAGACGACGCCGACCGGCTCGCAGATGTTCCTCGAATGGCTCGTGAGCTTTTTCGACAAGAGCGCGGACGAGATGACGGAGCAGTACAGCGGGCTGATGGGCCCGTACACGCTGGGCGCGGCGGCATACATCTGTTTCGGCGTGCTCATCGAGCTGACGGGGCTGCACCCCGCGATCGCAGACCTTTCGGCAGGCATCGCTTTAGCGGGCAGCACGTTCATCTTTATCCACACGCTCGGATTTGCGAAGAACAAGGCGCGGCGGCTCAAGCATTACTGTAACCCGATCAATATCCTGACGGACGTGGCGGTGCCCTTTTCGATGACCTTCCGGTTGTTCGGCAGCATCCTGAGCGGCATGGTCATCATGGAGCTGGTGTATATCTGCGTGCAGGAGATCTGGTTCATCGGGCTGCCGCTCATCCTGCCGGCGATCCTGTCGCCGCTGTTCACGCTCTTCCATGCGTTCATACAGTCGTACGTGTTCGCGTCGCTGACGCTCACGTTCGTGCAGGAGGCGATCGAGCCCGTTCCCAAAAAGGAACGACGACGTTCAAAAAAGAGGGGAGGCGCGGAGAACTCTGCGTCGTGATGAGAGGAATGTTTCCGCGTGGCGGAAGCGATCGGAAGACTCACTCATTCAACGGAGGTAAAAAAAGATGACACTTTTGATTGCAGCGGCAGGGCTTCTGGCAACGGGCGTTGCGCTGATCGGCGCGGGCATTGCCGCGCTCACCGGCCTCGGCGCCGGTATCGGCATGGGCATTGCGACGGGCAAAGCCGTCGAGGCGACGGCGCGGCAGCCCGAGGCTGTCGGCAAGATCAGGACGATGCTCCTTCTGGGGCTTGCGTTTGCGGAGACGACGGCAATTTACGGGTTGCTGGTCGGTATCCTGATCCTGTTCGTCGGTTAATTTTCTGATAGAAAGCACAGCATGCCGCGCCGCCGCAAGGAGGCGGAGCGCGGCATCGGCAGGTCTTTGGGCACAGGTGTGAAATGGAATTCGGAATAGCCGTGACGCAATTGCTTGCGGAGGGCGGAAGCATATTCGACAGCCTCGGCATTACTTGGGAGAGCATCGTTCTTCATCTGTTCAATCTGATCGTTCTGACGGTCGGGTTGTATTTCCTGCTGTTTCGTCCCGTCAAAAAGATGATCAAACAGCGGCAGGAAAAGGTGAAGAAGATCGAAAAAGAGAATGCCGACCTCAACGATGAGGTCAAAAAGATGAAGAGCAGCAGCGAAAAGGTGCTGTCCGACGCGAAAAAAGAGGCTGCGGCGATCCATGAGAGCGCCGTCAAGGTCGCCAACCAGAAGGCGGACGACATTGTGGCGGAGGCGCGCGAGCGCGCCAAGACGCTCGTGGAGCAGACGCAGCGTGAGATGGACGAGGAGCGGAGCAAACTGCGTTCGGACATCGAAAGGCAGATCGCGGACGTCTCCGTCGCCGTTGCCGAGAAGGTCATTGAAAAGCAGATCACGCCCGAGGACAACAAGGCGCTGATCGAAAAATGCCTTGACGAATGGAGCAAGGAATGATATGAAGGCGAAAGCGAAAAACAGGGCGAAAGTCGTGCTGGCGATGAAGGCGGACGGAGAGACGGTCGCAAAGATCGAGGCGTTCGTCCGCTCGCGCGGCTGCGACGGCGTCCGCTATAAAATCGACCCCTCGATCGGGGGCGGCATCGTGATCTATATCGGAGACAAGGTGTACGACGGCTCCGTCAAAGGCCGTCTTGCGTCGGTCAAACGCTCCGTATGAGGCGAGGTGTATACAATGATTGACGTTAATGCGATAGGGAAAGGTCTGCGCGAAAAGGTCGCAGGCATCCGCATAGAGGCGGACAGGCGCCCCTGCGGGAGAATACTGTATTCAGGCGACGGCGTTCTCAGAATTGCCGGTCTGCGTGACGTGAAGTATAATGAACTTCTCGAGATCGAAGGCGGTTATCGTGCGCTGGCGCTCAACCTGGAACAGGACAGCGTCGGCGCCGTTCTTTTTACGGGCGACGATAAAGTCGGGTACGGCGATCTTGCCTATTCCACGGGCGAGACGGTGCAGATGCGCGTGGGCGAGGAGCTTTTGGGCAGGGTCGTGGATCCGCTCGGCGAGGCGTTGGACGGAATGGGCGCGCTCACGGGCAAGGAGTACCGCCCGGTAGAATTCCCCGCTCCCGCCATCATGGACAGGGGCAAGGTCAACAAGCCCCTGCAGACGGGCATTCTTGCGATAGACAGCATGATCCCGATCGGGCGCGGGCAGCGCGAACTGATCATCGGGGACAGGCAGACGGGAAAGACGGCGATCGCGGTCGACACCATTCTCAACCAGAAGGGCGGCGACGTGATCTGCATCTACGTCTCGATCGGGCAGAAGGCGTCCTCGCTCGCCAAGATCGTCTCCACGCTGCGCGAGAGCGGCGCGATGGACTATACCTGTGTGGTCTGCTCCACGGCGGACGACGCGGTGCCGCTGCAATACCTCGCCCCGTACAGCGGATGCGCCTTGGCGGAATACTTCATGTATCAGGGGAAAGACGTGCTCATCGTCTACGACGATCTCTCCAAGCACGCCGTTGCGTACCGCACGATGAGTCTGCTTTTAAAGCGCCCGTCGGGGCGCGAGGCGTACCCCGGGGACGTGTTCTACCTGCATTCGCGCCTCCTCGAGCGCGCGGCGAAACTCTCCGAAGAAAAGGGCGGCGGCTCCATTACGGCGCTGCCCATCGTCGAGACGCTCGCGGGCGATATTTCGGCGTATATCCCGACCAACGTCATCTCCATCACGGACGGGCAGATTTATCTTGAAAGCGAGCTGTTCAACAGCGGCGTGCGTCCCGCGGTCAACGTCGGGCTTTCCGTCTCGCGCGTGGGCGGCAGCGCGCAGTGCAAGGCGATCCGCCAGATCTCGGGGCAGCTCCGCGTCAGCCTCGCGCAGTACCGCGAGCTTGCCATCTTCATGCAGTTCGGCTCCGACCTCGACGCGGAGACGCAGAAGACGCTCTCGCGCGGCATGAAGATGACGGATACCCTCAAACAGAGGCAGTATCTCAACTATTCGGTGCAGGAGATGATCGTGCTCCTGCTCGTTTCCGGCAGCGACCTCGTGGATAAGATCCCCGAGAAGAAGATGGTCGTCTACAACGAGGGGCTTCTGGATTATCTGCGCACGAACCGCGCGGACCTTCTTGCGGAGATAGACCTGAACGCGGGCATTTCGGACGAACTGCGGCAGAAGATACTCGACGCCGCCGAACAGTACATCAACGTCACGGTGGGCGACGAGGACGGGCACGCGGAGGAAGTGCAGAGCGAAGAACCTGCCGCCGCGGAGGCATAGCGCATGGCAGACATCACGGCGATCAAGCACCGCATCAAGAGCATCAACGATACGCATCAGATCACCAAGGCGATGGAGCTGATCTCCGTCTCCAAGATGCGGAAGATGATGAACAAGCAGGCGTACAGCGCGCTGTACTTCGATTCGGTGCGCTATACGGTCAAGGACATCCTGCGCCACAGCTCGGACGTGCGCAACAAGTACACGACGCCGCGCGGCGGCGGGCGTGCGGCGTATGTCGTCATCGCGGGCGACAAAGGGCTGGCTGGCTCCTTCAACAACAACGTGCTCAACCTCGCGTGGCAGCACATGCAGAAATACCCCGTGCATTACGTCGTCACGATCGGGCAGATGGCGCGCGCTTTTTTCGAGTCGAAGAAGCAGTCTGTCGATCTCGAATTTACGCATGCGGTGACCAACCCGACCCTGCACGACGCGCGCGGCATCGTCCGCGACATCCTCGACTTATACGATAAAAACCTCATGGACGAGGTGTACGTCGTGTTCACGCACATGTACTCGTCCTCGAACTACGCACCCGAGATCGTCAAGCTGCTCCCCATAGAGGAGCAGGACATCAAGGCGGACGTCAACACCACGTACAGCGGCGACATCTATTACGATCCCTCTCCGCGCGAGGTGCTGGACGTTCTCGTGCAGCAGTACCTGATCGGGATGATCTATACGACGCTCATCCACTCCGCGTCCAGCGAGCACGCCGCGCGCATGGTCGCGATGACGAGCGCGAACAAGAATGCCGAGAAGATGCTCGACGCGCTCAACCTCGAATACAACCGTCTGCGGCAGGGCGCGATCACGTCCGAACTGCTCGATCTCACTTCGGGCAAGTTCTTCTACGAGAGTACCGTGCGGCGCGGGCACAGAAAGGAGTAGCGGCTTATGGAAAAAACAGGAAAGATCACACAGGTCATCGGGCCGGTCGTGGACGTTGCGTTTGAAGACGGCATGCCGCCCGTCTATGAAAAACTGATCGCTCCCGCTACGGGCGCGGTGTTCGAGGTGCTGCAGCATATCGAGCGCGGCACCGTGCGGTGTATCTCCATGACGGCGACGGACGGGCTTGCCCGCGGCATGAGCGTCACGGATACGGGCGGGCAGATCTGCATTCCCGTGGGCGAGAGCGTGCTCGGCAGGGTCATGGGCGTGCTCGGCGAGCCGATCGACGGAAAGGGCGAGATCAAATCCGACGTGCATTGGAACATTCACCGCAAGCCGCCCGCATTTTACGAGCAGAGCGCGTCTACTGAAATTTTCGAGACGGGCATCAAGGTCATCGACCTCATCGCGCCGTACAGCAAGGGCGGCAAGATCGGTCTGTTCGGCGGCGCGGGCGTCGGCAAAACGGTGCTCATCATGGAGCTGATGCACAATATCTCCAAGGAGCACGGCGGGTATTCCATCTTTACGGGCGTCGGCGAGCGTTCGCGCGAAGGCAACGACATGATCGCGGACATGACCGAATCGGGCGTCATCAAAAACTCCGCGCTCGTCTACGGGCAGATGAACGAGCCGCCCGGGAGCCGTATGCGCGCCGCGTTCACGGGGCTGACCGTCGCCGAATATTTCCGCGACGTGAACAGGCAGGACGTTCTGCTGTTCATCGACAATATTTACCGCTATATCCAGGCGGGCAGCGAGGCGTCCGCGCTTCTGGGCAGAATGCCCTCGGCGGTCGGCTACCAGCCTACGCTTGCGACGGAGATGGGGCTTCTGGAGGAGCGCATCGCAAGCACGCGCAAAGGCTCGATCACGTCCATTCAGGCTGTGTACGTCCCTGCGGACGACATCACAGACCCTGCGCCGGCGGCGATCTTCTCGCACCTCGACGCGACTACGGTGCTCTCGCGCAAAGTGGTGGAGACGGGCATCTATCCCGCCGTCGACCCGCTCGAGTCCTCCTCGCGCATTCTCGACCCGCAGATCGTGGGCAGGGAGCACTACGAAGTAGCCAACAGCGTCATCGCCACTTTGCAGCGCTATAAGGAATTGCAGGACATCATCGCCATCCTCGGCATGGACGAACTCTCCGAGGAGGACAAGAACATGGTGTACCGCGCGCGCAAGATACAGAAATTTATGTCGCAGCCCTTCTTTGTGTCCAAAGTCTATACGGGGCTGGAGGGGCGGTACGTGCCCTTGCAGGCGACGATCGAAAGCTTCAAGACCATTCTTTCGGGCGAGGTCGATCACCTTCCCGAAAACGCGTTCTTCAACGTGGGCGACATCGACGAGGCGAAGAAGAAGGCGCAGACCATGCACGAAGAGGCATAGGCGGAGGCAGGCATGCCGAACAAGTTCTATCTTGAAATCATCACGCCCGAAAAGACCTTCTACCGGGGGGACGTGGAGAGCATTCAGATCCCCGCCCTCGGCGGCGACTGCATGATCATGGCGGGGCACCAGCCCATGGTGTTCGCGACGCAGCCGGGCATGATCGCGATCACGGCGGACGGACAGCGCCGCGAGGCGTTCATGAGCGAGGGGTTCATCGAAGTGCGCCCGGATGCTACGATCGCCTTTTCGCAGGCGGTCGAGTGGCCGGAGGATATCGACGAGCGCCGCGCCGAGGAGGCGAAGGAGCGCGCCGAGGAGATGGTGCGCCGCAACCGCAGCGCGGCGGAGTACCGCCTCAACCGCATCGCTCTGCAGCGCGCGTTCGCGCGCCTGCGCGTCAAACACCACGAGTACGGGGATAAGAGCTGAGTTTTTTAGCAAAGATGCAGAAACAAGACATGCGGCGGGAGCGCAATTTGCACTCCCGCCGCGTTTTTTTCATGCTGAATTTTTTCAGCCGCGTTGTTTGTTCCGCGTTTTTTTACTTACAGATCGACTTTTTTGAAATTTCGCATGGAGAGAAAACAGGAAAGGGCGGTCATCGCCGCATAAGCGGCAAGTCCTATAAACAGGGCGGCGACCTTTGCCGCCGTATGTTCCGCGTTGCTTCCGTTCAGCGTTACCGAAAACAACGGCGTGCACCACCGCAGCAGGAGAAAGAGCCCGACGAGCAGAAACTGCGCCGCGGCGGCGAGCAGAAAGGGGACGCCGACGCGCTCGGGCGACCGATACAAGAGCGGGAAGAAGAGGAGATTGAAGACGCCGAGGATCACCGCGCCGTTGCCGACGAGCGCAAGATTTGCCGAAATGCCCGCCCGGTTGAGCAGCGGTCCGTCGGGGAATACGGCTTCCTTGACGGCGCCGAGCGCGCCCGTCAGCGCGAGCATGGCGCACTGTATGCCCGTTGCGACGAGGATGCGCGCGAGCGGAACGCGCGCCTTTCTGACGGGCAGGGCGCAGGTGAAGGGCAGGTCTCCGTTTTCCCGCGCGGAGAGGCAGCAGAAGTAGACGGAGAGCGCCGAAAAGAAGAAGATGACTTCATAGGGATAGTTCGGAGCGAAAACGAGCGCCGAAAAGGCGAAAAAGAGAAAGACCGAAGGGTGAAGGCACAGCCGCAGTTCCTTTTTAATGAGTGTCCGCATGGGCATTGTCCTCCTTTTGCGTCTGTTCCAGATGAATGAGGATCTCGTCAAGCGTGGCGGCGCGGCAGGCGGCGTTTGCGGGAAGGGGCGCGCCCTGCGTCATAAGCCCTTCAAAGCCGTCTTTGGTCTTTTTGACGCCGGCCGCGTTTGCTGCCGCGGCTTCCTTTGCGGTCGAAAAGAGCACCGTTTTCCAACGCGCGAGCAGTTCGGGCAGCGGGCGGCTTTCCGGCAGTTTTCCGCGCGAGAGCAGCAGCACGTCGTCGGCTGTGCGCAGAAGGTCGGAGGAAATATGCGTGGAAAAGAGTACGGTCGTCTTTTCCTCGCGTGAAAGAGACAGCAGAATGTCGCAGAACTCTTCGCGGGAAAGCGGATCGAGCCCGCTCGTCGGCTCGTCGAGCAAAAGCAGTTTCGCGCCGTGTGAGAGGGCGAGCGCAAGGGAAAACTTCACCTTCATGCCGTCCGAGAGTTCGCGCACCCGTTTGCGTTCGTCCAGCCCGAACCGCCGCAGGCAGGAGCGGTACGTTTCGTCGTTCCAATTTTGGTAGAAGGCGGCGTAAACGCTGCGGATCGCGGCGAGCCGCTTCATGGGATAAAAGCGGAACCCGCCGCCCACGAACCCGATCTGCTGTTTGAGCCGCACCTCGTCGGCGCGGAAGGGTTCGCCGAAAACGGAGACCTCGCCCGCCGCGTCGATAAGGTGCAGGATCCCTTTGAGCAGGGTGCTCTTGCCCGCGCCGTTGCCGCCGATCAGCCCCGCGATGTGCCCTTCGGCGACGTCGAAGGAAACGGCGTCGAGGCAAAAGTGCGGGTAACGCTTAGTCAGCCCGCGCACGGAGAGCGCGTTCACGTCTCGTCCTTCCCGTCTTTGACGCGGTTTACGGCGTTCCAGAACGTCTCGGCATAGGAGAAGGGCTGCAGGGCGATGCCCTGTCCCTTGTTCGCCATTAAAATGAGCTGGCTGCCCGTTTCCAGCGAGAACATTTCCCGCACTTCTTTTGGAATGACGATCTGTCCCTTCGGACCGAGTTTTACGGTTGCGAGATATTTTCCTTCGGGGAATTTATCCATATCTACGTTTTACCTCTTTGAATAGTATTACTTTTCCAACTATACATACCCATTATACCCGTTCTCTGCGGACTTGTCAAGCGCTCCTGTCTCGTTTTTTGTTTTTCGCCGTCCGCGCCGTTTATTTGACAAAACCCGCCTTCGGTACTATAATAATTAAAAATAATCAGAACGGGAGAGAGGACATGATCAAACTCATCCGCGGCGGCTGTTACTATATGAACGGCGCGCTCGTCAAGGAAAATCAGGCGTTCATGACGTCCGAACAGCGCGAAAAGGCGCGCAAGGGCACCATGGCATACGGCGTGCTCAGGGCGCACAACCGCGGCGACGAGGAGAATCTGAAACTCAAATTCGACGCGATCGCCTCGCACGACATCACCTACGTCGGCATCATTCAGACGGCGAAGGCGAGCGGTCTGCAGGAGTTCCCGCTCCCGTACGTGCTCACGAACTGCCACAATTCGCTGTGTGCGGTCGGCGGCACGATCAACGAGGACGACCACGTGTTCGGGCTCTCCGCGGCGCGCAAATACGGCGCGGATTTCGTCCCCCCGCACATCGCGGTCATTCACCAGTACATGCGCGAGGTCGAGGCGAAGTGCGGCAGGATGATTTTGGGCAGCGACTCGCACACCCGCTACGGCGCGCTCGGCACCCTCGCTGTCGGCGAGGGCGGGCCGGAGCTCGTCAAACAGATCCTCAACAAGACGTATGACGTCAAACGCCCCGAGATCGTCGCGGTATATCTGCGCGGCAACCTCAAAAAGGGCGTCGGCCCGCAGGACGTCGCGATCGCCCTCTGCGGCGCCGTGTTCAAGAACGGGTTCGTCAAGAACAAAATTTTGGAATTCGTCGGACCGGGCATCAAAAACCTTTCCATGGACTACCGCAACGGTATCGACGTGATGACGACGGAGACGGCGTGCCTTTCCTCCATCTGGGAGACGGACGAAAAGACGAAGGAATACTATAAGACGCACGGCAGGGAGAAGGACTTCAAGGAGATGCACCCCGCCGACCCCGCCTATTACGACTGCGGCATCACGGTCAACCTCAGCACGATCGAACCGATGATCGCGCTGCCGTTCCACCCGAGCAACGCCTTCGCCATCCGCGAGCTCATCGAGCACCCGAAGGAGATCTTGGAGGAGGTCGAAGCCGCGGGCAGGAAACTGCGCGGCGACGAGAAGTTCACCCTGACGGACAAGATCACCCCCGAGGGGATCCGAGTCGACCAGGGCATCATCGCGGGCTGTGCGGGCGGCATGTACGAGAACATTGCCGAGGCGTATGAGATTTTGAAAGGGAAGTCTACGGGCTGCGGCGAATTTTCGCTCAGCGTCTATCCTTCCAGCCAGCCCGTGTATAAGGCGCTCGTCGAGAACGGTTATATCGGCGGGCTGATGGACGCGGGCGCGGTCGTCAAGACGGCGTTCTGCGGCCCCTGTTTCGGTGCGGGCGACGTGCCCGCCAACAACGGGCTGTCTATCCGCCATACGACGCGCAACTTCGAGAGCCGCGAGGGGAGCAAACCCGCGCAGGGGCAGCTCGCCTCCGTCGCGCTCATGGACGCGCGCTCGATCGCGGCGACGGCTGCAAACGGCGGGATCCTGACGCCCGCGACCGAAGTTTCCTATACGAAAAAGGTCAAAAAATATTTCTTCGACGCGGAGATCTATAAAAACCGCGTCTATCACGGCGCGGGGAAGGCGCAGCGAGAAGAGCAGCTCAAATACGGCCCGAATATCGCGGACTGGCCCGAGATGATCCCCATGGGCAGGCACCTTCTGATGAAGGCGGCGAGCGTCATCACCGACCCCGTCACGACGACGGACGAGCTGATCCCGTCGGGCGAGACCTCGTCCTACCGCTCCAACCCCATGAAGCTCGCGGAGTTTGCGCTTTCGCGCAAGGATCCCGCCTACGTCGGCAGGGCGAAGGCGATCAAGGCAGACGAGGATGCGCGCCGCGAGACGGGCAAACTTCCCGAGAGCGTGCTCAAAGAGCTGGGCGGGTTCACGCCCGCAGAGGGCACGATCTACGGCAGTTTCGTCGCGGCGGTCAAACCGGGCGACGGCTCCGCGCGCGAACAGGCGGCGTCCTGCCAGCGTGTTCTGGGCGGCGTCGCGAACATCGCGCAGGAGTACGCGACCAAGCGCTACCGCAGCAACCTTATCAACTGGGGCATGCTGCCGCTGCTCGCGGATAAACTGCGGCTGAAAGTCGGCGACTATGTCTATATCGAGAACGTGGCGCGGTATGTCGAGGAGGGGGCTGCGAAGATCCCCGCAAAGCTGATCTCGCGCGGAACGGTCAAAGAGATCGAACTCGGCATGGACGCGCTCACGCCGGACGAAAAACGCATCATCCTGAGCGGCTGTCTCATCAATTTCAACGCAGGCAAAAAGTAAGCGGCGGGGAGGTGTGCCATGCTCGCTTTGGAGCAATACAAGGACATCATAGACCTCTCCTGTCCGCCGCGGCATGCGGAGATCATCGGCGAGGAGGAGAAGAGCGCCATCTGCGACGAACTGCTTGCCTTTCTGTTGGAGGAGCGCAACCGTATCGCGGCGTTCAGCTATCCCTATCAGACAAAGCGCGAGCTCATCTGGGGATACCTGAACGAGCGCCCGCCCGCGCCCGTCTCCGATCGGTTCCTCGAACTGCAGGACAGGCTCTTTCTCTCCGAATCGGAGGAGCGCGGCGTGGTCGATGCGGACGCTTTTTCCTATGAAGAAGGGCTTGCGCTCTGGCAGGGGGACATCACCCGCCTGAAGATCGATGCGGTCGTGAACGCTGCGAACAGTTCGTTGCTCGGGTGTTTTATCCCGCACCACAAGTGTATCGATAACGTCATTCATTCCCGCGCGGGCGTGCAGGTAAGGCTGGACTGCTCCAAGATCATGGGCGCGCAGGGGGAGGTGGAACCGCCCGGCTGCGCCAAGATCACGCGCGCGTACAACCTGCCCTCCAAATATATCCTGCATACGGTGGGTCCCATGGTCGGGCTCGGCGTCACGGAGGAGGACGGGCGGGTGCTGCGCGGGTGCTATCTCTCCTGTCTCAACCTCGCCGAACAGATGGGGCTGAAGAACGTTGCTTTCTGCTGTATTTCGACGGGTGTCTTCGGATACCCGAACTACGAGGCGGCGGCGATCGCCGTGGGCGCCGTCAAAAACTGGCTGCTCGAACATAGAGAGGCGGGCATGCGCGTTGTGTTTGACGTCTACCTCGACAAAGATCTTGCCATTTATAAAGATGTGCTGAAAAATACGTGAGACTGTAAAAAATACGCCGCAGGGGAGCTCCCCTGCGGCAGTCGCTTTCTTATGGCAGTGTTGATTTTTCTTATTCGGCAGTCGGGCCTTCCGCGAGGTCTTCGCTCTCGTCTATGACGGTCGGCAGCTCGTCTGAAGGCTGTTCGGGCGCCTCGTCGGGTGTTTCGGGTGCCGTGTCGGGCGCGCCGGGCAGTTCTCCGTCGGGAACGGCGGGCTGCTCGGGCGGTGCGGGCAGCGGCAGGAAGATAAGAACGAAACCGTGATCGCCGAAAAATTTAGAAAGTACTGGCGGGCGGCGCAGATGCGTTGGCATGTGCGGGTGTTCCTGCTCCGTACGCGGTGCAGGAACCGCGCGCGGCAGGGGCTGCGGCTTACCGGTCTCATGCCCGCCGGGGTGCACATCTTTTGCGGGGGCAGCATGACCCCCGCGGGGTTCGGGTGCGCGGTGCGCGGCCTGTTCTTCGTGCATGCCGCAGGCGCCGTGCCTGTCTTCAGAGGGCAAAGGGCCGCCGAAGGCGTCCTCTCCCTGCGGACAGGTGCGGGCGTCACGGAGCGCGGCAATGTCCGTTTCGGTCATGGCTGCGGGGAGTTCGCACGCCGCGTTTGCTTCGGCAATGTGTTCGGCGTGTTTGGCTGTCGTAAAATTGAAGATGACGAGCAGTGCCGCTACAAGGCAGACGGCTGTCGCCGAAAGAGTTACGATTCTCTTGATCATACAAAGAGCATGTGCGCGGTCTGTATTTTTATACGCGCGTGACATGAAAAATTCTGCAGACAAGACCGCCGCGGGCGGCGGGATTTTGTGTATGCGTTTTGCTTGCTTTTTACGACGGCGTAGAGTATAATAACGTACAGTTGAATATCGAAACCTGCACCGAAGGGTCCGCCCCGACGGCTAAGGGGGAGAAGATGGATTCAACGCTTTTTTTGCGCGTCATTTTGCCCTCTTTGCCGCAGGCGGGAGGGCTTTTTTGCGGCGCAAAAGGAGAAATGGAAAATGAAAAAGTTTTTAGTCTGTCTGCTTGCCGTGTGCATGCTTGCATTCGGCGCGTTCGCGTTCACGGCATGCGATGAGGAGTCAGGGGAGACGAACACGGGCGGCACCACAACGGTGGAGGTGTATGCACCCGACGGTGCTCCCGCGCTTGCGCTTGGGCAGCTCATGAGCGAGGAGATGCAGTTCGGTGAAGATGTTAACTACAACGTCGTGGCGGCAGACACCATTCAGACATACGTCACGGGTACAAATCCGCGCGCGGATATCTGTATTTTGCCCGTAAATCTGGCGGCAAAACTGCTCGGTACGGGTGAATCCTACCAGATGCTCGGCACGGTCACGCACGGCAATATCTATATCCTTTCTACGACTGAAACGGAGCTTACGGAGGAGAATGCGGCGACGCTTCTTGCCGGTACGAAGATCGGCTGCCTGCAGCGCGATAATTTTGTCGGGTATGTTCTGCGCGCCGTCCTGAACAAATATAATGTTGCTCATGAAGATCGCGAGAACAAGCAGGAAGAAAACACGACGGGCACCACTGCATACCTGTACAACGTTTCGGGCGGTGAGATCCTTCCCACCGCCGACTACGATTACATGATCGCGGCGGAACCCGCTGTCAGCAGAAAGGTGAATGCAACGTCGCTGAAGGTCGTCGGCAGTTTGCAGACACTGTACGGCGGTACGGAGGGATACCCGCAGGCGGTGCTCGTCGCAAAGACCGCGTTCATCGAGGCGGAGCCTGCATTTATCGAGAGCTTTACGCAGGCGGTCGCCGCAAATGCGGAATGGCTTTTAAATGCAGACACGCAGGCGTCCGTCATCTGCGATGCAGTCGAATCGCACCTGCCCGAAGGCGCAACGCCTTCTTTTACGGAGAGCGATCTGACCAAGGAAGTCATTTCCGCCTGCGCCGTGCGCTTTACTGCGGCAGCAGATTGTAAGGATGAAGTTCGCTCCTTCCTCTCTGTCCTTTCGGCGGCGGCAGGGCAGACCTTTACAGCATCGGACGCATTTTTCTATACTCCTGCCGAATAGGCGCTGTTTGTTATGAAAAAAAGACCCCGCGCAAATAAAATCTTGGATGTACTGTTTTCAGTGCTCGCGCTCGCAGTCCTGCTGGCGGCATGGCTCATCGCATGCGCGCAGATCGGCAACGATTATATCCTGCCGTCGTTTTCGGATACGATGGTGCAGCTATGGGCACTGTTCGGAGAGGTCTTTTTCTGGCAGGCGCTGGGCTCGACTCTGCTGCGCGCAGCAGAGGGCTGGGCACTCTCTTTCCTGTGTGCAGCGGCGGCGGCAGTCCCCGCCGCGCTGAGCAAAAAGTTCAGCCGCTTTATCGGCGTGTTCGTGCTCGTACTGCGCGTCATCCCGACGCTCGCCGTTACGCTCATGCTGCTGCTTTGGTCTACGCCTCATCAGGCGCCTGTCATCGTCGTCTTCCTGATGTTGTTCCCTATCTCTTATGCACAGCTCTCGGCGGCTCTGCGGGGGATCGATGCGCAGCTCGCCGAAATGGCGCAGGTCTACGGTGTTTCGCTGCGGGACAGGATATTCCGGATCTATATTCCGCAGATGCTGCCTGCGCTCTTTGCACAGGCGGGGGCAAACCTCTCTCTTGCGCTGAAAGTTGCGGTCTCTGCAGAGGTGCTCGCCTATACCTACGTTTCGATAGGCGGGATGATGCAGACGGCAAATTCCTTCCTTGAGATCGCGCGCATGTTTGCGCTGACTATCTCCATTATCGTGCTCGGCGGTCTGCTTGAGTTCGCGCTCGGTTTTCTCACCCGTATCACCGACCGCTGGAAGGGAGGGCGCGCCGCATGATCGAACTGAGAAACGTCACCAAACGCTATGGAGCACAGACCGTTTATGAGGATTTTTCTCTTTCGCTGGAGGAGGGGAAGATCACCTGCCTTTTGGGTGCGAGCGGCTGCGGCAAAACGACGCTCCTGAATATGCTCGCGGGGCTGACGCCTTTTGAGGGCGAGATCGTCCCCGCGGGGCTGCGCTGTTCATATATTTTTCAGCAGCCCCGCCTTGTGCCGAATCTGACGGTCGGGGGGAATCTGCGCCTTGTTTGCAAAGACGAGGAGCGCATCGTCGGGATGCTTGCGCGGGTAGGGCTTTCCGAAAAGAGGAATGCGTATCCTGCGGAGCTTTCGGGCGGGCAGGCGCAGCGCGTCTCCGTTGCGCGCGCCTTTCTGCACCCCGCAAAACTGTTCCTCATGGACGAGCCCTTTTCTTCGCTGGATACGGCGCTGAAGATACGGCTGATCGGTCTGTTCTGCGAACTGTGGCGCGAGCAGTCTCCCACCGTCGTCTTTGTCACGCACGACGCGGAGGAGGCGTGCATGCTCGCGCACCGCGTGCTCATATTCGGCGGGGAGGGGGAGATCGCTGCGGATATTGCGGGAGGGGAAACGATCCCCCGCGGGTACGGAGAAGAGTCCGCGCTCAAGCGCGCGGTGCTCGGCGCGCTGCTGCGGGAGTGACCGCAGCCGAGGCGGAAAGGCGGGGCTGCCCGAGACAAAGAGGGGTTGCCCCGTCTTTTTGTTTTGCTTTGCGCTTCATTCTCAAAAAAATATTTTTTTGTTCATCTGTTTAAAAATTATCAGCAAAAGCCGCGGCTCTTGCTTTTTTAGCGGAAATATGGTATACTGTTCCAAAATGAAGGCGGGGGTACACGGTTTTGAAGACTCTCTTTGTATCCGACCTGGACGGTACCCTGCTGACGGCGGAGGAGCGGATCTCCGCTTTCAGTCTGCGGCATCTCAATGAGATGATCGACGAGGAGGGGCTTTATTTTACATACGCGACGGCGCGGTCTTTGAATTCTGCGGCGAAAGCACTGTGGGGCTTGCGGCAGAATCTGCCCGTTGTCCTTTATAACGGCGCGGTGGTGATGGAGCCGTGGAGCGGAAAGATGCTCTACAACAACCACTTTAACCGCGAACAGCTTGACTTTTTGCGCGATGTTTTTGCGGCGCATGACGTCTGGCCGCTGGTCTACTCTTTCCGCGGCACGCGCGAGCGCGTCTCATGGGTAGAGGAGAAGGCAACTTCGGGCGTTCGGCGCTATCTGGGGCGGCGTGCGGGGGATCCGCGCTTTTCTGCCGTCAGGGATCGCGACGAGCTTGTCGGAGACGATATATTTTATTTCAACTGTATCGACACGAAGGAGCGGTTGGAGGCCCTGCACGCGGAAGTATTGCGCCGCAGTGACCTGAAATGTATTTATGAGCGGGAAACGTATCATACCGATTATTGGTGCGAGATCATGCCCGCGGGGACTTCGAAAGGGGAAGGCGCGCGCCGCGTAAAAGAGCTGCTCGGTGCGGAGAGGATGGTCGCGTTCGGCGACGGGCACAACGATAAAGAGCTGTTCCTTGCGGCTGACGAGTCGTATGCGGTAAAAAATGCGGAGGATTCGCTCAAGGCTATGGCAACGGGCGTGATCGGTTATTCCGAAGAGGATGCCGTTGCGAAATTTCTCATGGAGAATCTGAAAAAGTACACCTGATACAATAACCGCGCTGTTCGGCTCGGAAATAATGAAACAAAGGAGATGCCTATGGAAGAAGTGAAACAGGCGGCGGAAGTCAAAGCCGAAACAAAGGAGGAGAAGCGCGCCCGCAGGCGCGCCGAACGCGCTGCCCGCCGTGCGAAAAAGAAGGAAGAGGGCGGCTTCTGGAAAGATTTCAAAGCGTTCATCACGCGCGGCAACGTCATCGACCTTGCTGTCGCGGTAGTCGTCGGCGCGGCGTTCACCGCGATCGTGAACAGCGTCGTCAACGATATTTTGCGGCCGCTCATCACTTGGGCGTTCGGCGGCGAGGATATGAGCGAGCTGGTCATCATCCTGCGCGAAGCGTCCGTAGCGGCAGACGGAACGGAGATCGCCGCGATCACGCTCAATTACGGCAATCTCATCATGGCGATCATACAGTTCCTGCTGTATTCGCTGATCATTTTCACCATCGTGCGCGTCATCCGCAAGGCGGGCGCACGGCTGCGTGCCGAGAATGAAAAGCTCAAGGCAAAGCTGGAGCAGAAAGGGGCCGCGGAAGCCGCGCCCGCCGAAGAGGCGCCTGCGGCAGAGGCTGCGCCCGCGCCTGCCGAGCCTGTTCCCGTTGCGGCGCCCGCCGTCAGCAGTGAGAACGTGGAAAAGCTGCTCGCCGAGATCCGTGACCTGCTCCGCGAAAACGCTGCGGGCGGAGAGCGTGAGAAGGGAGCCGAGAAAGTTTCCGACGGAAAAACGGAGAAAGAATAACGCAAAGACGGTACAGCCGGCGGTCATGACCGTCGGCTGTAATTTGTCAAGTGTTTGGACGGCTGCAGGGGAAATTTTTCAGCCTAAAATTTTGCGAAAAGTGCGCTCAAACAGTTTTGAAAAGGCGTGATTTGTGGTATACTGAGAATGTTCGGACGGCTTTGCGCCTTGCATCATCGGGCGCGGGCGCCGTTTCCGACGGCGGAAGAGGAAATGCCAATGGGAAAGTGTCAGGCAGCGCGCCGCAGCGCTCCCGCGTGCGGAAGTTCCCGCGCGGCGGCTTGGGACAATATGACCTTTGCGCGGAAGGCGCATCGTACATAGCAACCGCAGGACAGATTCGGGAGCGGTGCGCATCCGCGCACGCTTTTGGGTCTGTTTTTTTGCGCCGCCTTTCCCGACCGCTTTTATACGAGCACGGGAGAGATCAGCCTCAGCAGCAAAAACAGCGCATAGACATTGAGCGCGATGAGAAGCGGCATGCTGAGCATCAGCAGCGCGTCGTCCGTGCCGCACCGCAGTGCAAACATTGCCACATATCCTGCGAGTGCGCCGCCGAGCGCTCCCGCCAGCAGGACTTTCGCTTTTTTCGCGGCGGTGCCGCGCCGCTCGAGCGCACTCTCGCGCAGAGAACGGACGAGTATGAAGCCGTAGATGTTTACGGCAAGCAGATAGACAGCAAGAAAGATATACCGCAGCATTCCGCTATTGAGTATGTTTCGCGCCCGGAATTTTAACCGCGGAGGCTCGCTGCGGGAAGGAGAAAAAGAACATGGCAGCTAAAGTTGCGATCCTCATGGGCAGCAAGTCCGATCTGCCCGTCGTGAAACCGGCGATCTCGGTTTTGGAAAAATTTGGCGAAACACCCGAAGTGCGCGTCATTTCCGCGCACCGCACTCCCGGCGAGGCGCACGCCTTTGCGGCGGGCGCGAAGGAGCGCGGGATCGAGGTCATCATCTGCGCCGCAGGCAAGGCGGCGCACCTCGGCGGCGTCATCGCCGCATACACGACGCTGCCCGTCATCGGGCTGCCCGTCAAAACGGATATGATGGGCGGGCTGGACAGCCTTTTGTCCATCGTGCAGATGCCCTCGGGCATCCCCGTTGCGACGGTGGGCGTCAACGGCGGGGAGAACGCGGGGCTGCTCGCCCTGCAGATGCTCGGGCTCAAATATCCGCAGATCGCCGAAAAACTTTCCGCCTATAAAAAGGAGATGGCGGAGAAGATCGCGGCGGATGACGCCGCGCTGCAGGCGGAACTGTAAGCCGCGGTAACAATACGGTAAGATCCCCGATGTATTCGGGTAAAAATTTTTTCGGAGGAGAGGTACAATGCAGAAACTCGGTCAGCTCTACGAGGGCAAGGCGAAAAAAGTATACGCAACGGACGATCCGGATATCGTGATCGTGGATTACAAGGACGATGCGACCGCGTTCAACGGGCTCAAAAAGGGCACGATCGCGGGGAAAGGCGTGATCAACAACCGCATGAGCAACATGATGTTCCGCCTCATGGAACAGCACGGCATCCCCACGCACTATGTGGAGGAGCTCTCCGACCGCGAAACGGCGGTGAAAAAGGTGGAGATCGTTCCGCTCGAGGTCATTATCCGCAACACGGCGGCAGGCAGCTTCTCCAAACGCTACGGCGTGCCCGAAGGCAAGAAACTTCCCGTCACCTGCTTCGAGTTCAGCTATAAGAACGACGACCTCGGCGACCCGCTGATCAACGACTATCAGGCGCTCGCCATGGAGCTCGCCACGCCCGAAGAGCTGGAGACCATCCGCAACATGGCGTTCAAGGTCAACGACGTGATGAAGGAGTTCTTCAAGGGGCTGAACATCGATCTCATCGACTTCAAGCTCGAGTTCGGCAGATTCAAGGGGCAGATCATTCTCGCGGATGAGATCTCGCCCGATACCTGCCGTTTCTGGGACATGACCACGGGCGAAAAGCTGGATAAGGACAGGTTCCGCCGCGACCTCGGCGGGGTCGAAGACGCCTACAAGGAAGTGTTTGCCCGCCTCACGGGCAAATAAGCACCGTGCAGCAGTCCGCGCGGCGCGGCAGCGCCGCGCCGCATTCTCATTTTTATCATCCGGGTACGGCAGGTTATTCAGGAGGGCAGGATGTATTTACGTGACGGAAAACTTCCGTTCGACAGCATGCACGAGGAGTGCGGCGTATTCGGCGTCTACAGCAGTGAGACGCGCGACGTCGCGCACACCGTCTATTACGGGTTGTACGCCCTGCAGCACAGGGGGCAGGAGAGCGGCGGCATTGCCGTCGCCTATGCGAATACGATCCGTTACTATAAAGGCATGGGGCTGATCCCCGAGGTGTTTGCAAACGGGCATCTGCAGGAGCTCCCCGAAGGCGATATTGCGATCGGGCATGTGCGCTATTCCACGACGGGGGCGAGTTCTCTTCTGAACGCGCAGCCCATCGTGTTCACGGGCAAGTGCGGCAAGATGGCGCTCGCGCACAACGGCAACCTCACCAATACGAAGCAGTTGCGCGAAGAACTGATCGCCGACAATGCCGTCTTTCAGACGAGCATCGATTCGGAAGTCATCGCGCTGCTCATCAATAAATACAGCGACGGCGACATCGTGAAGGGCGTGCTCGCCGCGTGCGAGCGCATCCGCGGGGCGTATGCGCTCGTCGTGATGACGGCGGATAAGCTCATCGCCGTGCGAGACCCGTACGGGATCCGTCCGCTCGTTTTGGGCAAGAGCCTCGACGATACGATCGTCGCCAGCGAGACGTGCGCGCTGGACGCCGTGTGTGCGGTCTATTCGCGCGACGTAAAGCCCGGCGAAGTCGTCGTCATCGACGCGCAAGGCGAGCGCTCGTATTTCCTCGATACGGCGGGGAAGAAGTCCGCGAGCTGTATCTTTGAATACGTCTATTTTGCCCGTCCCGACAGCATCATCGACGGGCTGAGCGTCTATGCCGCGCGGAAAGCCGCGGGCAGGATCCTTGCGCGCAACAACCCGCAGATCAAGGCGGACCTCGTCAGCGGCGTGCCCGATTCGGGGCTGGTCGCGGCGAAGGGATACTCCGAAGAGTCGGGGATCCCGTTCGTGGAGGCGCTTGCCAAAAACCGCTATGTGGGCAGGACGTTCATCCAGCCCGACCAGCGCATGCGCGAGCACAGCGTCAGCGTCAAGATGAACGCGCTGCGCGCCAACATAGAGGGGAAGAGCGTCATCATCATCGACGACTCCATTGTCCGCGGCACGACCAGCCGCAAGATCGTCAAAATGCTGCGCGAGGGCGGCGCGCGCGAAGTGCACATGATGGCAAGTTCGCCCGTCGTGCGGCATCCCTGCCACCTCGGCATCGATATTGAAACGTATTCCCAGCTTATCGGCGCGAACAAGTCCGTCAAGGAGATCTGCGACTACATAGGTGCGGATTCGCTGACCTATATGACGGTCGACCAGCTCAAAGAATCCTGCAGCGGCTGTGCGCACGGGTTCTGCACTGGCTGTTTCGACGGAAAGTATCCCTATTCGCTCGATGATTATCAGGCGGACAAACTCAAATTTGAATGAAAGAGAGGAAATAACGATGGCTATTTCGTATAAAGACAGCGGCGTCGACGTGGAGCGCGGCTATAAGGCGGTCGAACTGATGAAAAAGCACGTACAGTCCACCTTTGACGGGAACGTGCTCGGCGACATCGGTTCGTTCGGCGGGTTTTATTCCATTGCGGGAGAGAAAATGGAGGAGCCCGTGCTCGTCGCGGGCACGGACGGCGTCGGCACCAAGCTCAAATATGCCTTTCTTGCGAACAAACACGACACCGTCGGCATTGACGCCGTCGCCATGTGCGTGAACGACATTGTCTGCCAGGGCGCGAAGCCACTCTTTTTCCTCGATTATTTTGCGACGGGCAAACTCTCGCCCGAAGTCGTTGCGACCGTCGTCTCGGGCGTGGCGGAGGGCTGCCGTCAGGCGGGCTGCGCGCTCATCGGCGGCGAGACCGCCGAGATGCCCGGGTTCTACCCCGACGGCGAGTACGACATCGCGGGCTTTGCCGTCGGCATCGTGGACAAGAAAAAAGTCATCAACGGGAAGGGTATCAAAGCGGGCGACGCGCTCGTCGGTATCGCATCCAGCGGTATCCACTCCAACGGCTATTCGCTGGTGCGCAGGCTGTTCGGCGACAACGGCAATTCGCACGACCTCGACCGCTACGATGACAGGCTGAAGGATAAACTGCTCAATGTGCTGCTCACGCCTACGAAGATCTATGTGAACAGTATCCTCCGCCTCATCGAAAAAGTACAGGTGAAGGGCATTGCGCATATCACGGGCGGCGGCTTTATCGAGAATATCCCGCGCATCTTCCCCGAGGGGATCGGCTGCGAGATCGACCTTTCCTCCTATCCCGTTCCCGAGATCTTTCAGATCATGCAGGAGAAGGCGGGCATCACAAACGAGCAGATCTACAACACCTTCAATATGGGCATCGGCATGGTCGTCTGCGTGGACAAAAAGGACGTGCCCGCAGTCATCGCGCAGCTTGCCTCTACGGGTGAGACGGCGTACCTCATCGGTGAGACGGTGCAGGGGAAAGGAGTGCGGCTGCTGTGAAAAAGATAGCTGTCTTTGCGAGCGGGTCGGGGAGCGATTTTCAGTCCGTCATCGATGCAAACGAACGCGAGCCCTTTTGCGAGATCGCGCTTCTGGTCGCGTCAAAGCCGGGGATCGGCGCCATCGAACGTGCGGAAAAGCACGGCATTGCGCACATCGTGCGCAGTAAAAAGGACTTTGCCGATTCCGAGACGATGTACGAGGACGTTATTGCAGAGCTGAACGCGCGCGGCATCGATTATATCGTGTTCGCGGGCTGGCTCTCCATTGTGACGGAAAATTTCGTGCGGGCATTTCCTGACCGCATCATCAATATTCATCCCTCCCTTATCCCGAGCTTTTGCGGCAAAGGATATTACGGGCTGAACGTGCACCGCGCCGCGATCGAATACGGCGTAAAGCTCTCGGGGCTGACGGTGCATTTCGTAGACGAGAACTGCGACGGCGGCGCTATCATCCTGCAGCGCGCGGTCGAGGTTCTTCCCGATGACACGCCCGAAAGTCTGCAGGCGCGCATCCTCGTTGAGGAGCATAAGGCGCTGCCCGAGGCGGTGCGGCTTCTGTGCACGGGAAAGATCAGAAAAGAGGGACGGGTCGTCACCGTCCTTGAATAAACAGCGGAGGCGCAAATGAGCATTTACAACATTTCGGACATCGGAGAACTGATCAGGGACAACGCTTACGTCGGGCGCGGTATCGTCGTCGGCAAGAGCGAGGACGGCAAAAAGGCGGTGTTTGCGTATTTTATCATGGGCAGGAGCGAGAACAGCCGCAACCGCGTCTTTACCGAGAAGGGGGAGGAGGTGACCATCTACCCCTTCGATGCGGGCAAGGTAAAAGATCCTTCGCTCATCATCTATTCGCCCGTGCGCAGATATAAAGACGACCTCATCGTCACCAACGGCGACCAGACGGATACCGTGTACGATTTCCTCGCGCAGGGCAAGACCTTTGAGCAGGCGCTGGATACGCGCTGTTTCGAGCCGGACGACCCGAATTTTACGCCCCGCATCAGCGCGGTGCTGCATTTTGCGGACGGCGGGTTCACCTATAAGATGAGCATTCTTAAGAGCGCGGACGCTATCGGCTCTGCGTGCAACCGCTACACCTTTTCGTATGCGCCGCTCAGCGGTGTGGGCCACTTTATCCATACCTATAACTGCGACGGCAACCCGATCCCGACATTCACGGGCGAGCCTGAGCGCGTGCAGATCCCCGACGATATGCAGGCGTTTGCAAAGACGCTCTGGGACAACCTGAACGCGGACAATAAAATTTCGCTGTATGTGCGCTACACCGACCTTGCCACGGGCAAATACGAGCGCGTTCTCATCAATAAAAACAAATAAGGAGGGGATAAAGATGAAGGAGTTTGAACTCAAATACGGCTGCAATCCCAACCAGAAACCCGCAAAGATCTTCATGGCGGACGGTTCCGACCTGCCTATCGAGATCCTGAACGGCAAGCCCGGGTATATCAATTTTCTGGACGCGTTCAATAGCTGGCAGCTCGTGAAAGAGCTGAAGGAGAGCACGGGGCAGGTTGCTGCGACTTCCTTCAAACACGTCAGCCCGACTTCGGCTGCCGTCGGCAAAAAGCTCTCGGACAGGCTGAAAAAATCCTGCTTTGTGGACGACATCGAGGGGCTGGACGATTCTCCGCTCGCCTGCGCCTATGCGCGCGCCCGCGGCACCGACCGCATGTCCTCCTTCGGGGACTGGATCGCGCTCTCTGACGAGTGCGACGAGGTGACGGCGAAGATCATCTCCCGCGAGGTGTCCGACGGCATCATCGCGCCCGGCTATTCGCCCAAGGCGCTGGAGATTCTGAAAGCAAAGCGCAAGGGCGGCTACAATATCGTCAAAATCGACAGGGACTATGTTCCAGGTCTTGTCGAACACAAGCAGGTGTTCGGCGTGACCTTCGAGCAGGGGAGAAACAACTTTAAGATCGATGCAGATCTTCTGAAAAACGTCGTGACGAAGAACAAGACGATCCCCGCCGATGCGGTGACCGACCTCATCATCTCGCTCATCACGCTCAAATATACGCAGTCCAACTCCGTCTGCTTTGCCGCGGACGGGCAGGCGATCGGCGTGGGCGCGGGGCAGCAGTCCCGCATCCACTGCACCCGCCTTGCGGGCAGCAAGGCTGACCTGTGGCACCTGCGCCAGAGCGACAAGGTGCTCGGGCTGCAATTTGCAGAGGGCATCGGGCGGCCAGATAAGAACAATATCATCGACGTGTACCTCTCCGACGAGTACGAGGACGTGCTCGGCGACGACGTGTGGAAGAAGAATTTCGCCGTCCGCCCCGAACCGTTCACGAAGGAGGAACAGAGGGAGTACCTCTCCAAAATCACGGGCGTGTCGCTGGGCAGCGATGCCTTCTTCCCGTTCTCGGACAATATCGAGCGCGCCAAAAAGAGCGGCGTCTCCTACATTGCGCAGCCGGGCGGCTCCGTGCGCGACGATCTCGTCATCGAGGCGTGCGACAAATACGGCATCGCCATGGCGTTCACGGGGATGAGGCTGTTTCATCACTGAATAGTTCGCGGATCTCTCGGCAGGCGGGTGCCTGTCAAATCCTGCGATTTGATGGCTGCCCCGCTTGCGGGGCGCCGAAACAGACGGTTGACCAAAGTTACACGGAGGACAGATGAACGTACTTGTCATAGGAAACGGCGGCAGGGAGCACGCGATCGTCGCGGCGCTCGCCAAGAGCCCGCGCGTCGGGAAACTTTACTGCATGAAGGGCAATGCCGGCATTGCCGAGCTTGCCGAGTGCGTGGATGTCGATTATATGGATATCGATGCCGTCTGCGACTGGGTGGATACGCATAAAGACGTGGAATATACCGTCGTCGCACCCGACGACCCGCTCGCGGCGGGGCTCGTGGACGCGCTCGAGGCGCGCGGGCACCGCGCGTTCGGGCCGAACAGAGCCGCGGCGCAGATCGAGGCGAGCAAGAGTTTTGCCAAAGGGCTCATGAAAAAGTACGGCATCCCCACGGCGGCGTATGAGGTGTTCACCGATTACGACAAGGCGCTCGCGTATGTGCGCGGCGGGAAGTTCCCCGTCGTCCTGAAAGCGGACGGGCTTGCGCTCGGCAAGGGCGTCCTCATCTGCGAGACGCTCGCAGAGGCGGAGGCGGGGCTGAAACAGATCATGCTCGACAAGGCGTTCGGCACAGCGGGCAATACGCTCGTCGTCGAGGAGTTTCTCAGAGGCAAGGAGTTCACCCCCGGGGAGGAGGTCTCCGTGCTCTGCTTTACGGACGGAAAGACCATCGTGCCCATGCTCCCGAGCTGCGACCATAAGCGCGCGCAGGACGGGGACAAAGGGCTGAACACGGGCGGGATGGGCACTTTTACGCCCTGTCCGTTCTACACGCAGGAGATCGCGGACGAGGTGCGCGAAAAGATCCTGCTCCCGACGGTCGCCGCCATGAACGCGGAGGGGCGGCCCTTCAAGGGCGTGCTCTACTGCGGGCTGATGCGCACGCCCGAGGGCATGAAGGTCGTGGAGTACAACGCGCGGTTCGGCGACCCCGAAACGCAGGTCGTACTGCCCATGTTGAAGACCGATCTTCTCACGATCTTCGAGGCGGTCACCGACGGTCGGCTCGCGGATGTGAACATCGAATGGGAGGACGGCGCGTGCGTCTGCGTCGTGCTCGCGAGCGGCGGCTATCCGCAGCATTACGAAAAGGGGAAACCGATCGCGGTCGGCGACCTCGGTGACGCCTTTTTGTACCATGCGGGGACAAAGCGCGAAGACGGCGTTTTAAAGACGAACGGCGGCAGGGTGCTCAACGTCTGCGCAAAGGGGCGTACGGTTGCCGAGGCGCGCAAAAAGGCATACGCTGCGGCGGCGAATATCGAGTTTGAGGGAAAGCAGTTCCGCACCGATATAGGCATCAAATACAACAGCGGGGTGTAAGCGATGATTTACAGGATCTTTGTTGAAAAGAAAGACAATTTACAGGCGAAAAAGATCAGGGACGACCTTGCGGCGCAGCTCGGCATCCATGCCGAGGACGTGCGCGAAGTCATCCGCTACGACGTCGAAGGCATCTCGGAAGAGGAGTTTGAACAGGCGGTCGCGGGCGTCTTTTCCGAGCCGCCCGTAGATACGGTCTACCGCGAAGAGCTGCCCGTTGCGGCGGGGTATTCCGTCTTTGCCATTGCATTTCTGGACGGGCAGTACGACCAGCGCGCGGACAGTGCCGCGCAGTGCGTGCAGCTTCTGACGCAGAAGGAGCGCCCGCTCGTCAAGTGCGCGCGCGTCATCTGCGTAAAGGGCGTTTCGGCGGAAGAGCTTGCACGTATCAAGCACCACCTCATCAACCCCGTGGAGAGCAACGAAGTCTCGCTCGAAAAGCCGCGGACGCTTAAACGTGCGCGCATGAGCACGCACGACGTGCCCGTCGTGTACGGTTTTACGAAGATGAGCGACGAGGAGATCGCAGCCTATCATAAGCAGAACGGCTTTGCGATGAGCGTCGCAGACCTTGCGTTCGTGCGCGACTATTTCAAAGAGGAGGGGCGCGACCCGACCGAGACGGAGGTCAAGGTCATCGATACCTATTGGTCCGACCACTGCCGCCACACGACGTTTGCCACCGAACTTCGCAACGTGACCATCGATTCGGACGATCCGCACGTGCAGAAGGCGTACGATCTGTATAAAGAGCTCTTCAACGAGTGCAACGGCGGGCGCGCGGATAAGTACCCGTGCCTCATGGACGTTGCGACGATCGCGGTCAAAAAGCTGAAAAAAGAGGGGAGGCTGGACGATCTCGACGTGTCCGACGAGATCAACGCCTGCTCGATCTGCGTCGATGCCGAGATCGACGGAAAGACCGAAAAATACCTCGTCATGTTCAAGAACGAGACGCACAACCACCCGACGGAGATCGAGCCGTTCGGTGTGGCGGCGACCTGCCTCGGCGGCGCCATCCGCGACCCGCTCTCGGGCAGGACGTACGTCTATCAGGCGATGCGCATCACGGGCAGCGCCGACCCGCGCGAAAAGCTGGAGGATACTCTCCCCGGCAAACTTCCGCAGCGCGTCATCACGCGCACCGCGGCGGCGGGCTTTTCCTCCTACGGCAACCAGATCGGGCTTGCGACGGGCATTGTAGATGAAGTGTACCACCCCGGCTACAAGGCGAAACGGCTGGAGACGGGCTTTGTCGTCGGCGGCGCGCCGCGCGACATGGTGTACCGCGAAAAGCCGAAGGCGGGGGATGTCATCATCCTGCTCGGCGGCGAGACGGGGCGCGACGGCTGCGGCGGTGCAACGGGTTCATCCAAGGCGCACGACGCGCATTCTGTGGAGACCTGCGGCGCGGAAGTGCAGAAGGGCAACCCTCTCACCGAGCGCAAGCTGCAGCGGCTGTTTCTGAACAAAGAGGCGACCCGCCGCATCAAAAAGTGCAACGACTTCGGCGCGGGCGGCGTCTCCGTCGCCATCGGCGAACTTTCGGACGGGCTCGTCATCGAGCTTGACAAAGTTCCGCTCAAATACGAGGGGCTCTCGGGCACCGAACTTGCCATCTCCGAATCGCAGGAGCGCATGGCGGTCGTCGTCGCAAAGGAGGACGTCGCGGAATTTATCCGCCTTGCCGCGGAGGAGAACCTCGACGCAACGCCCGTCGCGACGGTCACGGACGACCGTCGCATGAAGATGTTCTTCAAGGGCCGAGCAATTGTCGATCTGTCCCGCGATTTTCTCGATACGAACGGCGTAAAACAGGTGACGGACGCGGAGATCGCGGACAATACGACGCACTTCTTCGATGAAAAGGACGTCGATTTCCGCGGCGGGCTGCTTTCGGCGCTCTCTTCGCTCAACGTCTGCTCCAAACAGGGGCTCTCGGAGATGTTCGACTCGACCATCGGCGCGCGCAGCGTGTACATGCCTTTCGGCGGAAAGAACCAGCTCACGCCCGTCATCGCGATGGCGGCAAAGTTGGTCGGCGGCGAGACGGACATGGCGACCGTTTCCGCCTACGGTTATTCGCCCGAGCTGATGAGCGCCTCGCCGTTCACGGGCGCGATCTATTCGGTCATCGGTTCCGTCTCCAAGCTCGTTGCGGCGGGGTGCGATTTTGACCGCATCCGCCTCACCTTCCAGGAATTCTTTATGCGGCTCGGCACCGACCCCAAGCGCTGGGGTGTGCCGCTCGCGGCGCTCCTCGGCGCGCTGTACGCACAGATCGGGCTGGGGCTGGGCGCCATCGGCGGCAAGGACAGCATGAGCGGCACCTTCGAGCACATCGACGTACCGCCCACGCTCATCTCCTTTGCGCTCGCACCCGAACGGGCGGGCAAACTCATCACCAACGTCTTTACGGAGACGGGCACGAAGGTGTACCGCCTGCCCGTCCCGAAGGACGCGCATTTCATTCCCGATTTTGCCGCCTACGCCGCGCTCTGCCGCAGGGTGCGCGCAAATATTGAGAGCGGGAACATTGTCTTTGCCACCGTCGCCGAAAAGGGCGGCACGGCGGCAGCGATCGTGAAATCCTGCCTCGGCAACGGGCTGGGCTTTGCGTTTGCCGCGGGCGATCTGTTCACTGAGTGCTACGGCGATCTGCTCGTTTCGCTCAAAGATGCGTCTGCCTTCCCCGAGGCAGTCTACGTCGGCGAAACGGCGGGGGAGGGGTTCGCCTGCGGAAAGGTGTCGGTCTCCTTTGCGGAGGCGGAACAGGCATTCGGCGGGACGCTTGCCTCGGTATTTACCAACGCCGCGCCCGCGCAGGGCGACGTGCCTTGCTGTGACTTTGCGGCGAAGGCAAAGACGGTGCATATCGGCGCAAAGGCGGCAAAGCCGCGCGTCTTTATCCCCGCATTCCCCGGCACGAACTGCGAGCTCGACACGGCGCGCAAGTTCAGACTTGCGGGCGCGGAACCCGAAATTATTGTTGTCAGGAACCGCTCCGCGCAGGATATTGAAGAGAGCGTGCAGGCGATCGCAGCCGCCATTTCGCGCGCGAATATCGTCGCATTCCCCGGCGGATTCTCGGGCGGCGACGAGCCGGACGGCAGCGGCAAGTTTATTGCCACGACCTTCCGCAACCCGCGCATTGCGGACGAGCTTGAAAAACTCCTGAAAGTGCGCGACGGGCTGGCTCTCGGCATCTGCAACGGGTTCCAGGCGCTTGTCAAACTCGGGCTTGTGCCGTACGGCGAGATTCGTCCGCTTGTAGCCGAAAGCCCGACGCTGACCTATAACAATATTGCAAGGCACGTCTCGCGGCTCGTGAATATCCGCGTCGCGTCCGTAAAGAGCCCCTGGCTTTCGGCATGCAGCGTCGGCGACGTGTTCTCCGTTCCTGTTTCGCATGGCGAGGGCAAGTTCGTGGCGCCCGCAGACGCGCTCGAGAGCCTGCGCAAAAACGGGCAGGTCGCCACACAGTACTGCGACCTGAGCGGTGCACCCACCATGCAGTATCCGTTCAATCCGAACGGCTCCGTATGGGCGATCGAGGGCATCACTTCGCCCGACGGCAGGGTGCTGGGCAAGATGGGGCACACCGAGCGCACGGGTGAGAACCTGTACAAGAATTGCCCGCCCGTCCTCGACATGAAACTCTTCGAGAGCGGCGTCCGCTATTTCAAATAGGAAAATATATACCTAAGCTTGCCCGCGGCAAACAATGTTTGCCGCGGGCATTTTCAACTGTGCCGATTGCTTTTTTTGCAGTGAACTGCTATAATGGATGAAGGAGGGGAACGGCATGACCATTCAGCAGCTTCGGTATGTAGTGCGGATCGCGCAGTGCGGGTCGATCACGGAGGCGGCACGCCAACTGTTCGTTGCGCAGCCCAGCCTATCCGCGTCCGTCAAAGAGCTGGAGGCAGAGCTCGGGATCGAGATCTTCCGCCGCACGCCGCGGGGAATTGCGCTTTCGCCGGAGGGGACGGAGTTTCTCTCTTATGCCCGCCAGATCCTCGACCAGACGCAGCTTTTGGAGGAGCGCTATAAGCATAAAAAGCCCGCAAAGCAGCTCTGCCGCATTTCCACCCAGCACTACGCCTTTGCCGTCAATGCGTTCGTGAACCTCATCTCTTCGCTCGAAACGGACGAATACGAGTTCACGCTGCGCGAGACGCGCACCTATGAGATCATAGAGGACGTGGCGAATTTTCAGAGCGAGATCGGCATTCTGTATCTGAGCGCATTCAACGAAAAGGTACTCCGGAACCTGTTCAAAGAGAAATCGCTCCGCTATACGCCTCTGTTCGAGGCGGAGCCACACGTCTTTCTGAGCAGCGTGCACCCGCTCGCGGGCAGGAGCGAGATAGAACTTTCCGAATTGGAGGAATATCCCTGCCTCGTGTTCGAGCAGGGCGCGTACAACTCCTTCTATTTTTCGGAGGAGATTCTGAGCACAGAGCCGCACAAGAAACGCATTCACGTCAGCGACAGGGCGACGCTGTTCAATCTCCTCATCGGGCTGAACGGCTATACGATCTGCACGGGCGTGCTGAACAGAAATTTAAACGGCGACAACATTGTCTCCGTTAAGCTGCGCACGGAAGAGCGTATGCGCGTCGGGTACGTCGTCAGCGAAAAGGCGCCGATAGGCAGTTGTGCAAGGGAATATCTTGCGGAGCTGAAACGGCTGATCGCGGCGGACGGGTTTGCGCTCTTATCCTGAGCAAAAAAGAATTGCGCGGGAGTTCTGCTGTTTCGCAGAACTCCCGCGCAATTTGTTTCAGAACGCTTTTTACAGCAGTCTGTGCACCGCCTCGTGGATGCGGCGGGCAATGTACGGATTGTTCATCGTATAGAGGTGAATGCCGTCCACGCCCTGTGCGATCAGGTCGACGATCTGGTCGACGGCGTAGGCGATCCCTGCGTCGCGCATTGCCTCTGGGTCGTTTTCGTAGCGGGACATCATCGCAGAAAATTTCTTCGGGAGCGTCACGCCGCATAAGGTGACCATGCGTTCGATCTGCTTTTTGTTCGCGACGGGCATGATGCCCGCCTCGATGGGCACGCCGATCCCCGCAAGGCGGCAGCGCTCCAGAAATCTGTAAAAGTAATCGTTGTCGAAAAAGAGCTGGGAGATGAGCTGCGTCGCGCCCGCGTCGATCTTGTTTTTCAGGTGTCCGATGTCCGCAAGCACGCTCTCCGATTCCGTGTGCCCCTCGGGATAGCAGGCGGCGATGAGGTTGAAGTCGTACCGCTCGCGGATAAAGGAGATGAGCTCGTTCGCATGCGCGAAGTCACCGGCGGGCGTGCCGCCTTCGGGCATATCGCCGCGCAGCGCAAGGATATTCTCGATGCCCGCCTCTTTAAACCGCTCGAGCTGGCTTGCCGCCTCCGCTTTTGTCAGACCGATGCAGGGCAGGTGCGCCACGCTCTCGATGCCGTACTCATGTTTGATCGCCGATGCAATGGCGAGCGTTGCCTCGCAGGTCGCGCGTCCGCCGCCCGCGCCGTACGTCACGCTGATGAAGTCCGGCGAAAGCTCTTTGAGTGCGGCGACGGTGGTGTAAACCGTATCGACGGCATCCGTGCGTTTCGGGGGGAAGACCTCGAAGGAGAGCACGGTCTTTTTTTTGAAGAGGTCACAGGTTTTCATTTCTGAGCTGCTTTGCCGCCTCCACAAGGTGTTCGAGGCTGGGGATCGTCTCTTCGACGCCGCGCGTTTTTAAGCCGCAATCAGGGTTGACCCAAAGTTTTTTCGCGGGGATCTTTTCCAGCATCTTTCTGAGCGCGCCCTTGATCTCTTCGACGGAGGGGACGCGCGGGGAGTGGATGTCGTAGACCCCGGGACCCACTTCGGTGCGGAAGTTGTTCGCCTTGAGCGCGTCGAGGATGAGCAGGTCGGAGCGCGACGCCTCGAAGGTGATGACGTCCGCATCCATGCTGTCGATCGCGGGGATGATGTCCGTAAATTCGCTGTAACACATGTGCGTGTGGATCTGTGTTTCCGCTTTCACGCCGCTGTGCACGAGGCGGAATGCGGGGATCGCCCAGGAGAGGTAGTCGCTCTCCCAGTCGCTCTTGCGGAGCGGCAGTTTTTCGCGCAGCGCCGCCTCGTCGATCTGGATGATCTTCAGCCCGTTTGCCTCGAGGTCGAGCACCTCTTCGCGGATCGCCAGCGCGATCTGCAGCGCGCATTCGCGCAGCGTGATGTCCTCGCGCGGGAAGGACCAGTTGAGGATGGTGACGGGGCCCGTCAGCATGCCCTTCATCGGCTTTTCCGTGAGGCTCTGCGCATAGACCGACCATTCGACGGTCATCGGCTTTTCGCGGGAGACGTCGCCCCAGACGATGGGCGGCTTTACGCAGCGGGTGCCGTAGGACTGCACCCACGCCTTTTCGGTAAAGAGGAACCCGCTCAGGCATTCGCCGAAGTATTCCACCATGTCGTTGCGCTCGTATTCGCCGTGCACAAGCACGTCCAGCCCGATCTTCTCCTGCAGGGCGACGCACTCCGCGATCTTTTTGCGGTTGAAGGTGTCGTACTCCGCCTTTGTGATCTCTCCCTTTTTGAATGCCGCGCGGTTGGCTTTGACGTCCGCCGTCTGCGGGAAGGAGCCGATCGTCGTCGTGGGCAAAAGGGGAAGGGCAAAACGCTCTTTCTGGATCGCTTCGCGCACCTCGAAGGCGGGCAGGCGGGTATAGTCGCTCTCTTTGATTGCCGCGACCTTTGCCTGCACGGCGGCGTTTTTGCCGCCACGCTCGCGTGCGAACAGCGCGGCGTTTTTCTGATAGGCGGCGCATTTTTCGGGTGCCGCTGCCGCGAGGATCTCTTTCAGTTCGCACAGCTCTCCGAGTTTTTCCTCCGCAAAGGCGAACCGCTCCGTGTATTCGGCGGAGAGTTTCGTCTCGTTGCGCAGCGTGTAGGGCACGTGCAGTAGCGAACAGGAGGTAGAGAGCACGACCTCCGCGCCCGTTTTTTGCAGTTTCTGTACGGCGGCGACGGTGGTTGCGTAGTTGTTTTTCCAGATATTTTTGCCGTTGACAAGCCCCGCGAAGAGGACTTTGTCGGCAGGGAAACCGTATTTTTCGACGAGCGCAAAGCTCTCGCGCCCTTCGAGGAAGTCCAGCCCGATGCCGTCGAGGGGGAGCGCGCAGAGCTCCTTATAGCAGTCGCGCACGTCGCCGAAATAGGTCTGTACAAGCACTTTCGCGCTGCCTTTCTGCGCAAGGATCTCTTCATACAGCGAAGTGAAGAGCTTTTTGTCCTCTGCGGTAAGGTCGCGCACGAGTGCGGGTTCGTCGAACTGTACCCATTCGGCGCCCGCGGCGGCGAGCTTTCCGAGCAGTTCGCCGTATGCGGCAGCAGTCTGCCGTGCAAAGTCCGCAGCCGTCTTTTCGCCCGTGCAGCGCGCAAGTTTGAGGAAGGTGAATGCACCGCAGACGACGGGTTTCGTCTGCACGCCGGCGGCTTTTGCCTCAGCAAGTTCCGCGAGCGGCTTTTCCGCGTGCAGGGCGATCGCGGTGTCGTCGTCGAGCTCGGGCACCATATAGTGGTAGTTCGTGTTGAACCACTTCTTCATGGCGAGCGCCTTAACGTCGCCGTTTTTGCCCTGGTAGCCGCGCGCCATTGCGAAATAGGTGTCGAGAGGGGAGAGCCCGAGCGCTTTATAGCGTACGGGCACCGCGCCGAGCAGTACCGCCGCGTCGAGCACGGTGTCGTAGAAGGAAAAATCGTTGCAGGGGATGAAGTCTACGCCGTTTTTCCTTTGCGCCGCAATGTGCGCCGCGCGAAGCGATTTCGCCGTTTCCTGCAAGTCTGCCGCAGAGATCTCGCCGCGGAAGTATTTTTCGCTTGCAAATTTGAGTTCGCGTAAGCTTCCTACGCGAGGATAGCCGATGACGGATGTCTTCATGATGGTCAGTTCCTTTTTTGAGATTTGTAACAGTATATCACATTTTTTTATAATAGGAAAACACTTAATTTTTATTTATACTCATAGATTTTAACTATATCAAGAAATAAGAGCAGCGGAGCCGTCGGCTCCGCTGCAATGAAGGGTGTTCTATCGGAAATTGGAAAGCATTTTAGGCTGCTTCTTTTTGATGCCGCGCAATCGTTCCGTAAGGCGGGTGAGGACGTCCGACAGGGGGAAGCAGAGCAGCACGACGACGATCGCGTACAGTGACTGCACGAACCCGAGCAGCGGCGTCGGATAGCCTTCTTCAAAGAAGATGAAGGGCAGCAGCGTCACGCTCAGGATACAGGCGGCGACCATCGAAAGGAACATGACGGCGCGGTACAGATTGAAAGGCTGGCAGACGCGGAAGAGCATCACGAGCCCCGCAAACGTGATGATGATGATGGAAATTTCGTCGGTGTTTGCCGCATTGAAATACGAGGGCTGCAACAGCGAAACAAGCTGTATGCTCTCCACGGCAAGGATCAGCACGATCGCACACGGCACTGTTCGTGCCAATACCGTCGGCATGAACCTGCCCTGCACGCGGTCTCTGTTCGGCTGCAGAGAGAGGAAGAAACTCGGCACGCCGATGACGAAAAACTCCAGCATCATCAGGTTGTTTGTCTTGAAGGGGTATGCCTGGTTGAAGATGATGGAGATGAGTGCAAACACGGTGATGAACAGCGTCTTCATCAGATACAGCGACGAGGAGTTCTGGATATTGTTGATGACCCTGCGCCCCTCGAAGACGACCTTCGGCATGGAGGAGAAGTTGTTGTCCAGAAGGACGATATGGCTGACGTTCTTCGCCGCCTCGCTCCCCGACGCGACGCTTACGGCGCAGTCTGCCTCTTTGAGCGCAAGGATGTCGTTTACGCCGTCTCCCGTCATGGCGACAGTGTTTCCTTCTGCTTTGATCGCCTTTACGAGGATCGCCTTCTGTTCGGGCGTGACGCGCCCGAACACGGTATATTTGTTGGCGACGGAGGCGACCTCAGAATCGCTTAAACCTTCGAGAGAAATATATTTCTCCGCGTTCGCGACGCCGACGCGCTTTGCGACTTCCGAGACGGTGCGCGGGTTGTCGCCCGAGATGATGCGGATCGCGACGTCGTTTTCTTTGAACCAGCGGATGGTCTGTGCCGCGTCCTCGCGGATATTGTCCGCAATGGAGACGATCGCAATGGGTTTGAGTCCCGCGGGGGGCGCGTCGCCCGTGATAGAGGCGGGCGCATGCGCGACGACGAGCACGCGCAGCCCCATGGAGGCATATTGATTGATGATTTTGTTGATCTTCGCGGGAATGGTGCCGAGGACGAATTCGGGCGCCCCGATGGCGACGGTGCCGATCTCTTCAAAGGTCACGGCGGAGAGCTTGCGCTTGGACGAGAAGGGGAGCGTCGCGGTCGCATGCAGCGAGGTGTTGTGCCCGAAGTAGTTGTACAGCGCGATGGAGGTCTGGTTGTTGTCCTGCAAGGCGTACAGACAGTTGCCCACGATCTCGTTCACCGAATATTCGGTCGGGTTGTTCAGCAGCATGCAGTCGTTGACCTTCATGCGCCCGTCGGTGATGGTGCCCGTCTTGTCGAGGCAGAGCACGTTCACGCGCGCGAGCATCTCCAGCGAATACAGGTCCTGTACGAGGGTGTTGTGCGTCATCAGGCGGATGATGCCCAGCGTCAGCGCGATACTTGTAAGCAGCAGCATGCCCGAGGGTATCATGCCGATGACGATGGAGACGGTGCGCTGGATCGTGTCGTTGAGCTGCGTCAGGTCGCTCAGCGCAGGATCGAAGTTGTTCCAGTTGATGAAGAACATGCCGATCGCGATGGGGATGATGAGGATGCCGATGATCATGATGACGAGCTTCGTCGAGCGCATCAGTTCCGATTTCGGCTTTTTGTACTTTTTCGCCTTTGCGGAGAGGGAGTTGAGGTAGGTGTTCTTGCCCACCTTGTCTGCCCGTGCGCGGCAGTTGCCCGCCGTCACGAAACTCCCCGCAAAGAGCTGGTCGCCCGCCTCCTTTTTGACGGGAACGGACTCGCCCGTGAGGAGGGATTCGTTGACTTCGACGGAGCCCTGCGCCACGATGCAGTCGGCTGGGATCTGATTGCCGAGCCCGAGCAGGACGATGTCGTCCAGCACGATGTCTTTTGCGGGGATCTCCGCAACTTCGCCGTTTCGCATCACCTTTGCGGTGGGCACGTTCAGGAGCGAGAGTTTGTCGATCTTGCGCTTTGCCTTGATCTCCATGGCGATACCGAAGGAGAGGTTGAGCGCAAAGATGAGCACGAAGAGGAACTGCGAGAGCCCCGCGCCCGAATAGATGAGCGCCGCCGCCGCGAGCGCGCACAGCAGGTTGAAGAAGGTGCACAGGTTGCTTGCAAAAATGCTCGCGTACGATTTGGAATACTTCTGGTTCGTATCGTTAAAGAGGAACTGCGAGAACCGCTCGTTGACCTGGCTGTCCGTAAGTCCCTGTTCGGGGTCGCTGTTGTACCGCTTGACCTGCGAATAGGAGGGGACGCTCGCCCTGTGCTTTTTGAATTGCTTGCGGATAAGTTCTCTGTCCTGCGTCTGCGTGTCGGCAGGAGAATTTTCTTCAGCGATCTTTTCCTGCACGATGCGCTCCACGCTCTTTGCGATACCCGTCTGTTTTGTGTTCGGCGTATCGGCTGTCTGCTCCTGCTGCGAAGAGGGTTTGGCAAGATTCTTTTTGGCGGGCGCAGTTCTTTTTGCTGAGGTTTTTGCCGCAGCGCCGCCGTTTGCAACGCCGCCCGCCTTTTTGTTTGCGGCGGATTTTGCGATAGTTGCACCGCTTGCGCTGCTGCCTGTCTTTTTGTCTGCGGCGGAAGTGCTTTTCGGGGTGCGCTTCGCAGTGCCGCTTTGCGATGAATTTGTTGCGGCGGAATTGTTTACGGCGGATTTCCGCGAACCCGTACCGCTCTGCGCCGACCCGTTTTTCGGAGCGTTTTTTTTGCGCGACGAGCCGGACGCAGCTTGCTGCTGCGTCGTCGGCTGCACTGCGCCAGCCTGCCCGTCGGGGCGGGGGACGGCAGCACTTTCCGTATTACTGCCGCTCGGGAGTTGTTTGTTATCCTGCATAGGAACTCCAAAAAGATGCGTCTGCGAAGGGAACTTCACAGCGCGTCATGCGATCAGATATATTATATCATAGTTTATGCCCGAACACAAACATTTTATTTTATTATTTTGTTCAAGGCACACAGAAGTGTTGCGCATTGCGGGAAAATATCGCCGATTATTTTTTACCAGCCCGCGGAAATTATTGCAAAATGCGCGCATTTGGTTTACAATATTATCCGAAACAAATTTCGGAGGACTCGCATGATCGACATCAATTTTCTGCGCGCAAACCCCGACGCGGTGCGCGAGAATATCAGAAAGAAATTTCAGGATAAGAAACTCCCGCTCGTGGACGAAGTGCTCGCGCTGGACGAGCGCCGCCGCGCCCTGCAGCGGGAAGGCGACGAGCGCCGCGCAAAGAGGAACGCATTGAGCGCGCAGATCGGGAAATACATGCGCGAAAAGAACACTGCCGAGGCGGAGCGCGTCAAAGCGGAGGTAGTGGAAAACAACGAGCGCATTTCCGCGATCGAGGCGGAGGCGGCAGAGATCGCCGAAAAGCTCAGAAAGGATATGATGGCGATCCCCAACATCATTGCGGACGACGTGCCCATCGGCAGGGATGACTCCGAGAACGTGGAGCGCGAGCGGTTCCTCGAGCCCGTGAAAAAACCGTTCGAAGTGCCGTATCATCTCGATATTTTAGAGAGACTCGAAGGCATCGACCTCGACAGTGCGCGCCGTACGAGCGGGCAGGGCTTTTACTATCTTTTGGGCGACGTGGCGCGGCTGCATTCCGCAGTCCTCACGTATGCGCGCGATTTTATGATCGACAAGGGATTTACCTACGTCATCCCTCCGTATATGATCCGCAGCGACGTCGTGACGGGCGTCATGTCCTTTGAAGAGATGGACGGCATGATGTACAAGATCGAGGGCGAGGATCTGTATCTCATCGGTACGAGCGAGCACTCGATGATCGGCAGGTTCATGAACACCGTGCTCCCCGCCGAACAGCTTCCGCTGACGCTCACCAGCTATTCGCCCTGCTTCCGCAAGGAGAAAGGGGCGCACGGCATCGAAGAGCGCGGCATCTACCGCATCCACCAGTTTGAAAAACAGGAGATGATCGTCATCTGCAAGCCCGAGGAGAGCGGGGAGTGGTTCAAAAAGCTGTACTCCTACACGGTCGAGCTGTTCGTCTCCATGGGCGTGCCCGTCCGCACGCTGGAGTGCTGTTCGGGCGACCTTGCCGACCTCAAATACAAGAGCGTCGACGTCGAGGCATGGAGCCCGCGGCAGGAGAAATACTTTGAAGTGGGGAGCTGCTCCAACCTCACCGACGCGCAGGCGCGCAGGCTGGGGATCCGCTATAAGACGGAGAAGGGCAATGCCTTTGCGCACACGCTCAACAACACCGTCGTCGCGCCCCCGCGCATGCTCATCGCCCTGCTCGAAAACCACCTTAACGAGGACGGCAGCGTCAATATCCCGCCCGTGCTGCAGAAGTATATGGGCGGCAAGGAGAAGATTCTGCCCAAGAAGTAAGAGTATCGGTTTTTCCGCGCCGCGCCTCTCCGTTTCGGACAGATGCGGCACAAAACGATCGGCGCCTCCCGCGATGCGGGAGGCGCCGTTGCCGTTGTAATGATCTTTATTCTGCGGGCTCGTCTGCCGCGACGGTGACGACGGCGGTCTCGGCAAAGCGTTTGACCGATTCGGCGGCGCTTTCGCATGCGCCGCGCGTCGAGTACGTCTCCCCCGTGCAGAGGAGTTGTTTCGAGCCGCTCAGAAGCTGGAAATAGAAGTGCCCCGTCTTGGACTGTGCGATGGCGAGATTGCCCTTTGCAATGTTGTTTTTATAGGTTTTGATCGCCGCTTTCGCACCCGAAAGGGAGGTGTAATCGAGGCTGCGCAGCAGCTTTTCGCCGTTTGAGGCGCGCAGTTCGAAATAACAGCTCTTGTCCTCGTTTTTGAAGATCAGCCATTTGCCGGCGTAAGGATTCCGTTTTTCAGGTTCTTCTGCCTGTTTTGCCGTCGCTTTTGCGGATCTTGAAGCGCTCTTCTTTTCTGCGGGCTCTGCGGTTTTCTGCTTCGGCGTTTTTTGCCGTTCTTTTGCGGAGGGTTGTTTCGCGGGGGAATCTTTTGCCTGTGCGGAGCCGCCTTCGTTTTCTTCTTGGGAGATCTCTCTCGCTTCCGACGCGGGCGCTGTCGTTTCAGCCGTGCTCTCTTCGGCGGCTTCCTGCGCTGCGGGTGCGGCGCTCTCTTCCGCGTCGGTCGGTTCCGCGTCTGCCGCGGTATAGGCATGCGTCTCTTCGGGCGCGGTGTCTGCCTGTGTTTCTTCGTCTGCGGCTTCGGGCAGGGGGGCGGGTTGCTGCTCGCTTTCTTCGGCGGCAGTGTCTGTTTCGTCCGGCAAAGGTTCGGGCTGTTCCGTTAAGGCGGCGGGAGCTTCGTCCGCGGGGGCGGAATAACCGCTTGCCGAATAAGGTTCTTCCTCCAAAACGGCGTCTGCCGCCTGCGCCTCGTCCGCTGTATCGTCGGATACTGCGGGAGACTCGGGCGCCGCCTCGTTTTCATCGGCTGCGTTCTGTTTTGAATCGGCTTGTTTTTTTGATTTCCTTACGCCGCGCACGATCAGCAGGATCACCAATACGATGATGATGACGGCTGCCGCAATGATGATGCCCGCATAAACGGGGTTTTCGGCGACCCATTCCAGGACCCTGTCCATACCTGTCTCCTTTGGTTGTTGATTTGTCTAAATGGTAATACAAAATGCGGGAAAAGTCAAGTATTTGCAAATTTTCAAAGAAAAATTGACAACTCCGTCAAAAAGTATTACAATCGTTTGCGTGACAAGACGGCATTCGGGGGTCATATGAAAAAAATCTTTGATACGGTCGTAATAGGAGGCGGTGCTTCCGGTCTGATGTGCGCGCTCCGCCTGGCGGAGCGCGGCGTTCGGGATGTTCTGCTGCTCGAGCGCAACGACCGCGTCGGGCGCAAGCTCTCCGTGACGGGGAACGGGCAGGGCAATGTGACGAATACCGATATGTCCGCGCGGCATTATTTCGGGTCGGGACGGGAGACCGTTGCCGCCGTCTTAAAACAGTATGACGAAAAGTGGCTCGTCGGAGAGTTCACCTCGCTCGGCGGGCTGTTCGCTGCGGACGGGGCGGGCAGGGTCTATCCCGCCTCGCGGCAGGCGTCCGCGGTGACAGACCTGTTCCGTTTCGCTCTGGCAGAGCGGGAAGTTGCGGTGCGGACGGGCGAAAAGGTCGTTCGGGTCAGGCGCGCCGACAGCGGTTTTGCGGTGCAGACCGCCTCGGCGGAATATCGTGCCCGAGCGCTCGTGCTCGCCTGCGGCGGCAAAGCGGCTTCCTACCTCGGCACAGAGGGGGATGGCTATGCGTTCGCCGAAAGTTTCGGACACACGGTCACGCCGCTGCGGCCTTCCCTCGTGCAGTTGAAGACGGATAAAAATCTCATAAAAGGGCTGAAGGGGCTGCGCTGCGAGTGCGCTGCCGCTCTTTTGCGTGGCGGGAAAGAGAGCGCACGCACGCGCGGCGACGTGCTCTTCGGCGACGGAACGCTCAGCGGTGACGCGGCGTTTCGTCTTTCGGCATTCTGTGCGGAAGGAGACCTCCTTCGGCTTGATTTTTTGCCGGACCATTCGCAGGACATGCTCGTCCGTCTGCTTGCGGAAAAAGCGGCGCGCATGCCCGCACTTCCCTGCGGGGAATTGCTGCGCTGCATCGTCAGCGGGGCGCTTGCGCGCTGTCTTTTGCAGGCGTGCTCCATCCCGTTGCAGATGCCTGCCGGGCAGGCGCAAAAAAAACTTGCAGAGCTGGCGGGCGCCGTCAAGGGATATGCGCTGCCCGTGCTCGGAACGCTCGGGTTTGAGAAGGCGCAGGCCACGAAAGGGGGCGTGCGCATGGAAGAACTCACTGCACGGCTGGAGAGCAAAAAAGCTGCGGGGCTCTATATCGTGGGCGAGCTGTGCGACGTGGACGGCGAGTGCGGCGGGTACAATCTGCAATGGGCGTTTTCGAGCGGCGCATGCGCCGCCGATGCGATCGCGGAGAAGATATGCGGATAGACAATATAAAACTCTCCCTCGGGGAGAACGAGCAAAAACTCAAGGAGATCGCGGCGCGCAAACTGCACTGCGCGGCGCATATCCGCATACTCCGCAAATCTTTGGACGCGCGCGATAAATCAAATATCCGCTGGGTCTACAGCATCGAGGCGGACAGGAGACCGATAGCAGTCCCCGCGTATCGGCATGAACAGGTGAAGAGACAGCCGCGCTCCGTTGTGGTGGTGGGGAGCGGGCCTGCGGGGCTGTTCTGCGCCCTGCGGCTGATCGCGGGCGGCATTGCTCCCGTTCTCGTCGAGCGCGGCGGGACGGTGGAGGAGCGCACCGCAAAGAACGCGGCGTTTTTTGCGGGTGGCGCGCTCGATACGGACTGCAACGTGCAGTTCGGCGAGGGCGGCGCGGGAACTTTTTCGGACGGCAAGCTGAATACGCAGACGAAAGACCCGCGCAACCGCGAAGTGCTGGATACGTTCGTGCGCTTCGGCGCGCCCGCGGAGATCGCCTATCTGAATAAACCGCATATCGGCAGCGACAAACTGCGCGGCGTACTGATTGCCATGCGGGAGCATATCCTGCAAAACGGCGGGCGGATGCTGTTCAACACCCGCTTTGAAAAGTTTGTGCTGTCGGGCGGCGAAGTGCGCGGCGTACGGCTGCGCGATCTGAAGAAGGGGGAGTTATACGAGCTGCCCGCGAGCGAAGTGGTGCTTGCGATCGGGCACAGCAGCCGCGATACTTTTGCGATGCTTGCGGAGAGCGGGTTTGCGATGGAAGCGCGCCCCTTCGCCGTCGGCGCACGCATCGAACACTTGCAGGAGCGCATCTCGCATGCGCAGTACGGCGAGGCAGCCGCTCTTCTTCCGCCTGCAGACTACAAGCTCGTGGCGCGGCTCGGAGAGCGGACGGCGTTCACCTTCTGCATGTGCCCGGGCGGCGTGGTCATCCCCGCGGCAAGCGAGGAGGGCGGCGTCGTCACGAACGGCATGAGCGAATATGCCCGTGCGGAACGGAACGCGAACAGCGCGCTGCTTGTGTCCGTCGGGCTGCAGGATTTTTACAGGGGGAACGTGCTGGACGGCGTGGCGTTCCAGCGGACCCTGGAGCGCGCCGCTTTCCGCGCGGCGGGCGGGACGTATGCCGCGCCCGTGCAGCGGGCAGAAGATTTTCTTCGCGGGCGCGTTTCGGGGGTGTTCGGAGAAGTTCTCCCCACCTATGCCGCGGGTACGGCGTTCTGCGATCTGAACGCGCTCCTGCCGCCCGGGGTCGCAGAAGGGATGAAGGGCGCTTTGCGCGATATGGATGAAAAATTACAGGGGTTTGCTTCGCCCGATGCGCTTTTGACGGGGGTGGAGACGCGCTTTTCTTCGCCCGTGCGCCTTCTGCGCGGGGAGTCTCTGGAGAGCGTGAGCATGCGCGGCGTGTATCCGTGCGGAGAGGGCTGCGGCTATTCGGGCGGTATTACAAGTTCCGCCGCAGACGGCATCCGCGCGGCGGAAGCGATCTGCACTAAATATTCACAGTAAAATTTTTGTATTGTTCATTTTGTTTTCATACAATAAACATATTTGCGCGCTATAATAAGGGCACAAAACAAATCAGTCCACCCAAAACTTTTTTCATATTCTCTCACTATACTACGGCGAGCCGCGAAAGCGGTGCGCCGTAGTATGGTTTTACACGCATATTTTAAACGGAAAAAGAGCCGCCCGCAGGCGGCTCTTTCCGTTTGTTTAAATTTGTTCGATATTGATGACGTTGGAATTGCCTGACTTCCCGTTCGGGTTGCCGCCCGTGATGACGATGCGGTCTCCCTTTTTGACGAGGCCCGATTCGATCGCCGCGCGCTTAGCGTGGTAGAACAGAACGTCCATCGAGGTGAACTCTTCGGAAAGCATCGGGATAACGCCCCAGGAGAGGGCGAGTTTGCGGTAGGACATCGGCTCGATGGTCATGCCGATGATGTCGATGTTCGGGCGGAAACGGGAGACGAGCCGCGCCGTGCCGCCCGAGCGGGAACAGACGACGATCGCCTTTGCGCCTATATCTTCGGCGAGCACGCAGGCGGAATGCGAAAGCGCGTCCGCGGGGCTCGTGATTTCGGGGCGTTTATCGCCGTACTTTGTTTCAAGGTGTTTTTCGGTTTCGACGCAGATCTTTGCCATCGCTTCGACGGCTTGAACGGGATACTTTCCTCCCGCCGTTTCGCCCGAAAGCATGACTGCGCTCGTGCCGTCGTAAACAGCGTTTGCCACGTCCGAGATCTCCGCACGCGTGGGGCGGGGCTGATTGATCATCGATTCGAGCATCTCCGTCGCCGTGATGCAGCGTTTGCTCGCAAGGCGGCATTTGTTGATGAGCATCTTCTGGATCTGCGGGAGCTCTTCGTAGGGGACTTCCACGCCGAGGTCGCCGCGCGCGACCATGATGCCGTTGGAAGCCTCCAAGATCTCATCGATATTGTTTACGCCGCTCTGGCTCTCGATCTTTGCGATGAGGTCGATGTCGGGGTTGCCGTTGTCTTCGAGCAGTTTGCGAATATCGAGGATGTCCTGCGCTTTGGAAGTGAAGGAGCATGCGATGAAATCGATGCCCTGTTCGATGCCGAAGAGAATATCGCTCTTGTCCTGATCGCTGAGGTATTTGAGGCTGAGCGTTTTCCCGGGGAAGAACATGCTTTTTTTATCCGACAGGTCGCCGCCGACCACGACTTCGGTATGTACTTCCGTCTTGGTGACTTCGGTGACTTTGAAGATGAGCAGCCCGTTGTTGAGGAGGACGGTGTCGCCGGGTTCAAGGTCGTTCACGATGCCTTTGTAGGACACGGAAACTTTGCTCTGGTCGCCCTCGATCTCCTCGGTCGTAAAGGTGAACGGGTCTCCCTCTTTCAAGGTGATCTTGTGGTTTTTAAACGTCCTGATCCGCAGTTCGGGTCCCTTCGTATCCAGCATGATGGGGAGGGGAATGTTCAGCTTTTCGCGCACTTTTTTGATGAGGTCGATATTTTTTTTGTGCTCCTCGTAATCGCCGTGCGAAAAGTTCAGGCGCGCTACGTTCATGCCTGCAAGCGCCATTTTTGTAAGCGTCTCTTCATTGCGGCAGGCAGGGCCCATCGTGCAAACGATCTTTGTTTTTTTCATAGAAAACAACTCTCCGTGTCGGATTTTACAGACCGCATAATATCGCAGTCTGAATATATTGTAGTACATTTTCGGGAAAAAGACAAGTGTTTGCAGAGAATACTTGGAGAAGGCTTTGCGGCGTTTCGGTTGACAGCTGCTCTTTTTTCCGCTATAATATCGTCTGTTCCGAGCCGATCATACGGTCGCGTGGCGAAAGCCATGAGGAAAGTCCGAGCACCGCAGAGCAGGACGCCGGATAACGTCCGGTGGAGGCGACTCCAAGGAAAGTGCAACAGAAACAGACCGCAGATCTATGCTGCAAGGATGGAAAGGGGAGGTAAGAGCTCACCGACGCCGCGGTAACGCGGCGTGCCGTGTAAACCCCGTCCGGTGCAAGATTGGGTATCCGTCACATGGGCTGCTCGCCCGGCGGGTATCGTGAATATCGCTAGAGTTCGCCGGCAACGGCGATCCCAGATAGATGACCGTACACGACAGAACTCGGCTTACAGATCGAACTCGGAACGATTCGGAAACAGAGAGCGGCTCCCGCATGCGGGAGCCGCTTTTGCATTTTTTTGCGGTTGGCACAGTAGTTTGTGTGGCATAATCAGCGGATAAATAAGGTCTGTGTGCGGTTTGCAGGCTTTCCGCTCACAAGCCCGTAAATATCGGCGGCGAGCAGGTCATTTTCATAAACCTCTTTTGCCGTGCCCGAAAGTGCGGAGAGGTCGCCTTTGCGCGCTATTGCGGGGAATGCGGCGCGTCCGAGCGCGCCGAGGACGTCGTCTGCGCGGTCATTTTTTACGGCGAGCACTTTCAGATACAGCGGGGCGCGCAGCGCCTTGCGCACGAGCTCGGCAGAGATGCCGAGCGTTGCGGCGGCGAGGATGCGGCGGATGCGAGAGGAAATGTAGCGCTTTGTCGTTGCCTTGTTTATGAGGATGTCGTAGTCCGGGTTGTCCTTTGCAAGCGCTTTGATGCGGTTTTCCAATCCCTCCGAACAATCAAGGACGCGCCTTAGCTGTTCCGCGCTCTGCGTAAGCGCCGCGTAGACCGCAAGTTTTTTGAATACGGCCCCGTCCGTTGCGGAAGAGAAAAGATCGTCCGCGACGAAATCGGGCACGTTTTTCCGGACGGCGCGCTCTTTGCCCTCGGCGACGGCGGCGCGGATCGCGGTGGCAGAGGAAAAATTTTTATACAGTTCCTCGTCGGAATAATTGGCGCCCGTACGTTTTACGGGCAAAATCTGCGCAAGGCTGCCACAGGAGAACAGCGCTTTCTGGTACTCTACGCCGAGGATATTGTTCGGAGACTGCAAAAGCGCCGCCGTATCGCCCGCTCCCGTTTCCACGAGTGCTTCGGTGCGTGCCCGCGTCAGGCTGATACCCGCTTTGAGACGCAGCCGCAGGGCGCGGCGGAATCCGCGGCTCTCCTCCGAAGTCGTCTTTGCCGCGGCGAGAAAGCGTTCGCGGTCCGGCTCTTCACATCCGAAAGCGAGCGTATCGAACCCCGGAATCGCATTGAGCAGGCGGACGGCGCCATGCGCGAACAATTCTGCGGGTGAAAGGGCGAACACGGTGGGAAGCTCGATGACCGCATCGGCGCCCGCAAGGATCGCATGACCCGCGCGCGCGTATTTATCAAGAACGGCGGGTTCGCCGCGCTGGGTGAAATTTCCGCTCATCATGCAGATCACCGCGTCGCAGCCGCTCAGTTCCCTCGCTTTTCCGATGAGATACACATGCCCGTTGTGCAGGGGATTGTATTCGCAAATAATGCCGCAAATTTTCATTTTTTTTCTCAAAACCTTTTACTTTTCGGAAGAATTGTATTATAATTAGGATAAAGTGCCGGGCGGGGCGCAATGCGGCTCCGCTGCAATCATTATAGCGCATTTTCGGCAAAAAATAAAGCGATAGAGGTAAATTATATGGCAGGCTTTTTCGATAAACTGAAAGAGAAGATCTCTGCGGTGAATGACTCTTTCGAGAAGTACCGCGAAGCGAAAGACGCGGCAGAGGAAATAAAGGACAACGTCGACGAGATCCGCGAAGACGCAGGGAAAATAAAAGAAGAAGCCGCGGAGCGCAAAAAACAGCGGGAAGAGAAAGAGGAAACCGCGCGCAAAGCCGCAGCCGAAGCGGAGAGCCCCGTGATGCGCGAGATAAAGAAGAAGGCTGCCGCACTCAATAAAACGATCGTTCTCTGCGAAGGAGAGGACGCGCGCGTCGTAATGGCCGCGGCGGACGCTACGGCGCAGGGTATCGCAAAGATCATCCTGCTCGGCGACCCCGAACAGATCGCAAAGGACAATCCCGCGGTCGACCTTGCGGGCGTTACGGTCATCGATCCCGCAAAGAGTGCGAAGCGCGCCGAGTACGCGGCGTTGCTGTATTCGCTGCGCAAGGCGAAGGGCATGACGGAGGAAGAGGCGGAAAAACTCTCCTATGACAATACCTATTTCGGCGTCCTCATGCTGAAGGCAGGCGATGCGGACGGGCTGGTTTCGGGCGCGTGCCATTCCACAGCGAACACGCTGCGCCCGGGGCTTCAGATCGTGAAAGCTGCGCCCGGCGTGCCGCTCGTCTCCAGCTATTTTCTCATGGTCGCTCCTGCGGCGGGGAACCAATATTGCGAGGACGGCGCGTTCATCTATTCGGACTGCGGGCTGAACGAAAACCCGACGAGCGAACAGCTTGCTGAGATCGCGATCATGTCTGCAAAGACGGCGGAGCAGATCGCGGGGATGCAGCCGCGCGTGGCGATGCTCTCCTTCTCGACGAAGGGCAGCGCAAAGCATGCGGATATCGACAAGGTGACGGCGGCGCTCGCGATGGCAAAGGAAAAGGCGCCGGAGCTCAATATCGACGGCGAACTTCAGCTCGATGCTGCGATCGTTCCGTCCGTGGCGAAATCGAAGGCGCCCGGCTCGAAAGTGGCGGGCCACGCGAACGTACTCATTTTCCCCGATCTCGACGCGGGGAATATCGGCTACAAGCTCACGGAGCGTTTGGGCGGGTTCCAGGCGGTAGGGCCGCTCTGCCAGGGGTTTGCAAAGCCCATCAACGATCTTTCGCGCGGCTGCAAGTCGGATGACGTTGTTGCGGCGGTCGCGATAACGGCGCTGCAGACGCAGATCAAGTAAGCAGATCATTTCTGAAAGGGAGTTTTCATATGAAGATCTTAGTCGTAAACGCAGGGAGCTCCTCCCTCAAGTATCAGCTCATCGACATGGATACGGAGACCGTGATCGCCAAGGGCGGCTGCGAGCGCATCGGTATCCGCGGTTCCAAGCTCACGCATAAGACGAGCAGGGGCGAGACGGACATCGAACAGGATATGCCCAACCACAAGGTCGCGCTCAAACTTGTGCTGGACGCGCTCGTCAATGAGAAGTACGGCGCGATCAAGTCCATGCGCGAGATCGACGCGGTGGGGCACCGCGTCGTCCACAGCGGGGAGGATTTCAACCGCTCCGTTCTGCTGACCGACGAAGTGATGCAAAAGTGCCGCGCAAATATCGAACTTGCGCCGCTGCATATGCCCGCGAATATCCTCGGCATCGAGGCGTGCCGCGAAGTGATGCCCGATACGCCGATGGCGCTCGTGTTCGATACGGCGTTCCATTCTACCATGCCCGCGCATGCGTTTATGTACGCCATCGATTATAACGATTATAAGGATTATAAAGTCCGCCGTTACGGATTCCACGGCACGAGCCACAAATATGTCTCGCAGGAGGCGATCAAATACCTCGGCAAGCCCGCCGAAGAGACGAAGATCGTCACCTGCCACCTCGGCGGCGGTTCGTCTGTCAGCGCCGTCATGGGCGGGAAGTGCGTCGATACGAGCATGGGCTTTACGCCGCTTGCGGGCGTGCCGATGGGGACGCGCTCGGGCGACATCGATCCCGCCGTGCTGGAGTACCTTGCCGCGAAAAAACATTACACGATGCTCGACTGCATCAATTATCTGAACAAGCAGTGCGGCGTTGCGGGCATCAGCGGCGTGTCGAGCGACTTCCGCGATCTCACGAAAGCGGCGTCGGAGGGGAACGAGCGCGCGAAGCTCGCGATCGACGTATTCGCCTATGACGTGAAGAAGTATATCGGTTCGTATATCGCGGCGATGAACGGGATCGACTGCCTCGTCTTTACGGCGGGGATCGGCGAGAATACCTGGCAGGTGCGCCGCGAGATCTGCGACGGCATGAGCTTTTTCGGTATCACGATCGACGCGCTCAAAAACGAGCAGAAGAACGACGGCTCCATTCACGACATTTCGGGCGCGGATTCCAAAGTCAAAGTCCTCGTCATCCCCACGAACGAAGAGCTCGTCATTGCGCGCGAAACGAAGGAACTCGTTGAGGCGAAGTGAGCGAAACTTTTGTCTTTTTGCATAAAAATAAGTTGACAAAGTTGCCTGAATAGGGTATAATCTTGCAAGTCAGCAGTAAAACAGATAGATGAGGTGAACGGAGATGGCTGTACCCAAGTCCAAACAATCCAAACAGAGAACGAATACAAGATATGCAAACTTCAAAGCCGCAGCGCCTACGCTCGTAGAGTGCCCGCATTGCCATGAGCTGAAACAGCCCCACAAGGTCTGCAAAAAGTGCGGCTATTATGACGGCAGGGAAGTTTTGAACGTAGAAGAATCCAAGTAAAAAAATGCGGGCGGAACCGAAAGGTTCCGCCCGTTTTCTATGTTCGGAAAAAGGGAAAAATACGTGCGTGCGGGCGTGTTCACCACTCGTTGGGGAAGGGCGGGCGTTCTTCCCGCCACCAGTCCTCGTAATATTTTACATATTGCGAACAGTTTTCGCTGACATCGTCGGTCAGCGGCAGGGCGCTCTGCTTCCAGAATGCGGTCACGAATTTTTCGCAGTTTTCTACAGTCACCTTGCGGAGAAATGCCGTGCCGAGTTCCAATATATCGGCGGGGCGTTTTTTGCATTTGGCGACCGTCTCTTCCAGCCGTCTGTTGCAGGGGAACAGCTCTCTGTTTTCGGCGAGGATGAGGCGGTAGACGCTGTACACGATCTCCTGCGCAAGATGCGCGCGCATATAGGCGTTCTCTTCGGGAACGCAGTGCAGGAAATAGCCGCGGTTGAGCTGCAGGTTCGCGTTGAAGCACTTGATTTTTTCGCGCCTTTCGTGCTCGGGATATGCGGCGATTTTTTCAACGAGCGGAGCGATCTCCGCGTCTGAGGAATACAGGACGCGCGCTTTGACGTACGCATTGCGGGTCGGTTCGCTCGCGTGCAGGGCGGCGTCTGCCAAAATCGCTTTTGTCTTATATTTCACGTCGAAGTAACCGCCCTCATACGTGCAGTGCCCCGGAATGACTTCGGCGAGCCTGTTCTGCGCGGCAAGCTCCGCGTATTTTTCTTCGGTCACGACGATGAGCGCGTCGATGTCCGAATCGGGGCGTTCGTTCCCTTTTACGACAGAGCCGTCCAGCACGATCGCGATCATGCCGTCCATGGGGAGGAAATATTCTTTGAGTTTTTCAACGGATTCCGCGTGATGCTTATACATGGGTTCACCTCGGCAGACAGTATAACATTGAAATGTTTTTTCCGCAAGCGTTTGGCTGCATGTTTCGGAGCGGCGGCAATACCGATACGATTTCCGCTCCGCGGCTTTTTGTGCGGACCGTTGACAGAGTGCGTCGCTTACGGTATAATAATTACGACTATAATAGTAGAGATTGAGGAAAATCATGCAGCAGCGATTTCACGTCACGGGCATGACGTGCGCCGCCTGTTCGGCGGGCATACAAAAGACGGTGAATAAACTCGACGGCGTCAAAAAGGCGGAAGTCAGCCTGATGGGGCAGAGCATGACCGTCGAATATGACGAGTCCGCGGTGGATGCGGAGAAGATCGTCGCCGCTGTCGTCGCGCTCGGCTACGGCGCCGCCGTTGCGGACGGGGAGAAAGAAAAGGGGGAAGAGCGGCAGGAAAGGCGGGTGAACGCCTTCGGCGAAGAGGCGAGAAAGCTGAAACTGCGCTTCTTTGTTTCGCTCGGTTTTCTCGTCCCGCTCTTTTATCTGACGATGCTGCACCATATGGCGGGGGCGCCGCTGCCGTACTTTTTCGACATGCACCGCTGCCCGGAAAATTTTGCGCTTTTGCAATTGATTCTGACCACGCCCGTCCTCTTTATCAACTTTGCCTTTTTCAAGAGCGGGATCAGGGCGCTGTTCAAGCGCGTACCCAACATGGATACGCTCGTCAGCCTCGGCGCCGCAGTCTCATATTTGTACAGCGTAGTCGTCATGTTCGTCATGCCGTTCGGAGACGCGCACGCGCTCGTGATGGATGATTTGTTTTTTGAATCCGCGGCGATGGTGCTCACGCTCGTCACCCTCGGCAAATGGCTGGAGGCGCGCTCCAAGGGCAAGACGGGCGAGGAGATCGAAAAACTTTTAAAACTTGCGCCCGATGCCGTGACGGTTGAGCGCGGCGGCGAGATGAAGACGGTGCGCCTTGCCGAGGTCGCGCGCGGCGACATCGTCGTCGTGCGCCAGGGCGACAGTATTCCCGTCGACGGCGTCATCGTATCCGGAGAATCTTTCGTCGACAAATCCGCAATAACGGGGGAGAGCCTCCCCGTGGAAGTCGGCGAGGGCGACTTTGTGACGAGCGCGTCCGTAAACAAAGGCAACGTCCTTCGCATCCGTGCCGAAAAAGTCGGCGAAGACACCGTGCTCTCCAAGATCGTCAGAATGGTACGGGAGGCGGGTACGTCAAAGGCGCCCATCGAAAAAGCGGTGGATAAGATCGCGGGCGTTTTCGTACCCGTCGTGCTCGGTATTGCCGCCCTTACTTTTGCGGTCTGGATGATCCTGTGGGGTACGGGCGCGGTCGGCGTCTCGGTGCCCGAGATTTTGAGCATGTCTATCAGCGTGCTCGTCATCTCCTGCCCCTGCGCGCTCGGGCTTGCGACGCCCGTTGCGGTCATGGCGGCGACGGGGCGGGGCGCGTCTATGGGGATCTTGTATAAGGACGCCGAGGCGCTGCAAAAGGCAAAAAACGTCGGCTGCGTCCTGCTGGATAAGACGGCGACTATAACCGAGGGGAAGCCGCGCGTTACGGATATTCTTACCTGCGGCGGATATTCGCAGGCAGACGTGCTCGCCGCAGCGGGCGCGGTGGAGCGCAGCTCCAATCATCCGCTTGCCGCATGCCTTGTGGAGCGGGCGCAGGCAGAGGGTGTATCCTTTCCCGAAACCGAAGGGTTTTCCTATGCCGCAGGCATGGGAGCGGCGGCGCGGTGCGCGGGAAAGGAGTGCCTGATCGGGAATCTCCGCCTGATGCGGGAACATAGTGTGGAGACCGCGGATGCGGAGCGGGATGCGGCGCGTCTTTCGGATGAGGGGAAGACGGTGCTCTATTTTGCGCAGAACGGGAAACTCGCGGCACTGTTTGCCGTGGCGGACGTCATCAAAGAGGGCAGCGCGGAAGCGGTCGCGGGGCTGAAGGAGCGCGGGGTGACGCCCGTTATGCTCACGGGGGATTCTGCGGGCGCGGCGCGCGCCGTTGCGCGGCAGGCGGGCATCGAACGGGTCATTTCGGAAGTTCTGCCGCAGGACAAGCTCGATGCCGTCATAGAGAGCAAAAAGACCGCCGTCACCGCCATGGTCGGAGACGGCATCAACGACGCCCCCGCGCTCAAAGAGGCGGACGTCGGTATCGCGATGGGGAACGGCACGGACGTGGCGATCGACTCGGCAGACGTCGTGCTCGTGGGCGGCGATCTGCGTGCCGTGAATGCGGCGATCGACCTGAGCCGAGCGACGGTGCGCAATATCCACCAGAACCTGTTCTGGGCGTTTATCTATAATTTGCTGTGCATTCCCGTCGCTGCGGGCGTGCTGTATGCCGTGGGGGTGGTGCTCCAGCCCATGTACGGGGCTTTGGCGATGAGCCTGAGTTCGGTATTTGTTGTGACGAATGCGCTGCGGCTGATGCGTTTTCGCCCGAAAGGGGCGAAAACGCTGCCGGCATGTACGGCAGAAAGCTGCTCGATAAAAAATCAGGAGGATAAATCGATGCAAAAAATCATTAAGATCGAAGGAATGAGCTGTATGCACTGCGTGGGGCGGGTGGAAAGCGCCCTCAACGCGATCGAAGGCGTCAAAGCGACGGTGGAACTGAAAAAGAAACGCGCCGTCGTACAGACGGACGTTGCGGATGAGACCCTCGTTAAAGCGATCGAGGATGCGGGCTATAAGGTCGTCGGCATAAAGGAAGGAAAGTAAATAGAAGATCTGTTGTCCCGCCCGCGGCGCACATGTGCGCCGCGGGCGGTTTTTCTTGAAAAGCGTGTACCAAGCGCATCGGGTTTGTTGTGCATCGGCATGTGTCGCTCCGCGCCGAAAACCGGCGGGGAGGATTTTTTTATGCCGCGGGCATATCGGAGGGGCGCAGCTAATATGATATACGGAAGCGGAGGACAAGCATGCTGGATTTTCTGACGGACGGCCTTCGCGCCGCGCTGCGCAATACAAATCTCAACTCCGTTTACGAATTGCGCGTGCGTGCGGGGAAGCCGGTCGTGATGAACTACGGGGGGAACTATACTTATCTCGGGAGCGCAGGCGCAACGGACAGGCAGGGCGCTGCGCTCGTGGCAAGTTCCGCAGACGTGGAAGAGATCGTCTACCGCGCAAGCAATTATTCGGTCTACTCCGTCACCGAACAGATGCGGCAGGGTTTTATCACCGGCGCGCACGGCGAGCGCATCGGGCTCGGAGGCATGTACGTCTACGAGGACGGGCGCGTCTTTGCCGTCAAGGAAGTTACCTCGCTCAACATCCGCGTGCCGCATGAGGTGGCGGGGTGCGGCGAACAGGTATGGCGCACATGTTTTCAAAACGGGTTGACGAGCGTTCTGCTTCTCTCTCCTCCGGGGAGGGGGAAGACGACGATCCTGCGCGATCTTGCCCGCCTGCTCTGTTCGGGGAAACCGCTGAACGTGCTCGTCAGCGACGAGCGAAACGAGATCACCGCGGCAAGCATGGATTTTTCGCTGGATACGGGCGCGTTTACGGACGTGATCAGGTTTGCGCGCAAGAGCGACGCGTTGACCGCCGCCGTCCGCGCGATGCGCCCGGACGTCATCGTCACGGACGAGCTCGTCTCGGCGGAGGAGATCGCAGCCGTCGCGGCGTGTGTGCGCGGCGGCGTGGAGGTGCTTGCTTCGGCGCATCTGCGCAGTATTGATGCGCTGCGCATATCTCCCGTCTTTTCTGTCTGCGTTAGGGAAAAACTGTTCGGGTATTACGTCGTGCTTTCCGAGGAGGGTGTGGGGTGCATGGAAGGGATCTATGATGCGGACTTGCAGCCGCTCGATGCGGTGGCGGGATGCTGAAACTTTTTCTGTGCACCGGCGTGCTCGCCCTCTGCGTATTCCTTGCATTCCTGCTCACGCGCAAATATAAGCAGCGCAGGGATTTTTACTACAATTTCAGCCTTTTCAACGAGCGGCTGCTCAATGAAGTGAGTTATGCGCGGGCGCCGCTCCCCGAATTTATCGGCAAGTACCGCTTCGGCGGGGACTTCGGAAAGATGCTGGAGGAAAAGCGCGTCGGCGGGTTCCGCTGCGAAAATTATGCGTTTTCTTACCTGAAAGAGAACGAGCGCAAATATCTTGCGGATTATTTCGGCATGATCGGCAAGAGCGATGCGGCATCGCAGAAAACGTATCTTTCGGCACAGCGCGCAGAAGTCGACGAGCAGCGCCGCCGCGCCGAAGAGGCGTATAAAAAGCATTTTGCCCTGTATCTTAAACTCGGTGTGCTTGCGGGGCTGATCCTCGTCATTCTCATCGTGTAAGCGGCCTGTGGAGGGACCATGGACATTGATATTATTTTCAAGATCGCGGCAGTCGGCATCATCGTTACGATCATCTGCCAGATCCTGAAAAAATCGGACAGGGAAGATATTGCCACGCTCGTCAGCCTTGTCGGGCTCATCATCGTTCTGACGGTCGTCCTGGATATGGTGGCGGGTCTGTTCGATTCCATCCGCAGCATATTCGATCTGTTTTAGCATATGGAACTTGTCAAGATCATCGGCGTGGGACTTGTGACGGCGGTCGCCGCAATTTTGCTCCGTTCTTCCAAACCCGAACTTTCCTTTGCGGTCACGATCGCCGGCGCCGTCATCCTGCTGCTGTTCACCGTCGATATGCTGAGCGAAACGATCGGCATTTTTTCGCAGATCGGCGAGGCGACGGGGATCGACAACACGCTCATACGCACCATTCTTAAGATCGTGGCGATCGGGTACCTCGTTGAATTTGCCGCCGGGATCGTGGAAGATTTCGGCGCAAAGAGTATAGCAGACAAGCTGGTCTTTGCGGGAAAAGTGATCATTTTTGCCGTGGCGATCCCCATCGTTCAGGGGCTGGTCACGATGGTGTCTAGTTTTTTGGAGCTTGTATGATCGTACGCTCGAAAAGAAAGAAATATTTCCGCCTTATTTTGGCGCTGACAGCATTGCTTGCGCTGACGGCGTCCCTCATGTTTCTGCCCGCAGAAGCGGAGGGAGCCGCGGAAACGCAGGCTGCGGCAAGCGAGGTGGAAGGGGAGAGCGGGGAGGAAGAACTTTGGGACAATATCGAGACGATCCTGGGAAACCTGGACACGGACGCGCTGGACGAGTACCTTGCCTCGCTCAGCGAAGAGCAGCGCGAACAGTTCGGAGGCTCCGATTTTTCCGAAAAGGTCATGGCGCTTCTCAGCGGGGACTACGCGATAGATTACGAAAATGCGTTGGAGGCGATCGCTTCCCTTGTTTTCGACGGGCTTTCGGGCTTACTGCCGACCTTTTGCATCATTCTCTCCATTGCCATTCTGTGCGGCATTCTGAACAGGTTCAAAAGCTCCTTTGCGGAGCGCGGTACGGAGCGGCTGATCTTTTTTCTGTGCTACGGCGCCGTGCTCGTTCTGATCCTCTCATCCTTCTCGGGCGTGGTTTCGGACTGTATTTCGGCGGTTTCTTCCATGCGCGCGCAGATGCAGGCGATTTTCCCCGTCCTTCTGACGCTTGTCGTCACCTGCGGCGGCAGCGTCTCCGCGGCGGTTTACAGACCTGCGGCTCTCTTTCTGAGCGACGGGGTGGTGCAGGTCGTCTCGACGGTAGTATTTCCCCTGGCGATCCTGGTCTGTGTCCTGCACATGGCGGGGCACATGAACGGAGAAATAAAGCTGCAGAATTTCACTTCTTTTTTCTCGAGCGTCATCAAGTGGGTGCTCGGGATCACGCTGACCGCATTTTCGGTCTTTCTGACGGTGCAGGGGATCACTTCGGCGACGTACGACGGCATTTCGTTCAAAGCGGCGCGCTACGCTATCGGAAATTCGGTGCCGGTCGTCGGCGGGTTTTTAAGCGGAGGTTTGGATCTGCTTATGGCGGGCGGTATGCTTATCAAAAATTCGGTCGGAATGTGCGGCATCCTGCTGCTTGTCATCGTGATCGCCGTGCCGCTCGTTCAGCTCGTCGTGTACAATTTATTTTTAAAACTTACGGCGGCGGTGACGGAGCCGGTGGGCGCGGAGGGGATCTCGGGCTTTCTTTCTTCGCTTTCCGGTACGGTCAACTATTTTATCGCGGGGCTGCTTGCGGTGGGGTTCATGTATTTTGTGACGGTCCTGCTGCTCATCTGCTCCTCCAACGCGATGCTGTGAGATGACGGCATATATCCTTGCGGTCTGCGGTGCGTCGCTCATCGCGGCTCTTGTCGCGATCCTGCTGCCCGAGGGCAGGACGGGGAAGTTCGTAAACGGGATTTTAAAATTATTCTGCCTCCTGGTCATGCTCGTTCCGTTGCTGTTTCTCTTTTCCGAACAGGATTGGAGCATTTCGTCGGACGGCGGGTCCGAAGAGATGGAATTGGATGACGGCTTTATCGATTATATGTTTTCACGCAGAGCGGAAGAGGAAGAAGCCGCGATCGAAGCGCTTGTGTTGGAAGAATTTTCCGTACAGGCGGACGCGCAGGTTTTGTGGGAAAGCGTCGAGTATGCGTACACTGTGACGAAAATCGGAATAACGGTAGAGGAAGGCGGAATATCCGGCGATGACGAGCATATATTTATAATCGAGAAAATCGCCGCACGCATATCCGACCTGTACGAAGACGCGGAGGTGACGGTGCAATGAGCGAAGGAAGCGCTGTTTCAAAATTCAGGGAAAAATTCAAGTCCGGAAAGATCCTTGAGATCGTGATCGTGCTTATCCTGGCCGCGGTCGTGATCGCGGTGGTGTATTCCATGCTCGCGGGCGGCGGCGGGGAAGAGACGGCGTCGGCGGCAGAGGAAAGTTATGCGGAACAGGTAGAAAGGGAGCTTTCGTCCGTCCTTTCGCAGATCGACGGCGTGGGCAGCGTGGAAGTGTTTGTGACCGCGGCGTCCGAAGGGGAGACGGTGATCGCAATGGAGACGACGGTGGATGAGGACGGCAATACGACGACTTCACCGGTCCTTGTGGACGGGGATGTCGTCGTGCTGGAAGAGCTTTTGCCGGAAATTACGGGCGTACTGATCGTCGCGGAGGGAGCGGAGAGCGTGCTCGTCCGCATCCGTCTGATCGACGCAGCCGCGACCGCGTTGCATATAGACCAAAGCCTAATCAAAGTATACACAAAAGCAGGTTCGTAAAATAAAAAAGAAGGAGTAAACGGAAATGTCGAGAACCAAAAAAATAGTGATCATGTCCGCGCTCGTTTTGCTGCTTGCCGTGACCGCCGTGTTCAATTTCGTGCTTGCGGGCAGTGTGACGGGCAGTGCGGACGGCGATGATGCGACGACGGTGGCGAATTACTTCTCCACTTACAGGACGGATCGCACGACGAACAGGAACGCGGAACTTCTGGAGCTTGATTCCATACTTGCGGAAGTGGATTCGTCCAGCACGGAATATGCCGAGGCAATCGCGCTCAAGCTCGATATCGTCGAGGCAATGGAAAAAGAACTGCTTCTCGAAACGTACATCAAGGCAATGGGCTATGAGGACGTTGTCGTAAGCATCGGAACGGAGTCTGAAAACGCGAATGTGTTCGTCAGCGCATCCGCGCTCGCGTATGAAGATTTCCTTGCGATCTACAATATTCTGAGTACGGAAGCGGGATGTGATCCGGCAAATGTAAATATTACGCCTATCGGAACAGAAATTTAAAGCAAAATACTGTTCAAATCCCGAAAAGTATGTTATAATAAGAACATAACAGAAATTTCGGAGCGTGGAAAATGGCGGTTTTCAGGCGGGTCCCGCCCGAAGGGCAGAAGGGAAAAGTTTCCTACAATCCGGGGATCGTGAGCGGGATCATTCATCTTGCGGTTTCCGAAGTCGAGGGGGTGACCCTGCTCGGCGGGAAGAAAAAAGGGCTGAAAGTTTATTTTGAAAAAGGCGGCATCTATGCCGACATTTCCGTCATAGTCGATTACGGTTACAATGTGCCCGAAGTCGCCTTTAAGATCCAGCAGACGGTCAAGCACAACGTCGAGGCGATGACAAGTTATAAAGTCGCAAAAGTCGATGTGTATGTCGTAGGCGTGGATTTCGGTGCCGAGCGCACGGCGGAGCAGCAGTATTAAACGAGTTATATTTCCCTGCGCCCTGCGCGCGGGGAAATATTTCCGTTCGGAGAGGAATAAAGACGGATGAGAAGCAAGTCGCGCGAATGCGCGTTTAAAATTATTTTTGCGTCACTGTTCAACGGCGGAGAAGACGGCGCGTTCCGCCGCGGCGTCTATAAGTCGGCGGAACTCGGGCAGGAGGACATTGAATTTGCAGAGTCGCTCGTCGGTGCCGTGCGTGAGCACAGGCAGGAACTCGAAGCGCTGCTCGGGGAATATTCCGTCGGCTTTTCTGCGGAACGGCTCTTCCCTGCGGACAAGAGCGTGCTCATGCTTGCCATGGCGGAGATCAAGTTTGTCGGCGGAACGCCCGCCGTCGTCGCGGTGGACGAGGCGGTCGGGCTGGCGAGAAAATATTCTGCGGAAAAGAGCGTCGGTTTCGTCAACGGCGTGCTGGCGTCTTTTATTGCACGGGAGGATAAATCGTGAGTATTCGTATTGACGGAAAAGAGCTTGCCGCGCGTCTGCGCGCAGGGATCCGCGAGGATGCGCAGCGTTTTTCGCGGGAACGCGGAAAGGAGATCGGGCTTGCGGTCGTGCTGGTCGGGGAGGACCCCGCTTCACAGGTGTATGTCCGCAATAAGATCAAGGCGTGCGAAGAAGTAGGGATACGTTCGTATTCCTATCATCTTCCCGCAGAGACAAGCGAGGAGCAGCTCGCGGCGCTCGTGGATGAGCTGGTGCGGGACGATGCGGTGCACGGCATCCTCGTGCAGCTCCCTTTGCCGAAACATCTCGACGCGGAGCGCATTTTAAAGCGTATCCCGCCCGAAAAGGATGTGGACGGCTTCTGCGCCGAGAACTTGGGGAACCTCGCGATGAACCGCACGGCGCTCGTTGCCTGCACGCCCTTCGGCGTGATGAAGATGCTCGAAGCGTACGGCATCGATCCCTGCGGGAAAAACGCGGTCGTGCTCGGGCGCTCGAATATCGTCGGGAAGCCGATGGCGATGCTGCTTTTGAACGCGAACGCCACCGTCACCGTCTGCCACAGCAAGACGAAAGATCTTGCAAAAGTCTGCGCGCAGGCGGATATTCTCGTCGTTGCGATCGGGCGCGCCAAGTTCGTCACCGCGGATATGGTCAAGGAGGGTGCCGTTGTCATCGACGTCGGCATGGACAGGGACGAAAACGGCAAACTGTGCGGCGACGTGGATTATGATGCGGTCAAGGACAAGGCGTCCTATATCACGCCCGTGCCGGGCGGCGTAGGGCCCATGACGATCACGATGCTGCTGTACAATACCGTATTGGCGGCGCAGAGGAGCTGACATTTGGAGACGTACGAACAGCTTTTTGAAAAATATAAAGCGGCGTTTGACGCCGCTCTTGCAGATTATCTGAGCAAGATCACGCTTGCCCCGGATATTCTCAACGAGAGTTTCAGATATTCGCTGCTGGTCGGCGGCAAGCGCCTGCGCCCCGTTCTGATGTTCGCTGCGGCGCGTATGCTCGGCGGAAAAGAACAGGACGTTGCGCCCTTCGCGGTCGCGCTTGAGATGATCCATACGTATTCGCTCGTGCATGATGACCTTCCCGGCATGGACAATGACGATTTTCGCCGCGGACAGCCCTCCAATCACAAGAAATTCGGGGTCGGGCAGGCGATCCTGGCGGGAGACGCGCTTTTGAACGAGGCGTATGCGCTGTGTTTTCAGGAGAGCCGCCGCGGGCGCACCTATCTGAATGCGGCGGAACAGATCTGTCTGAATGCGGGCGCGCGCGGCATGATCGCGGGGCAGGCGGCAGACCTGTTTTATGAAGGCAGGGAAGATGCGGGCAGGAGCGAGGCGGAATTTATCGTCCGCAACAAGACGGCGAAAATGCTCGTCTCTGCGGTCACGGTGCCGGCGTACGTCTACGGCATGGACGAGAATATCATCTCTCTTCTGGCGGAGTACGGGAGGAACCTCGGCTTTTTGTTCCAGATCACCGACGATATGCTCGACGTGAACGGCGAATTCGATAAACTCGGGAAGTCCGTCGGCAAGGACGAATCCGAAAAGAAGCTCAGCTTTGTGCGTCTCTGCGGCATGGAGGAGTGCCGCGCGCTGGCAGAGCGTTACTGTGCGCAGTGCGAAAAAGTTCTGGACGTTCTGCCCTTTGAGACGGAATTTTTCAAGGAAACGGCACGTTTCGTCCTGAACAGGGAGTATTGAAAAATGCGCTTGGACAAGTATGTATCCGAGCGCTTTTTCTCGTCGCGGACAAAGGCGGCGCGCGCCATAGCGGAGGGGCGCGTCACGTTGAACGGCAGGGTCGCAAAAGCGTCGGATGAAGTCCGAGAAGGAGACGATGTTCGGTTGGAACCGCCTTCGGACGAGTTTGTATCGGAAGGCGGAAAAAAGCTCGCGCGGGCGCTGACTTTTTTTAAAGAGAGTGCGGAGGGCGCCGTCTGTGCCGATTTAGGCGCAAGCACGGGCGGATTTACGGACTGCCTGCTCAAAGCGGGGGCGCGCCGCGTCTATGCCGCAGACGTCGGGGAAAGCCAGCTTGCGCCGTCGCTTGTGCGTGATCCGCGCGTTACGGTGATGGACAGGACAAACGTGCGGTATCTGCGGGCAGAGGATTTTCCGGAGCAGATCGATATAGTCACGGTCGACGTCAGCTTTATTTCGCTGTCGTTGGTCTTTCCTGCGATAGCGGGGCTGCTTGCGGAGCACGGCAGGCTTTTTGCGCTCATCAAGCCGCAGTTTGAGTGCGGAGCAAAGGGTCTGGATAAGCACGGCGTCGTCAAAGACGCGGCGGTGCGGCGGGCAGCGGTGCAGAAAGTCGTTTCGGCGGCAGAGGATTGCGGGCTGCGGCTCTGCGGGCTTGTGAATGCGCCGCTGCGTCCGCGTAAAAACGTCGAATATATGGCGTATTTCCGTAAGGACGGAGCGCCTCTTTCAAAAGAGGAGATTTTGCGCCGCACGGATGAGTTGTTATAAGAGGTGATGCAATGGACGAGAGGCCGTACACGCCCGCACAGCAAAAAATGATGAAAGTCAGCAAGAAAAAGCTGACCGAGAAAGACCTTGATTATCTCCGTACCGTTTTGCTGCCCCGTTCGCCCTATCTTCCGAAGACGGAGGAAGAGTGCTTTGCGCTTGCCGAAGAGATGCTCGGGAAAGAGCGCTACGAAAAAATGTGCGAACTGCTCTTTGCGATCGAGGAGCGGTTCTGTACGAAGGAGCTCGTCTGGACGGGCGGGGACAAGATCGCGGAACTCTATTGCAGGGTAAAGCGGCGCGGCAGAACGTTTTGCGCCTTTGCGATCACCGTCAATAAATATTATCTTGCAGTTTACTTCAATGCGGCAGAGCGCGATTTGTTTGAGAAAGAAAAGACGTCATTTCCCGTCAAAGAGATACGCTGGCCGTACAACATTTGCGGGATCCGTGCGAACGGCGTAAAGCGCGTGCTGTTTGACGTGATGGATGAGGAGATCCGCCCGCATATTTTCCCCGTGCTTGACCTGAAAGTCCGGGCGGAGCCTCGGCAGAAGAGTTCCGCTCCGAAAAAGTAGCGCTGTTTCCAAAATGCTGCGGGATATACGGGGGTCTTGTGAGCGGACGTCGGAATTTTATCGAAGCGTGCAAAAGCGCGCGGCTTTTCAGCCGCGCGTTTTTTTGTCGCAGATCGTTTATTCTTTGCTGAACAGGTAGTAATAAATGATCGCAAACAGAGGAACATTGAAAAGATAAATGCAGGGAAGGATCGCATAGACGAAAATGTTGCGGGCTGTGATCGTGCCGCTGAATCCCGTCACGAGGAATGCGATCAGGCAGATGATGAGCAGCACGTTTACATAAATAATGAGCGTTGCCGAAACATAAGATTTATTCTTGACCTTTTTGCTGTTTTTTCCGTATCCGCTCATGAAAAGCGCAAAGAAGACGCCGAGCATGATGACGGCAAAGACGAAGGGGAGCGTCACATATGCGGCATTTGTGTGCAGTATGTTGATAAGGCAGGCGTTGATGATGGATTCAACGAGTGCGACACCGAATACCCAAAGCGCCGTGATAAAGAGCAGTCTGCCCTTGTCAAATGTGGCGCCCGCCGTGCGAACGGCAAGAGAGGACTTGCTTCGCTGCCCCGTGGCGGTCGTAACGCGCAATCCGTCGTTTTCTGCCTTCTCTTCCACGTCATAGAATTCGATGCTGCCCGCCGTCTGTGTGCGCCGGACGGGCTGCTGCGGCTCTGCCGCGACGGGTGCGGGCGGCTCTTCGTAATAGGGCTGTTCCTGCTGTTCCTGCGGCGGTTCTTCGTGCCTCGTGTTGTCATACAGGCGGGCGATCAGATCCTTATAGTTGCGCTCCTCGGCGGGACGGTTTGCGTAAAGCAGTTCGGAAGATATTTCGCGGTTTCGCTCGTACGTCTCGTCATAAGCGGGCGTTTCCTGCCCGTATGCAACGGTTTGCTGTGCGCTGTATGCGCCGGCTGTTTCTGCCGCAGGGGCGGCATATTCTTCGGCGCGCATGCGGGACTCCTCGTCTTTGCGCCGCTGTTCTTCATCGTTGCGGCGGCTGATCTGTTCATAATAGTCGTTGCCGCTGTCGCCGATCAAAGTTTTGTAATTCTCGTGGATACGGCGCTGTTCTTCTTCGGAAAGAACGTGTTCTTCTGGCTGCTGCGTCGGGACGGGTTCCTCCTGCGTCTCGGCTTCGGCAGCCGGCTCCGCCGCGCTGTCTGCCGCGGGTATCTCTTCGCGGGCAGGGGAGGAGGCGGCATACTCCGCCGTGCTCACGGTCGTTTCATCCGCTCCGATGTCATCGCTTGCATCCGCAGTGAGCTCTTCGTCGTCGCCGTAGTAGAATTCATCGGACGCCCCCTCATCTCCTTTGCCGACGGGGACGCGGGTCGTGGTGCGTTTCAAAATATTGAAGTCGACGCCGCCTGCGGGCGGGGGATTGTTGAAATCGTAATCTTTTTCGGAGATAAGGCTGTCGATGATCGTGCGGGAGTATTCCCACTCCGCAAGATTCTGCTCGACGATCTTTTTGCCCTTATCTGTGATCTGGAAGTACTTTCTTCTGCCGCCGTTGCTGACGCCGCCCCAATAGGAAGTGACGTAATCCTGCGACTCCAGCCGTTTGAGTGCGCTGTACAGCGTAGGCTGCTTGAGGGAGTACTGCCCCTTGCTTTTCTCCTCTATTTCATTGATGATCTCATAGCCGTACTTGTCTCCGTCGTACAGCGTGCGCAGAATGATCGTGTTGATATGGCCGCGTATGAGTTCACTGCTGATAGAGGAGTCGTTTTCGCTCTGTTTTTTTTCATTTTCATTCGTGAAATCGTCGGACATTTTCAAAGACCTCCTTGTCTGAAATTATACAATATTTGACAAGATATGTCAATAAATTTTGCGAAAAAAGTAAAATATTATTTATTTTACGAAGTATTATGTGTGACATAAATTCAGAAAAACTGCTTTCTGCCGCGGCATCACTTATTTTGCGTCAATCAGTGGACAAGCGCTCTGTAAAGGTGTAAAATATCGCAGAAGAAAGACGGCGGACCGAGGTGAAACATGAAAGCGAACAGCGAATGCGTGCGTCAGTATTCCGTAAAAAATTATGAGTCGGATTTCGGGCAGGAACTGAAACCTTCCTTTTTATTGGGGTATTTTCAGGAGGCAGCCGTGGCGCATTCCGAAGAGATGGGGATGGGGTTCGATACGCTCCGCCGACAGGGACGCTTTTGGGTGCTCTCAAAAATTTGGGTCGAGCTTTCCGCTCGTCCGCATTGCGGGGAAGAAGTTTCGGTGCGTACCCGCCCGCACGAACCGAATAAGGCGATTTATGAGCGCAGCTTTTTCCTGGAGGATGCGGCGGGCGTCTGCACAGCGCGCGCTCTCTCCAGATGGTGCGTGCTGGATGCCGAAGGGCGCATCGTTCCGACCGCACAGGTGCCGCATGCAGAGATGGAGCTGCTCGGGGAGCGCGCTCTGTCGGAATGCGATTGGCGCATCGGGGAGGCGGCTGTGCAGGGAGTGCCCGCATTTTCCCTGCGGATCGCAAATTCAGAATACGATCTGAACGGGCATGTCAGCAACATAAAGTATGCCGACTATATTTTTAACTGTTTTTCGGTGGAAGAGCTGCGTGCGCGGCGCATCAGATCATTCGGTCTGCACTTTGTTAAACAGTCCTATGAAGGAGACCTGCTCGAATTTTATCGCACGGAAACCGAGGCGGGCGTCTTTCTGGTCACGGGGAAACGCGGCGCCGAGACGGTCGTTGCCGCAAAGGTGTGCTTTGATTGAGTTTTCTTTTCGCGTCATCCGCTCCCGCCGCCGCACGCTGGCGGTCATCGTGGCGGACGGGGAGGTCACCGTGCGCGCGCCGCTCCGCGCCACCGATGAACAGATCAGGCGCTTTGTGGAGAGCAAGCGCGATTGGATCGGGCGGCAGCTTGCGCGGCGCGATCCGCGGTTCGACACTGTGCGGGAGGGGCGTGAGATCCTATGTGCGGGGGAACTTTTCCCCGTATTTTTTGGTGCGCGGTGCAATGAAGAAAAAGACGGTGCGTTCTTTTTTAAAAACGTACAGGCGGTGCGTCCCTGTTTTATCCGCAGGTTCGGCGCGGCTTTGAAGGAAGAGGCGGCGGAGCTCTCCCGCATTGCGGGCGTTTGTCCGAAGGAAATTCTTCTGCGGGATTTCAAAGCGCGGTGGGGCAGTTGTGATGCGGCGGGCGTCATCAAGCTGAATTGGCGGCTCTCGATGCTGCCGCCCCGTCTGTGTACATATGTGCTGATCCATGAGCTGTGTCATCTGAAGCATCTGGATCACTCCGCGGCTTTCTGGAGCGAGGTGAAAAAGCTCTGTCCCGATTATTTTGCACTGCGAAAAGAGCTGAAAGGATATGCCTTTCTGACCCGCTGTTTCCGCGCATAGGAGCTGCCCGCAGACAGGGTGACGGGAGAAGATTTGCATAAAAAATAATTATTCATGAATAACCCATAAGTATTGAATATTTATACATTTTATGCGATAATCAATGGTTAATTTTGAATATTTTTTAAAAAATTGAGGCGATTTGCTTGACGGGCGGATACAATCTTTGTATAATTTAATGAAAAAACAGAGAGGTCACCTTTCATGAAACAGAAAGAGATCAAAAAAGTCGTGTTGGCATATTCGGGCGGATTGGATACGTCCATCATCATTCCTTGGCTGAAAGAGAATTACAACAACTGCGAGGTCATCGCCGTCTCTGCCGACGTGGGGCAGGAGAGCGAGCTGGAGGGGCTGGAGGAGAAGGCGCTCAAGACGGGCGCGTCCAAACTGTATATCGAAGATCTGCGCAAGGAGTTCATCGAGGATTATATCTATCCGACGATGAAGGCGGGCGCGGTCTATGAGAATAAATATTTGCTCGGTACCTCGTTTGCCCGCCCCGTCATCGCAAAGCGCATCGTCGAGATCGCGAAAAAAGAGGGCGCGGATGCGATTTGCCACGGCTGTACGGGCAAGGGGAACGATCAGGTCCGCTTTGAGCTGACGATCAAGGCGTTTGCGCCCGAAATGACGATCATTGCGCCCTGGCGCATCTGGAATATCAAGAGCCGCGACGAAGAGATCGACTACGCCGAGGCGCACAACATTCCGCTCAAGATCACGCGCGAGACCAATTATTCCAAGGACAAGAACCTGTGGCACCTCTCGCACGAAGGGCTTGATCTCGAAGATCCCGCCAACGAGCCGAAGTACGACGAGATCCTCGAGCTCGGCGTCTCGCCCGAAAAGGCGCCCGACAAGCCGACCTATCTCACGCTCACGTTTGAAAAGGGCATTCCCGTTGCGCTCGACGGCAAAAAGCTGGGGAGCGTGGAGCTCATGGAACAGCTCAACAAGATCGGCGGCGCGAACGGCGTCGGCATTATCGACATGGTCGAAAACAGGCTGGTCGGCATGAAGAGCCGCGGCGTGTACGAGACGCCGGGCGGCACCATCCTGTATGCCGCGCACGAGCTCTTGGAAATGCTCTGCCTCGACAAGGATACGCAGCACTTCAAGCAGCATCTTGCGATCAAGTTTGCCGAGCTCGTCTACAACGGGCAGTGGTTCACGCCGCTGCGCGAGGCGCTCGCCGCGTTTGTGGACAAGACGCAGGAAAACGTCAGCGGCGAAGTCAAACTGAAGATCTATAAGGGCAACATCATCAACGCCGGCATTAAGAGCGAGCATTCCCTGTACAGCGAGGAGATCGCGACGTTCGGCGAAGAAGATGTCTACAACCAGCACGACGCGGAAGGCTTCATCAATCTGTTCGGGCTGCCGATCAAAGTCAAGGCGATGCTCGACGCGAAAAAACTGAAATAAGCGGAAGTGCGGCGGATGACAAACGTTTTTATTGACGGGAAAGAGGGGACGACGGGGCTGCAGATCTATGAGCGGCTCGGGTCGAGGGACGATGTTTCCGTTACCTCTCTTCCCGATGAACTGCGCAAGGATCCTGTTGCGCGCAAAAAGTGCATCAACGAGGCGGACATTGTCTTTCTGTGCCTGCCCGATGCCGCGGCGCGGGAGTCCGTTTCTCTGTGTGAAAATCCGGACGTGAAGATCATTGACGCCTCGACTGCGCACCGCACTTCTCCCGATTGGGCATACGGCTTTCCCGAGCTTTCGGCAAAACACCGCGAAAAGATCGCGCTGTCCCGCCGCGTTGCGGTGCCGGGCTGCCATGCGAGCGGGTTCGTCTCTCTCGTCTATCCACTGGTTGCGGGCGGGATCGTGCCTGCCGACTATCCGTTCGTCGCCTATTCGGTGACGGGTTACAGCGGCGGCGGGAAGAAGATGATCGCAGAATATGAGAGCAAAGAGAGGTCTGTCGCGCTCGACAGCCCGCGGCAGTACGGGCTGAGGCAGACGCACAAGCATCTTCCCGAGATGCAGGCGGTGTGCGGGCTTGCGGCGCCTCCCGTCTTTTCCCCGATCGTGTCGGATTATTACAGCGGAATGTGCGTCACGGTGCCGCTTATTTCGCGTCTGCTTACAAAAAAATACTCGGTTTTGCAGGTGAAAGCATATTTTTCAGAGTACTACGCGTCGCAGAATCTGTTGCATGTCTCGGATATGGAAGAAGGGTTCCTTGCGGCGAACGCGCTTGCCGGCAGGGACGATATGCGCATTTTTGTCGGCGGGAACGACGAGCGGATCTTGCTGTGTTCCGTGTTCGACAATCTCGGCAAGGGCGCTTCGGGCGCGGCGGTGCAGTGCATGAACATATTGCTCGGGTTGGACGAGCGCACATCGCTTGCTTTGTAACGGTATAGTTTGGAGAGTTTTCAGATGATAAAAATAGACGGCGGCGTCTGTGCGCCGCAGGGATTCAAAGCTAACGGCGTGCATTGCGGCATCCGCAAAAATCGCACGAAACGCGATCTTGCGCTCATTGTCAGCGACGTGCGCGCTGCGGCGGCATGCGTCTATACGCAGAATCTTGTGAAGGGCGCACCCATTCTCGTCACAAAGGAGCATGTGGCAGACGGATACGCACAGGCGATCGTCTGCAACAGCGGGAACGCGAATACCTGCAATGCGGACGGCGTGCAGATCGCGGAGGGCATGTGCGCTCTCGTTGAAAAGCATACGGGGATCGCGGCGGGCGACGTCGTGGTCGCGTCGACGGGCGTCATCGGGCGGCCGCTCTCGTTGGAGCCGATCGCGGAGCATATGGATGAACTTGCGGCGGGCCTGGGCGCGTACAGTGCGGAGGCGGCGCAGGCGATCATGACGACGGACACGGTCGAAAAGCAGATCGCCTATTCCTTCATGCTCGGCGGAAAGGAGTGCCGGATCGGCGCGATCGGCAAAGGCGTCGGGATGATCAACCCGAATATGGCGACGATGCTCGTCTTTGTTACGACGGACGCGGCGATCTCGCACGAAATGCTGCAGAAAGCGCTCTCGGCAAACGTGAAAGATACCTTCAATATGGTCAGCGTGGACGGGGATACCTCCACGAACGACATGGTCTGCGTGCTTGCGAACGGGCAGGCGGGCAACGAACCCGTGACCGGGACGGGAAAAGAATACAATATATTCCGCAAAGCACTGTTTAAAGTGATGGAATACCTCTGCCGCTGTATCGCCAAGGACGGCGAGGGGGCGACGAAACTTCTCGAATGCAAAGTCAGCGGCGCAAAGAGCAAGTCCGTTGCAAAGACGGTGGCGAAGTCCGTAATCAAATCCGCGCTGTTCAAATCGGCAATGTTCGGTGCCGACGCGAATTGGGGCAGGGTGCTCTGCGCGGTCGGGTATGCGGGCGCGGACGTGGACGTGAACAAGGTGGACGTCTCTTTCCGCAGCCGCGCGGGCGAGATCGAAGTCTGCAGCAAGGGGAGCGGCGTTCCCTTTTCGGAAGAGGAGGCAAAGCGCGTTCTCTCCGAGGACGAGATCGAGGTGCTGATCTCCCTGAACAGCGGGAGCGGCAGGGCGACCGCGTGGGGGTGCGACCTTACCTACGAGTATGTCCGCATCAACGGCGATTACCGCACCTGACACAGCGGTGCAAGAGAGCAGGAGGGCGTGATTTATGGAAAATCTGAATGACAAGCAGGTGCGCGCGCAGATCCTTGCGGAGGCGCTGCCCTATATCCAGGATTATAAAGAGAAGATCGTCGTCATCAAATACGGCGGGAACGCGATGATCAACGAGGGGCTGAAGCTCTCCGTCATGCGCGACATCGTTTTGTTGAATCTCATCGGGATAAAAGTCGTGCTCGTGCACGGCGGCGGGCCCGAAATTTCCGAAATGCTCCGCCGCGTGGGCAAGCAGTCCGTCTTTGTGGACGGGCTGCGCTACACCGATGAGGAGACTGCCGAGATCGTGCGCATGGTGCTTGCGGGCAAGATCAATAAGTCGCTCGTCAACCTTCTGGAGAGCATCGGCGGCAAGGCGGTCGGGCTGTGCGGCATCGACGGGCATATGATGAAGTGCGCCGTAGCGGACGAAAAGCTCGGCTACGTCGGCAAGATCACCGATCTCAACGCGAAGGTCATCAAGGACGTTCTCGACGACGGCTATATCCCCGTCGTGGCGACGGTCGGCTATGACGACGAGGGGCATATCTACAACGTCAATGCGGATACGGCATCCGCCGTCATTGCGGGCGCGCTCGGGGCGCGCAGTCTCATCCTCATGACGGATACGGCAGGCGTTCTGCGCGATAAAGAGGATCCTACCAGCCTCATCGACAAAATTTATGTCAGCGACGTGCCGTCCTATATCAAACAGGGCATCATTTCGGGAGGAATGATCCCCAAGATAGAGTGCTGCAGAGAGGGGATCCGCCGCGGCGTCGAGAAGGTTTTCATCATCGACGGCAGGGTGGAGCATTCCATTCTCGTTGAAATTTTGTCCGACAGCGGCATCGGCACCATGTTTGTGAACGGGGACTGATCTTGATCGGTCTCCTTTTTTGCGTCCGCCGCAGGGCGGGGCGAAAAAGTCGCGGCAAATCATTGCGTTTGCCGCCGATTTATGATAGAATAGATAAAATAGGTGTATGGCATGGCTTTTGAAGAGATAAAAGAAAAGGACAGCCGTTTCATCGCGCATACGTACAGCCGTTTCCAGACGGATATATGCGGCGGCGAAGGCGCGCGTCTGCGCTCCGAAGACGGCAAAGAATACGTGGATTTCGGCGCGGGGATTGCCGTCAATATTTTCGGCGTGAACGACGCGGCGTGGAAAGAGGCGGTCATAGCGCAGCTTGGCAAGGTGCAGCACGCGAGCAACCTCTATTATACGAGGCCTGCGGCGGAACTTGCGGCGCTGCTCTGCGAAAAGACGGGCGCAAAGAAAGTTTTTTTCTCCAATTCGGGCGCGGAAGCGAACGAATGCGCGGTCAAGGCGGCGCGCAAATATTCATACGATAAGTACGGCGCGGGCAGGCACCGCATCGTCACGCTGAAAAATTCCTTTCACGGCAGGACGCTGACGACGCTGACCGCGACGGGGCAGGAGAGCATGCACCCCGCATGTTTTGCCCCGTATATGGGTGGGTTCGACTATGCCGACGCGACGGCGGACGCGGTCCGCGCCGCCGTGACGCGCGAGACGTGCGCGGTCATGCTGGAACTCATCCAGGGCGAGGGCGGGGTGAACGTGCTCGGGCAGGAGGATGTCCGCGCGATCGCGGCGCTCTGCCATGCGCGGGATATCCTGCTGATCGTAGACGAAGTGCAGACGGGCAACGGCAGGACGGGCAGACTCTACGCCTATGAGCATTACGGCATCGGACCGGACATCGTGACGACGGCGAAGGGGCTCGGCGGCGGGCTGCCGCTGGGCGCGACCATGTTCTTCGGGAAGTGCGAAAACGTATTCGGCGCGGGCGACCACGGTTCGACGTTCGGCGGCAACCCCATCGCCTGTGCGGGCGCGTGCAGCATCGTGCGTCGGCTGGACAAGAACCTGCTCCTCGAAGTGCAGGGAAAAGGCGAGTATCTGCGGACGCACCTCTCCCGTATAAAGAACGTGCTCTCTGTGACGGGGCTCGGGCTCATGCTCGGCGTCGGGACGACGAAACCTGCCAAAGAGATCGCGCAGAAGTGTCTTGAACGCGGTCTGCTCGTGCTCACGGCAAAGGGGGATAAGGTCCGCCTTCTGCCCCCGCTCACGGTCAAAAAAGACGAAATGGACTTTGCTTTGCAAATACTCAATGAGGTGATCTCCGAATGAAACATCTTCTGAAACTGGCGGATCTCTCCGTCGAGGAAATTTTCAGCATTCTGAATCTTGCCGATCAGCTCAAATACGAGCGCAAGAACGGCGTTCGGCACCCGCATCTTGCAGGGAAAAAGCTGGGAATGATCTTTACAAAATCTTCCACGCGCACGCGCGTCAGCTTTGAAGTCGGCATGTACGAGCTCGGCGGGCACGCGCTCTTCCTCTCCGACCGCGACATCCAGCTCGGCCGCGGCGAGCCGATCAAGGACACCGCGCGCGTCCTTTCGCGCTACCTCGACGGGATCATGATCCGCACGTTCAAACAGCAGGACGTGGAGGATCTCGCAGAGTACGGCTCCATTCCCGTCATTAACGGGCTGACCGATTACTGCCATCCCTGCCAGGTGCTCGCAGATCTCATGACTATCCGCGAATACAAGGGCAGCCTGAAGGGGCTGAAACTGTGCTTTGTCGGCGACGGGAACAACATGGCAAATTCGCTCATCGTCGGCGGCATAAAGATGGGGATGCAGGTCTCGGTCGCCTGCCCCGACGCGTACCGCCCCGACGCGGGCGTGACGGCGTGGGCACAGCAGAACGGGCAGCTCCTTGTCACCTCCGACGTACTTGCGGCGGCGAAGGATGCGGACGTGCTGTACACGGACGTCTGGGCGTCCATGGGGCAGGAGGGCGAGAAGGAGATCCGCGAAAAGGCGTTCAAAGGGTTCTGCATCAATAAGGACGTGATCGCCGCCGCCGACAAAGAGGCGATGGTGCTGCACTGCCTGCCCGTGCACCGCGGCGAAGAGATCGAAGAGGAGATCTTCGAGGCGCACGCGCAGGAGATCTTTGACGAGGCGGAAAACAGGCTGCACGCGCAGAAAGCCGTGCTTTGCAAATTACTCAAATAAACCGTACGGGCAGAGGAAGTTCCATGAAAGAAAAAAAAGTGTATCTTACGCTGCAGAACGGGCAGGTGTATGAAGGAAAGCGTTTCGGCGCCGATGGCGACGTGCTCGGCGAACTCGTGTTCACGACCGGCATGACGGGGTATATCGAGACGCTCACCGACCCGAGCTATTACGGACAGATCGTCATACAGACGTTCCCCCTGATCGGCAATTACGGCATGATCCGCGCCGATGCGGAGAGCCGCAAACCCTTCCTCTCGGGGTATATCGTGCGCGAATTCTGCGAACAGCCGTCCAACTTCCGCTGCGACGGAAAGCTGGATGCCTATCTGAAAGAGTGCGGCATCGTCGGCGTGTACGGGATCGATACGCGGCAGCTCACGCGCATCGTGCGCGAAACGGGCGTGATGAATGCGGTCATCTCCTCGTCGCCGCAGACGGATATAGTGGCGATCTCCCGCTATGCCGTGCGCAATGCGGTCGAGAGCGTCACCTGTTCCGAAGTCGTCGAATACGGGCAGGGAAACCGCCGCAAGATCGTCCTGTGGGACTTCGGCTCCAAAGAAAATATCGCGCGCGAGCTCGTCAAGCGCGGCTGCCACGTCATCCGCGTGCCCGCCTCGTACACGGCGGAACAGATCCTCGCGCTCAAGCCTGACGGGCTGATGCTCACCAACGGCCCCGGCGATCCCGCCGAGAACGTCGGCATCATCGAAAATATCCGCAAGCTCGCGGGGAAGCTGCCAATCTTCGGTATCTGCCTCGGCCATCAGCTCTTTGCGCTCGCCATGGGCGGGAAGACGAAAAAGATGAAGTACGGGCACCGCGGCGTCAACCAGCCTGTCAAACATCTGGAGACGGGCAGGGTCTATATCTCCAGCCAGAACCATGGCTATGAAGTGCTCAGCGATTCGATCGCAAAAGTCGGAAAACTCAGCTTTGTGAACGCGAACGACAATACCTGCGAGGGCGTGGACTATGACGCGCTGAACGCCTTTACGGTGCAGTTCCATCCCGAGGCGTGTGCAGGTCCGCTGGACGCGTCCTATCTGTTTGACCGTTTCATGAACAATATCAGCAAAGGAGGCACGCGCCATGCCTAAGAGGAGCGATATTAAAAAGGTACTCGTGATCGGCTCGGGGCCGATCGTCATCGGGCAGGCGGCTGAATTTGACTATGCGGGCGCACAGGCGTGCCGCGTTCTGAAAGACGCGGGCGTGAACGTCGTTCTCTGCAATTCCAACCCCGCGACGATCATGACGGACAAGGCGCTTGCGGACGAGATCTACCTCGAACCGCTCACGCTCGATTCCCTCAAACGCATCATCATCAAAGAGCGTCCGGACAGCCTTCTCGCTTCGCTCGGCGGGCAGACGGGTCTGACCATGGGCTGCAAGCTCGCGAAAGAGGGGTTCCTCGATAAGTGGGGCGTCAAGCTCATCGGCACGAAGGTGGACGCCATCGACAGGGCGGAGGACAGGGAACTCTTCAAGGAGACGATGCAGAAGATCGGGCAGCCCGTCGTTCCCTCCGACATCGCCTATACGGTGGAGGAGTGCGTCGAGGTCGCGAACAGGATCGGCTATCCCGTCATTATCCGCCCCGCCTTTACGCTGGGCGGCGCGGGCGGCGGCGTCGCCTATAACGAGGAGGAGCTGCGCTCCGTCTCGCACAACGGGCTGATGCTCTCGCCGATCACGCAGGTGCTCGTCGAAAAGTATATCTACGGCTGGAAGGAGATCGAATTTGAAGTTCTGCGCGACGGTGCGGGCAACGTGCTCACCGTCTGCTCGATGGAGAATTTCGACCCCGTCGGCATCCACACGGGCGACTCCATCGTCGTCGCGCCCTGCCTGACCCTCTCGGATAAGGAATATCAGATGCTGCGTACGGCGTCGCTGAATATCATCTCCGAACTCGGCATCGAGGGCGGGTGCAACTGCCAGTTCGCGCTCAATCCCGACTCCTTTGAGTATTCCGTCATCGAAGTCAATCCCCGCGTGTCGCGTTCCTCCGCGCTCGCGTCCAAGGCGACGGGGTATCCCATTGCGAAGGTCGCAACAAAGATCGCGCTCGGCTACACGCTGGACGAGATCAAAAACGACGTCACGGGCAAGACGTTTGCCTGTTTCGAGCCTACGCTCGACTATGTTGTCGTGAAGCTGCCGAAATGGCCCTTCGATAAGTTCCTGTATGCAAAACGCGAACTCGGCACGCGCATGAAAGCGACGGGCGAGGTAATGTCGATCGGCACGAGCTTTGAAATGGCGATCATGAAGGCGGTGCGCGGCGCGGAGATCTCTCTCGCCTCTCTCAACCTCGATAAATACGAGGGGAAAGATCTGCGCGAAGAGCTGAAAAAGCTCTCGGACGAGCGCCTCTTCACCGTCTTTGCGGCGCTGAAAGCGGGGATCTCCGTCGATGAGATCTTCTCCATTACGAAGATCGACCGCTGGTTCCTGCATAAACTTGAAAATCTCGTCGGGTTTGAGACGCGCCTTGCCTCCGAACCGCTCACCAAAGAGCTGTACGAGGAGGGCAAGCGCCTCGGTTATCCCGATTCGGAGATAGAAAAACTTTCGGGAAAGAAGATCCCGTATCACAGGCGCGCGGTCTACAAAATGGTCGATACCTGTGCGGCGGAATTTTCAGCGGAGACGCCGTATTTCTATTCGACTTACGATGAGGAATCGCACGACGAGGCGACGCCTTTCATCAGGGAGAGCACAAAGAAACGCATCATCGTCATCGGTTCGGGGCCCATCCGCATCGGGCAGGGTATCGAATTCGACTATTCCTCCGTGCACTGCGTCTGGACGCTGAAAGAGCTCGGCTACGAGGTCATCATCATCAACAACAACCCCGAGACGGTCTCCACGGACTTCGATACGGCGGACAGGCTGTATTTCGAGCCGCTGACCCCGGAGGACGTGCAGAACGTCATTGACAGGGAAAAGCCGTACGGCGTCGTGATCACCTTCGGCGGGCAGACGGCGATCAAACTGTGCAACTATCTCGACAAGAAGGGGGTGCGCATCCTCGGAACTTCCGCCGACAGCGTGGACATGGCGGAGGACCGCGAGCGGTTCGACGAACTTCTGGAACAGTTCGGCATCAGCCGCCCGAAGGGGCTGACCGTCATGACGAAGGAGGAGGCGCTCGCCGCCGCAGACAAGCTCGGCTATCCCGTGCTGCTGCGCCCTTCGTACGTCATCGGCGGGCAGAACATGACGATCGCGTTCACCGAAAACGACATCTCCCGCTACATGGACGTCATTCTCGCACAGCATATCGAAAACCCCGTGCTCTGCGACAAATATCTCATGGGACAGGAGCTGGAGGTGGACGTCATCAGCGACGGTACGGACGTGCTCATCCCCGGCATCATGCAGCATATTGAGCGCGCAGGCGTGCACAGCGGCGACTCCATCGCGGTCTATCCGCCGTACAACCTCAGCGACATCATGTTGGATAAGATCATCGAATGCTCCACGCAGCTTGCGCTTTCGCTCAAGACAAAGGGGCTGATCAATATCCAGTTCCTCGTCTATCACAGCGAACTGTACGTCATCGAGGTGAATCCGCGCGCGTCGCGTACGATCCCGTATATTTCAAAGGTTACGGGCGTACCGATGGTAGAGCTTGCCACAAAAATTATCGTAGGGCAGAAGCTGAAAGACCTCGGCTACGGCACGGGGCTGTACAGGACTTCCCCATATGTTGCGGTGAAGGTGCCCGTCTTTTCCTTTGAAAAACTGAACGACGTCAATTCGCAGCTCGGGCCCGAAATGAAGTCTACGGGCGAGGTGCTCGGCATCGGCAAGACGATAGAGGAGGCGCTCTTCAAAGGGCTGGTCTCGGCGGGGTTCAAGCTGTGCCATCCGACCAAACAGCGTGAGGTCGGCGTCTATTTCACGATCAACGACCAGGATAAGTTCGAGATCCCGGGGCTTGCCAAGAAGTTCAGCGACCTCGGTCTGAAACTGTATGCGACGGCGGGCACGGCGGAGACGATCCGCACGCTCGGCATCGACGTAACGAATGTTGACAGGCTGTCGCAGAGCGACGAGATCATGCGCCTGATGGACGAGGGGAAGATCGATTATATCGTCTATACGGGCAAGACGGATATGGATTCGATCAATGACTATATCCGCATGCATCATCACGCGGTTTTGCTCGGCATCACGACGCTCACCTCTCTCGATACGGCGAACGCGCTCGCGGACATTATCGCCAGCAGGTTCAACGAGAACAATACAGAGCTCGTCGATATAAACAATCTGCGCACGGAAAAGACGAAACTCAAGTTCGTGAAGATGCAGAGCTGCGGCAACGACTATATCTTCTTTGACAATATGGACGGGAAGATCACCTGCCCCGAGTCGCTCGCGATCAATTTTGCGGACAGGCATTACGGCATAGGCGGGGACGGCATTACGCTCATCGAGCGTTCCGACGTTGCGGATGCGAAAATGCGCATCTTCAACAGGGACGGGAGCGAGGGGCGTATGGCGGGCAATTCCATCCGCTGCGTTGCAAAATATCTCTTTGACAACGGATTTGTCAAAAACGAGCACATGAAGATCGAGACGCTCAGCGGCGTCAAGGAACTCACGCTGTACACTTTCAGTGGGTCGGTCGGCTCGGTCAGCGTCAATATGGGCAAGGCAGAGCTGAACGGCAAGCTCATTCCGTCCACTTTGGAAGGGGAGACAGTCGTCGCGCGCGAGATCGTTGTGGGCGGGCAGCCGTATAAGGTGACGCTCGTCAACGTCGGCAATCCGCACTGCGTCGTGTTCTGTGATAAAGTGGATGCGGTCGATCTTGCGAACGTCGGCCCGCTGTTTGAATATGCCGCTTACTTCCCGCAGCGCGTCAACGCCGAGTTTGTGCGCGTCGTCAATCCGAAAACACTGAAAATGCGCGTCTGGGAGCGCGGCAACGGCGAGACGCTTGCGTGCGGTACGGGCGCGGCTGCGAGCGTGGTCGCGGCTGTTCTGAACGGATACTGCAAAAAAGACGAGGACATTACCGTCAAAGTGCGCGGCGGCGATCTTATCGCGCGCTATGCTTCCGACGGCACGGTCACGCTGACTGGCAGTGCAAAGCTGGTGTTTGAGGGTACCGTTGAATTCTGATGCGGAGAAGGCGCTATGCAGGAAATTTTTATTGAAGAGAGCGCGGCCCTGCGCGATGACAAAAAGGCTAAGCGCTGGTATACCGTATTTTCCGTCATTTCAATTGTAGGATTTGTTCTGGCGGTGCTCGTTCTGCTGTTTTTGTTTATGCTGCTGTTCATGCCGGTAGACAGCGAAACGGCAGAATCGGTGGATACGTCAGACGTCTGGATACAGCTTCTGATCCTTGCGGTCATAATCGTTTTGTTGTTCCTGACAGGCGTTTTGTTCAGAATAAAGCGTCACAATTTTTACATCAGTTACGATTACACCTATGTCAGCGGCGAACTGCGCATCGCCAAAGTCATTCATGACAGAAAGCGGAAAGTTTTGTATCGTCTGACGGATGAACAGCTCATCCTGATCGGCAGGGTGGGAGGCGATTCGTATGATAAACTGAAGCGTTCGCCGGACTGTAAGGAAGACATTCTGACCCCGAACGAAGAGACGGATGACGAAAAGGAATTTTTCTATATTCAGGCGGCAACAAAAGTCGGAAAGCGCCTTTTAGTGCTTGAATGCCGTCCGCAATTTATCGCAACGGTGTATCGCAACAATCAGAACCGCCGTATTCTTGCATCGGATTTCATGAAAAAATGATTTATTTTGACAACGCGGCAACGACGCGTCCGGACGCGGAGAGCGTCTCTGCTGCACAGCGCTATCTGAATGAAGATTTCTTTAACCCCTCTGCGCTCTACCGCGAGGGGTTTGAAGTGCATCGGGCGCTTAACGATGCGCGCAGGCGTATCCTTGCCTGTATTGCGCCGCAGGGCTTTGAGCTGATTTTTACGGGTTCGGGCACGGAGGCGGATAATCAGGTCATATTCTCTGCCGCGCGGCGCGGAAACTTTGTTACGACGGAGGGGGAGCATGCGGCGGTGTATGCGAGCGCGAAGGAGCTTGCGCGCCGCGGTATGGAAGTGCGGTTCGCGCGCCTGCGTGCGGACGGCAGCGTCGATGCGGACGACCTTCTCTCCAAAGTTGACGAAAATACATCGCTCGTGTCCGTCATTCATGTGAACAATGAGACGGGTGCGGTCAATGACGTCGCGGGGCTCGCGGCGGCGGTCAAGAAAAAAAACAGGAGAACGCTGTTTCAAAGCGACGGCGTGCAGGCCTTCGGGAAACTCTCCTTCGTCTTGCCGCCCGCAGTCGATTTTTATACGATCAGCGCACATAAGATCGGCGGAGTGCGCGGCGTCGCGGCACTGCTGCGCAAAAAAGGCGTTCCGCTTGCGCCGCTGTTGTTCGGCGGCGGGCAGGAGAACGGGCTGCGCAGCGGAACGGAAAACACCTTTGCGATCCTGCAATTTGCCGAAATCGCAGAGAAGAGGATGCGCGATCTTGCAGCGTACCGCCGGCAGGCGACGCGTCTGAATGCGTGCCTTCGAGAACAGCTCGATCGGTCGCTCTTTCTTCCGCTCTCGCCCGAAAACGGGTCGCCGTTTATTCTGAGCGTCTCGGCAAGAGGTTTGCGCGGAGAGGTGTTGCAGCATATGGCAAACGAGCGCGGTCTGTTGGTCGGAACGGGGTCTGCCTGTTCCTCGCGCAACCGTTACAGCCGTGTGATTCTCGCCTGCGGTGCAGACGAGCAGACTGCAGACGGCGTGCTGCGTCTTTCCTTCTTCGGCACGGAACAGGAAGAGGATGCGTGCCGCGCGGCGGCGATCCTGAATGCCTGCGCCGCAGAGCTGCGTGAAAAGACGAGGTGATTTTCTATGGAAAAAGTCATAATCGTACGATACTGCGAGATACACCTGAAAGGGAATAACCGCGGGTACTTTGAAAAAGTTTTTCAGGAAAATCTTGAGCGCGCGCTCAGGGGGATCCGCCATGAGATCCGCCGCCCGAGCGGCCGCTACATCGTGGAAAATTTCGATGAATCGCGTGCGGATGAGATCGTTGCCCGCCTGTCAAAAGTGTTCGGCACGCATACGCTGAGCGTCGCTTACAAAGTTTCTGCGGATATGGATTCCATTTGGTCAGCCGTGCTTGCGGTCGCGCCGCAGGACGGGACGTTTAAAGTGCAGACCAACCGCGCCGACAAAAAGTTCCCGCTCGACTCCATGCAGATGAATGCGGAGATCGGCGGTCGGCTGCTCTCTGCAAATCCTCGGCTCAAAGTGGACGTGCATGATCCGCAGCATGTCGTCTACATCGATATACGGGAGAACGGAACGGCGCTCGTGTTCGGGGCATACGTCAAAGGTGCGGGCGGCATGCCCGTCGGAACGGCGGGGCGCGGGATGCTGCTTCTTTCCGGCGGCATCGACAGTCCGGTCGCGGGGTATATGATCGCAAAGCGCGGCATGCAGTTGGAGGCGATCCATTTTCACAGTTATCCCTATACGAATTTGCAGGCGCGCGAAAAAGTGGAGGAACTTGCGCGCATCCTTTCAGAATATACCTGCGGGCTGACGCTGCACGTTGTAAGCGTAACGCATATTCAGGAAGAAATACACAGGCTGTGCCCAGCGGAGATGATGATCACGCTGCTGCGCAGGTTTATGATGCGGATAGCAGAGCGCATCGGGAAGAAGACGGGCGCACAGTGTATCGTAACGGGCGAAAGCCTCGGGCAGGTCGCAAGCCAGACGATAGAGGGGATCACCTCCTCCGAATCCGTTCTCGAACGGTTTCCCGTGCTGCGTCCGCTCATCGGGTTTGACAAGACGGAAATCATTGAGATCTCCCGCAGGATCGGCACCTATGAAACATCGATCCTTCCTTACGAGGACTGCTGCACGGTATTCCTTCCCAAGCACCCGCTCATCCGTCCCGATCTTGCTGAAGTGGAACGGGCAGAGAATAAGCTGGATATTGAAAAGCTGGTCGGCGCCGCCCTTGATTCGGCTGAGACGCTCCGGCTGTCCTGATGCTGAAAAAACTCCCCGAGGCAGGGGAGTTTTCTTGCATCGTCCGGTATTTTAGCCTTGTCAGGCTTTCCACCATTCGCCGTATTTGGCATCGGGTGCGGAATTTTCCTTTATGCAGACAGCCGGGAGCGTCACTTTTTTCCCGAGGATCCGTTTTCCCGTGTTTCCGATGAAGTACGGCTGTACGGTGTAGGTATACCGTTTGTTTGGTTTCAGAGTTTTGTCGTAGAAGAGTTTTTCTGATTTTCCGTCAAATATTGTAGCTGTTTCCCCGTTGCATTCACGTTTGATGGTATATGAGTAGTACTCTGTGTCGCATAATTCGATACATACGATACCGTTTTCACAGCGGATCGCCGCATTGGCGTTCGGAGCGGTAAAGACGTTGCTCTCTGCTTTCGGCAGGTTGTTTCTGCGGAAGAGTTCGGTCGCCGTATATTTGTCCGGTTCGCTGTCGCTTGCGCGGGCAACGATATGGTCGCGTTCGTAGGTCGCAAGGTCGATGCGGCAGGGTATGGCGGCTCCCTCGGCGAGCGGCGTCGGGGTGCGTTCTGCATAAAGTTTTTTAAAGAGCAGCATGGCGTAGTGGCAGGGCAGCCCGCCGCCCGAAATGTCGGTCAGCGTATTGTCGGCATTTCCCATCCAGACGGCGACGGTATGCTGTGCGGTATAGCCTATCGCATACGCGTCTGTGTTTCCCGCGTCGGTGCCGCATGTGCCCGTTTTGGCACAGACGGAAAAGGGCAGTACCGCGAGTTTTTTTGCGGTCCCTTCTGTGACCGCGGCAGACAGCATGCTGTTGATCAGTTCCGCTGTGTCTTCGCTGAAAACATGCACGGGCGACGGCGAGCGCTCGTACAGAACTTTTCCGTTGGTATCTTCTATGCGGCGGATAAATGCGGGCGAAGCATAGCTGCCCTTGTGCGCAAAACTGCTGTAAGCTCCTGCAAGTTCGGTCAGCGAATAGCCCTCCGCCATGCCGCCGAGTGCGAGCGAAAGATTTTTATCGGTATCTTTCAGAGTGAGCCCGAGGCGGGAGAGGTATTGTCCGCTCTTTTCCGTGCCGAGCATGCGCAGAACTTTTACGGCGGGCACGTTCAGGCTTTCGGCAAGCGCCGTCCGTGCGGAGACATAGCCGTGATAAACATCCTTGTAATTTGAGGGCGAATAACCGTCGAAATCCGTTTTTTCGTCAAGGATCGGGGTGCAGGGCGAGAGCAGGTTTTCCTCGATCGCGGGCGCATAGACGGCGAGCGGCTTGATGACGGATCCGGGCTGGCGGCGAAGTTCGCCTACGGTCGAATACAGCGCACTCACGGCGAAATTTTCGTTGTCGCAGATGACGATGCTTTTTCCGCTGCGGTCAGCCGTGGTTTTCAGCGTTTCGGCATAGTCCTGCATGCGTGCGTCCATATACGTAAAGATCTTGCATCCGCCGCGCACGGCATACGGGGAGAACAGCGGGAGATTTTCAAATTCGCGGCATACGGCGCCGAGGTAGCTCTGCGCGGCGATCGCGTTGTCCTGCCTTTCCGGAAGCGGCGTTTTGCGCGCCTGTTCGTAGCCGCTTTCGGAGAGTGTGCCGAGTGCAAGCATGCGGGAGAGGATATTGTTGCGTGCGCTTTCGCATTTTTCCGCATTGACGAACGGAGAGTAGGAGCTCGGGGACTTTATGATCGCGGCAAGCATCGCGCTCTCCGCCGCAGTCAGTTCTTCCGCGCCTTTCCCGAAGTAGAAATCCGCGGCATTCGCGATCCCGTAGCACGCGTGCCCGAAGTAGATGGTGTTCAGGTACATTTCCAGGATCTCGTCTTTGCTGTATTTCTGTTCCAGTTTTCGCGTAAGTTTGATCTCGCGCAGTTTGCGGCGGATCGTCCGTTCGGGGGAGAGCTGCGTATTTTTTACGAGCTGTTGGCTGATCGTGGAGGCGCCCTGTCTGAATGCGCCCGCCTGTAAATTTTTTAAAAAGGCGCGCGCGATCCCTTTATAATCAAGCCCGTGATGCGAATAAAAATGTTTATCCTCAGCGGCGATAAATGCGGCGGGAACGTGGGCGGGCAGGTCTTTGAGCCGAACGCTCTTTTTCGCGCTTCCGTGTGTTATCTGCGCAACAAATTCACCGTCTTTGTCGTAGACGGAGAGACTGTTTCTCGCCGGCTCGAGCTTTTCCGTGTCGAGTTTTGCGTCCGCCGTTACGGCGAAATAATACGTGCCCGCCGCGGCGACCGCCGCCAGCAGCAGACAGAGCAGTACAAGCAGCGTTCTTCTGAAAATTTTCATTGCGGTATTTCTCCCGTGCGGCCGGCTGAATAACGGGATGAAAAGCAGTGCCGTCCCAGCCGCCGCAATACATAGTATTGAAGATCTGCGCCGAAATTATTTGGAGTTCAGGGAATCGGAAAGACTTGATAAAAACGCGGAAAAACAGTATAATGGAAGATGAAATTTTTGCTTTGGAAGATCTATGAGTAAAAGCTATCACATTGTCACGTACGGCTGCCAGATGAATGTGCACGAATCCGAAAAACTTGCGGGTATTCTGCGCGCGAACGGCTACACCGAGGAGAGCGGGGCGCCCGAAGAGGCGGACATCGTCGTCTTTAATACCTGCTGTATCCGTGAAAACGCGGAAAACCACGCAATGGGGAATATCGGTGCGCTGAAAAAGATAAAGCGCGCCCGACCCGACATGCTGATCGCCGTGGGCGGCTGCATGATGCAGCAGGAGGGAGCCGCGCAGCGGCTGCGGAAGAAATTCCCGTTTGTCGATATTGTGTTCGGGACGCACAATCTGGATGATTTCGGCGCTTTGCTTACGCGCAAGGCGGCGCAGAAAAAAGCCGTGGTGGAGGTACCCGCGCACGAGGGAAGCGTCTGCGAAGAGGACTTTTCCTTTCGTACGAGCTACCCGAATGCCTGGGTGAATATCATGTACGGCTGCAACAACTTCTGCTCCTACTGCATTGTTCCCTATGTGCGGGGCAGGGAACGCAGCCGCGATCCGGAACATATCCTACGCGAGGTGCAGGGGCTTCTCGCGAAAGGGTACCGCGAGATAACGCTGCTCGGGCAGAACGTCAACTCCTATGCCCCTGCGGACGGCACGTCGTTTCCGCAGTTATTGCGCCGTATCTGCGAAGGGCAGGGGAAATTCCGCCTGCGGTTTATGACGAGCAACCCCAAAGATTTCGGGGAGGAGCTGATCGCGGCGCTCGCCGATCTCCCGCAGGTCTGTAACTTGGTGCACCTGCCCGTGCAGGCGGGCTCCGACCGCATTTTGAAGCTGATGAACAGGCATTATACGGCGCGGGAATATCTTGAAAAAGTGGAACTTCTGCGCAAGAGAGTACCGGGCTGTGAGGTTTCGACGGATATAATGGTCGGGTTCCCGTCAGAGACGGAGGAGGATTTCCGTCGGACGCTTGAACTCGTGAAAGCGGCGGATTTTTCGTCCGCATTCACGTTCGTCTATTCCCGTCGGAGCGGCACGAGGGCTGCAGAAATGGAGGGGCAGATCCCCGAAGAGGTGCAGAAGGAGCGTATCATGCGCCTTGTCGAACTCGTCAATGCGCAGACGCGCGAAAAATCGCGCAAATATCTGGGAAAGACGGTGGAGATCCTGTGCGAAGATCATGACGAAAAGCGCGGACTGTATCTCGGTCGGGACGAATACGGCAGGATGGGATATTTTAAAAGCACGGCAGATCCCGTCGGTCGCTTTGTGAAGATAAAAGTGGAAGATGCGTCGGGCATCTCGCTGTACGGCAGCATTGTGCAAGAATCGGGAGAAAACAAATGAGCGGACTGTCGCCGATGATGCGGCATTATCTTGAAACCAAAGAAAAGTATAAGGACTGCATTCTCTTTTATCGCCTTGGGGACTTCTATGAAATGTTCTTCGAGGATGCAAAAGAGGTGTCGCAGCTCCTCGATCTTACGCTGACGGGACGCGACTGCGGCTTGGAGGAACGCGCGCCCATGTGCGGCGTACCCTATCATGCTGCGGATACATACATCGCAAAACTTGTCGCGCTCGGGAAAAAAGTAGCGATCTGCGAACAGCTCACGGAACCGACGCCGGGGAAGGGGATCGTGGAGCGGGACGTGATCCGCGTCGTCTCCGCGGGTACGCTGATCGAAGAGAACCTGCTCGACGAAAAAAAGAACAACTATATCGCCTGCGTCTGCATGGAGAACGGCGACTGCGCCGTCTCGTGGGCGGATATAACGACGGGCGAATTCAACGTGCGCGTATTCGGCGGCGCCGATGCGGTTGGCGAGAGTTTAGAGTGCCTTACAAAACTTGCCGTTGCGGAGGTCATCTGCAACGATGCGTATCTGCTCGCAACGAAGGGTGCCGCAGCGCTTCGCGCCCTGCCGCCCTTTTCCTGCTACATGCCCTGGGCGTTTGCGCAGCGGCACGCGGAAAAGAATCTTTTTGAACAGTTCGGCTGTAAGACGCTTGCGCCTTTCGGTATCGACAAATATCCCGTTGCTGTATCCGCCTGCGGCGCGCTCGTCGAGTATCTGCGCGAGACGCAGAAACACGCCCTGCGGATCATAGACGGACTGCGTCTCGTTTCGGGTGAAGAGGCGCTCATGCTGGATACGACGGCGATCCGCAATCTCGAGCTTGTGCGGACGAATGCGGACGGGAAGCGGACGGGCTCGCTCCTGTGGCTTCTGGACAAGACGCAGACGGCGATGGGCGCGCGGCTGATGAACAGGCTTGTCCTCAACCCGCTCCGCAAAAAAGAGGATATCGAGCGGCGGCTCGGCGGGGTGGAGGAGCTGTTCAATGCGACCGTCGTGCGCATGGGGATCGCAGATACGCTCAAAGGCGTGCGCGATATAGAGCGCATTGCGGGGAAGATCTCCAACAACAATCTGACCCCGCGCGACTGTGAAAATCTCGGCGTCTCGCTTGCGCTCGTGCCCAATCTCCGTTTTCAGCTCTCGGGCTTTTCCTCGGAGCTGATCACGGCGCTCACGGCGGCGCTGGAAGATTTTTCCGATCTGAGCGATCTTCTGAAACGCGCGTTCATCGAAAATCCGCCCGTCGGCATCAAGGAGGGCGGTTTTATCCGCAAGGGGTACAACGCGGAGCTCGACGAGCTGCGCGACGCGCGCGACAACGGCGCCGGCATGATCGCCGCGATCGAGGCGCGCGAGCGCGAACGCACGGGGATCAAAAACCTGCGCATCAAATATAACCGCGTTTTCGGGTACTCCATCGAGGTAACACATTCCTTTGCCGACAAGATACCCTATGACTACCAGCGCCGCCAGACGCTCGCAAACGCCGAGCGATACGTCACGGACGAGCTCAAAGCGGTCGAGGCGCGCATTCTCAGCAGTACGGAAAAGAGCCTCTCACTTGAATTGCAGCTCTTTGAAGAGATCCGCGCCGTGCTCGCGGACAATATCGGCAGACTGAAAAAACTTGCCGCGACGATCGCCATGCTGGACTGCATCCAGTCCTTTGCGGCGGTCTCCCGCGAGCGCGGATACTGCCGTCCGCAGATCTCTCCCGCGGGCGGCGCGCTGAAGATCACGGACGGGCGGCACCCCGTCGTCGAAGCGCTTTCAAAGGAACGATTCGTCCCGAACGATACGATTTTCGACGGTGAGATGCAGACGATGGTGATCACGGGGCCGAACATGGCGGGAAAGAGCACATACATGCGGCAGACGGCGCTCATTGTGCTGATGGCGCATATCGGCTGCTTTGTGCCCGCGCGCACGGCTGAGATCCCCGTCACCGACCGCATCTTTACGCGGGTGGGGGCGAGCGACAACCTCATCCTCGACCAGAGCACCTTCATGGTAGAGATGACGGAAGTCGCCTCCATCATGCTGCATGCGACCCGCGATTCCCTGCTCATTCTCGACGAAGTGGGCAGGGGAACGAGCACGTTTGACGGGCTCTCGATCGCCTGGGCGGTGCTCGAATATCTCACCGAAAAGATCGGCGCAAAGACGCTGTTTGCGACGCATTACCATGAACTGACCGAGCTTGAGGGCAAGATCGAGGGCGTCAAAAATTACAGGGTGACCGTGCGGGAGACTGCGGAGGGCATCGTCTTTTTGCGCAAGATCGTGCGCGGCGGGGCGAACAAGAGCTTCGGCATCGAGGTCGCGCGCCTCGCGGGGATCCCCGCGGCGGTCACGGCGCGCGCGAAGGAGATCCTGCACAGCCTTGAAAAGCGCGATATTGCAAAAGCGCCGCGCACTGCGGCGCCCGCTGCGCCCGCTGCGGAGCAGTCCGCGCCGAGCGAGGCGGAGCGCATTCTTCTTGACATCAGCACGGACGACCTGACGCCGCGGCAGGCGCTGGAGGTCCTGTCCGAACTTGCCGAGCGGGTAAGGGAGCAATACAATGGCAAAGATAAACATTCTTGAGAGCAGCGTCTACAACAGGATCGCCGCAGGCGAAGTCGTAGAGCGGCCCGCGTCCGTCGTCAAGGAGTTCGTGGAGAACTCCATCGACGCGGGGGCGAAAAATATCTCCGTCTGGATAGAGCGCGGCGGGAAGGACCTCATCCGCGTTGCAGACGACGGAGAGGGGATCGAGGCTGGGGAGCTGCGTTCCGCCTTTCTGCCTCATGCGACCAGCAAGATCGCGCGGGCGGAGGATCTTGAACGGATAGAGACGCTCGGGTTCCGCGGCGAGGCGCTTGCGAGCATCGCGTCCGTCGCGAACGTGCGCCTGTGCTCTCGTTTTCGGGGCACGCAGACTGCCTATGAGCTTGTCTGCACGGGCGGAAAACTCGGCGAGCCCGCGCCCTGCGCGCAGGATGCGGGCACGGATATTTGTGCGGAGAATCTCTTTTTCAATACGCCCGTGCGGGAGAAGTTCCTCAAAACGGACAAGGGCGAGGAGAGCGAGGTCACGGCGGTCGTCTCGCGGTTCATTCTCGGGAACCCGCAGATCGCCTTTCGCTATTTCATCGATGGAAAGCCTGCACTGCAATCATTCGGCGGGGGTGAGGAAGAGGCTCTTGCGTCAGTGTACGGCGGCGCCGCCGTGCGGGAATGCTACCGCATTGACGCCGAAAAGCACGGGATCCGCATCCGCGGCTTTTTGGGGAAGCCCTCCTATACGAAACCGAACAGGACATACCAGAGTGCTTTTGTGAACGGGCGCTTTGTCATAAACAATACGATCTCTTCCGCTATCTCCAACGCCTATGCCGCCTATCTCATGAAACGGCAGTACCCGTTTTATGTGCTCTTTATCGACGTTCCCGCAGAGGTCGTAGACGTGAACGTGCACCCGAACAAATCGGACGTGCGCTTTTCGGACAACCGCGTCATCTACGGCTGTATCTATTCCGTCGTCTCGTCCATTCTTGACGGCAACGCGGGTGCTCTCTCCTTCCTTGCGGGGGGCGGTGATGTGGCTGCGGCGGACGGCGCGGAGAGCAAGGGGCGCGAAGAGGCGGCCCCTGTGCAGAGCGTAGCGGCGGGGCAGCCGTCGGCGCCGTTCGGAGACGCGGCGCGCCCCGTCGGTCTTTCCGATGAACTGCTCGTTTCCTCTGCCGATCAGATCGTGTTCGAGCGCAAAAAGGGCGGACACTATGTTCCGCGCGCCGACCAGTGGCAGGGCGGGGCGACGGTGGAATTTCGGGACAGCGCCTCCGGTTACGGCGATAGGACGGGCGCGCCGTCCCGTGACGGCGATCCCGATCCTGTCGGCGCCGTGCGGAAGGAGGTGCCTTTTCCCGAAGTTTCGGGCGGTGAGGCGGCGTCCTCTCCGTCTGCCGAGGATGTGTTTGCGGAGAACAAGAGATTTCTTGCGGAGGAAGAAAGGAAGGCAAAGCAGCAGAAACTGCTGTTAGAGCAGGCCGTTTACAAGGGGAATTTGTTCAATACCTATCTCATCTTCGAGGTCGGGGATGAGGCGTACCTGATCGATCAGCACGCCGCGCACGAGCGTCTGCTCTTCGATAAGCTCAGTAAAGAGATGGCGTCGCGTTCCGTCGCCGTGCAGCCGATGCTCCTGCCGTTTGTGCTCAACGTCAGCGGAGAAGAGGCGGCTTTTTTGCGCGAGCATCTCGATACAGTCAACGCGATCGGCTTCGAGATCGAAGAGTTCGGCGTGAACAGCTTCAAGATCTCGGCTGTTCCTGCGGACCTGCGCGAGATAGACCTGCGCTCCTTTTTCGACGAGCTTTTGAAGGAAGTCGGTTCACTCCGCGCCGTGCGTCTGCCGGACGTTCTGCGCGATAAGATCGCCATGACCGCCTGCAAACACGCTGTAAAGGGAGGGGAAGTTCTGACCGAGAGCGAACGCAGAGCGCTCTTTGCGCGTATGGGCGGAGATATGGGGCTGCGCTGTCCGCACGGCCGTCCCGTTGCCGTCAGGCTCACAAAACAGGAAGTTGAAAAACTCTTCAAGAGGATCGTGTGACATGCGTATCCCCGTTGTTTGCGGCCCGACTGCGTCGGGAAAGACGGCTTTTGCGGTGGAGCTGGCGCGGCGATTTGGCGGCGAAGTTGTCTCTGCTGACTGCATGCTCGTCTATAAAGGGCTGAATATCGGTACGGCAAAGCCGACCATAGAGGAGATGTGCGGAGTGCCGCATCATATGATCGACATCGTCTCTCCGCGGGAGAAGTTTTCCGTCGCCGATTATGAGCGTCTGGCGTATCCGCTCGTTACGCGGCTCTATACGGAGGGGAATCTGCCCGTCGTCTGCGGGGGGACGGGATTTTATATTCGATCCTTGCTCTTTGAAAGGGGGAACGGCGGCGTCGGTGCGGATGCGGATGTGCGCAGAAAATATGAGCAGTTCGCAGGCGAGCGGGGAAACGCGGCGCTGCATGCTCTGCTTGCGGAGAGAGATCCCGAGAGCGCTGCAAAACTGCACCCGAATGACGTAAAACGGGTCGTCCGCGCTCTTGAAATTTTTGAACTGACGGGGAAGAAGAAGTCTGAGCAGAATGACGCGGATGAAGAGAGGCTTCCATACGTCGCGCTGGCGTTCGATTACCCGCGCGCGGAATTATATGCGCGGATAGAAATGCGCGTTGACGCAATGATAGAGGGCGGGCTTGTCGAAGAAGTGGAAACTTTATTGGCTCGGGGCGTTGATGAAAATTGTCAGAGCATGCAGGGCATCGGGTACAAAGAAGTCGTCAGTTATTTAAAAAATCAGATTTCACGAAGTACTATGTGCGACATAATCAAGCAAAATACGCGGAATTATGCAAAGCGGCAGGTCACTTTTTTTAAGAAACTGCCGAATATCGTCTGGCTCGATCCGCATGATGCGGACAGTTTTGGGAAAGCGGAGAAACTCATATGGGAAGAGTAGAAGAGCTCATTGCGGAGAGTGAAAAAGAGCTTGCGGGCGTTTTTGCCGGGATGGATGCGATCGCTTATGCAAACCAGGCAAAAGTTCTGCGGGCCTTTGAAAAGAACAGGATCGCCCTGCGGCATTTTGCGCCGTCTACTGGGTATGGATACGGCGACGAAGGGCGGGACACGCTCGGTGCGCTGTTTGCGGATATTTTCGGGGCGGAGGCGGGTTTAGTGTCTCCCAATCTCGTATCGGGGACGCACGCACTGACCGTCGGGCTGTTCGGTCTGCTGCACACGGGTGACACGCTGTTTTCGATTTCCGGCGATCCGTATGATACGCTCTGCGAAGTCATCTCGGGGAAAGGGAACGGCTCGCTTGCCGATTACGGCGTGGCGTTTAAAAAGTGTGAATTGAAAGAGGACGGCTCTTTCGACTATGACGCCATCCGCGACGGGCTGCGTGATCCTTCGGTCAGCGTCGTATTTTTGCAGCGTTCCCGCGGGTATGCCTGGCGCGACGCGCTCAGTGAGGCACAGATCGCAGAGGTCTGTAAATTTGTGCGTTCCTGCGGGTTCGGGGGATGTATTTTCGTTGACAATTGCTACGGCGAATTTGTGGAAGAGACGGAGCCGACACAGAACGGCGCGGACATTGCGGTCGGTTCGCTGAATAAAAATCCCGGGGGCGGCATCGCGCCGACGGGCGGATATATCGTCGGCAAGCGGGAATACGTTGAAAAAATTGCGGGCCGAATGACGGCGCCGTCGATTGGCGCGGAAGTCGGGTCCTATGCGTACGGGTATCAGCTTTTTTATCAGGGCGTGTTTCTCGCGCCGCATGTTGTGGCGCAGGCGGTCAAGGGCAGCCTGCTGATCGGCAAAACGTTGCAAAAGTGCGGGTGCGAAAGTTCGCCCGCAACGGAAAAATTGCCGTACGATATTACGCGCGCCGTGCGGTTCAGAACAAAAGAGGAGCTCTGCGGGTTTATTCAGGCGGTGCAGAGCGCCTCTCCCGTGGACAGTTTTGTGACGCTTGAACCCTGGGATATGCCCGGGTATGCAGATCAGGTCATTATGGCGGCAGGGTGCTTTGTGCAGGGCGCGTCTATCGAGCTTTCCGCGGATGCGCCTATCCGTGAGCCGTACACCGCTTATTTTCAGGGCGGTCTGACGTACGAGCACTGCAAGTACGCTTTGCAGAAGATGATACGGGCGCTGCGCGGATTTTAACGGGATCAGCCGATAAAAATGTGAGCAGCCTGACAGCATGAGAGGGGCTCAATGATTTTTTCTGTCATTTGAATTAAGTCCCGCAACGGGGAAGGTTGACAGATCCGCGCGTTTTTTGTATTATAAAAAGAAAATTTTTTTGAGGAATTTATGGTCACGACAGTTCTTTTTGATTTGGACGGTACGCTTACCGACCCGTATGAAGGGATAACAAATGCTGCAATGTACGCATTGAAACGCATAGGAAGAGAACGGGAGGGAAAAGACGGGCTGGAATCGTTCATAGGTCCGCCGCTGCTCGATTCGTTCAGAGAGGTCTGCGGGCTCGGTGAGGAGGAGGCGCGGCGTGCCTTCGTGTATTATCGCGAATATTATGCTGAAAAAGGAAAATTTGAAAATCGGGTTTATGAAGGGATTCCGGAGATGCTGGAACGCCTGTGTGAACGGGGATTGCGCCTGGCGGTCGCAACGAGTAAACCGGAAATATTTTCAAAACAGATCATAGAGCGGTTTGGGCTTGCCCGCTATATTCCCTTCGTATGCGGCGCCACTTTGGATAATTCGCGTGTACAGAAAGCGGATGTCATCCGCTATGCTTTGGAAACGCTCGGCATCGGGGACGCGGCCGAGGCGGTCATGGTGGGAGACAGAAAGCATGACGTGCTCGGGGCACGTGCAAATAATTTATCCTGCATCGGGGTGCTGTACGGATACGGCAGCGAACAAGAGCTGCGCGATGCCGGAGCGAAGGTGTTTGCGGCGGCGCCGTCTGATCTGCCTGCGCTCATCTGATCGCGGCGGCGAATGAGCGGATGATGAGCAGTTTTTTGTTCAAGAGTGAAGGAGAAAGGCCCGTCAGTCCTGCATCTGTATAAACCGACAATACAAAAACAGAAAAAACGGCGGCAAAAAGGGCTTGCGGATCTCCCGCAAGCCCTTTGGCGTTGAGTGACCTCTCGCAGAGCGAGCGGATAATGGACAAAAGGATCTACTGTAATACAATTGAGACGACCGGCTATCGCAACAAGAGGAAAGCAGGAGATCTACGCAGGGCATGCGCTTGCATGCCCTGTGTATATGTGGTACTCCTGGCGGGAATCGAACCCACAACGGCCCCTTAGGAGCAATATAAAATGAGCGTTATCGTGTGCATTATAGCCGTTTTAAGGTGTGTTGTCCACTATATACGCTTATTTTTTTACTCTTTGTGCGTTATGCTTGCTAACTTTTATAATATATAATTCTGTTTGGGTGTAATTCGGGTGTAAGGTAAGGATGTAAAATTTTAGAAAAAAGAGCAAATAGAGTTGACAAGATTAGTTCTATATAGTATTATATATTCGTACTATATGGTACAAATAATTCCAGGAGACACTGTTATGAAAGAAATCAAGATCGCACAGGCACCCGTTTTCACTTCCCCCAACCCCATGACCTTTATCTGCACCAAAAAACCGAACGGGAAAACGAACATGGCAACGCTCGCTTTTTGGACGTATGCTTCCACCAACCCCGGAAAAGTCGTGTTTTCACTGAACAAGGGCGCT
>JAGHJD010000077.1 GCA_017886895.1 Clostridia bacterium | reverse complement strand
CCGTGGTCCTGTTCGACGAGATCGAAAAGGCGCACCCCGACGTGTTCAACATCCTCTTACAGGTCTTGGACGATGGGCGCATCACCGATTCGCAGGGGCGCACGGTCGACTTCAAAAATACCATCATCATCCTCACATCCAACCTCGGTTCGCAGTTCCTGCTGGACGGCATCGACGAAAACGGCGAGATAAGCGCGGACGCGAAGGACGAAGTTTCCGACCTTCTGAAACGCACGTTCCGCCCCGAATTTTTAAACAGGCTGGACGAGATCGTCTACTACAAACCGCTGACCAAGGACAACGTGACCAAGATCATCGACCTGCTCATCCGCGACCTTGCAGGCAGGCTGGAGGACAAGCAGATCGGGCTCGAGATCACGCCGCTTGCGAAAGAGCTGATCATCGAAAACGGCTACGACCCCGTGTACGGCGCCCGCCCGCTCAAGAGGTATCTGCAGAGCAAGGTGGAGACGCTGATCGCCCGCACGATGATCGCAAATGACCTGCAGCCGGGCAACGTCATCGAGATCGGCGCACGCAACGGCGACTTTACCGTAAAAATCAAATAAGTACCGATGTAAAAAGGGAGGCGCAGCCGCGCCTCCTTTTTTATAAATTTTTCAGATAGAATACCTCGTCCGCACGCAGGCGGCGCACCTTGCCCCGCTCCAGCGAACCGAGCGTAAGTTCTCCGATCTTGATCCGTTTCAGAAAAGTAACTTCCTTGCCTACCGCCTCGAACATGCGTCTGACAAGATGATACCGCCCCTCTTTGACGGTAACGTGCAGGCGGGTGTATGTTTTATCTGTTTCAATGACCTTCACAATGCTCTTGCCCGTGCGCTTCCCGTCCAATTCGACGCCGCCGCGGAGGCGGGCAAGCTCTTTTTCGCCGATCGTTCCTTCAATTTTTGCGAGATATGTCTTTGTGATCTCATTGCGCGGATGGGTGATGCGGAAGGCTAGATCTCCGTCGTCGGTAAAGAGCAGCAGCCCCTCCGTATCGTAATCCAGCCTGCCGACGGGATAGACCCTCCCCACGCCTTCGGGAAGGAGCTGCATGACCGTCTTTCTGTCGCGGTCGTCTCTGACCGTGCAGACATACCCCTTCGGCTTGTTCATGATATAATATTCGTGCTCTGTCTGCATCACGACGGGAACGCCGTCGACTGCAACTTTGTCCTTTCTTTCGTTGACTTCCGCACCGAGTTCCGCACATTTCCCGTTTATCGTCACCTTACCGTCCGCCACTAATTTATCGCAGGCACGGCGGCTTGCCACGCCGCAGGCGGCAAGATATTTGTTGATGCGCATTTCAGCCTCGTCCGTTTTTCGCGATCTCCTGTAAACTGTCCGAAAAACTTTTTTTGATTTCCTCTATACTAACGATTTTTTGTGAAAAAAGCAACTGATTTTCAAGGTAAATGCGCAATTCGCCCGCCTCTTCCCCCTTCTGAACCGGCAGGGAAAGGCGCGGAACGAGGCTCTCCTCCGTCCGTATATGCGCTGCCTCGCCCTCGGCGAGCGGATAATAAAAACTTTCACGGCAGGAGCAGGAACAGACCTTTCCTCTATGCCCCGCCGCAACGCGGGCGGTATAGGTTTCGGCATCGAACAGGCATGTGCGGGTATAGCCCGCAAAACACCCGTCCAAAAGTTCTGCGCTCCTCTCGTACATGGCGGGGCTGTTCAGCACGACGCAGACAAGCTGCATGCCCTCTCTTTCCGCTGCGCTCACGAGGCAGCGCCCCGCCTCCTTTGTGAACCCCGTTTTGACGCCGTCGGCGCCCTCATAAGAGTAGAGCATCTTATTCTTGTTGTGAAACACGCGGAGCGTCTCCGTACCTTCGCATTCCGTCCGCCACTCCCGCGCCGAAACGATCTCGCGAAAAGTGCTGTTGCGCAGCGCATAGGCGGTGATGCGCGCGAGGTCCCGCGCCGTCGTACAGTGCCCCTCCGCAGGCAATCCGTGCGGATTTTTAAAGCAACTGTTCTCCGCGCCCATTCCCTGCGCCCGTTCGTTCATGCAGGCGGCAAACGCATCGAGCGTGCCGCTGTGATGCAGCGCCAGCGTGACCGCGCAGTCATTCCCGGAGCGGAGCATGAGCCCGTACAGCAGATCGAGCACACAGATCTTTTCCCCCGCCTGTAAATAGATGCTGGAACCCTCTGTCCCCGCTGCCTCTGCGGGGACGGTGACAACGGCGGAGAGGTCGCAGTCCTCGAGAATAATGACCGCAGTTAAGATCTTTGTCGTGCTCGCCATCGGCAGCCGCGCGTCAGCATTCCGCTCATGGAGAATGCGGCCGCTCTCGCAGTCGAGAACAGTCTCCCCCGCCGATACAGGCTCCGCCGCAACCGCAAGCGGAACGGAGAGGAAGGCGGCAAACAGCATAAGCAGGCAGAAAAATGCGGCGGCGCACAGAAATTTATTCCGCCGCATTGTCGCCCTGCAGCTTTTTCAAAAGCTCTGCGGCTTTATCGATCAGGTTGTCGAGCGGATCGCCGCCGGCATGCACGAACCTGCAGCCGTTTCCGTCGTCGAGAATAAACCCTGCGGGTTTCAAAGCGACGATCGCACCGCTGCCTCCCGCAAAGGGCGTGCTCTCGCCCTCTTTGATGACCTTCGTCTCACCGAGATCGCCGCCTCCGGAAAGATAGCCGAGCGTCACTTTTGAAACGGGTATGACCTGATACCCGCTCGCAGTCTGTATCGGCGCCCCGACGACCGTCGTCACGTCTGCTAGCGCCGAAAGATCGTTCATGGAATGCTCCACCAATTCATTTACTCTTTTGTTTTTGCTTATTTTGCTCATATGCGGCAACCACCTCCAAAATCTTCCTGAGCAGCAGCTTTGCCGCCGCTGCAAGTACGATGAACAAATTAAAGACCAACACAACGCGCTGACTGAGCTTCAGAACATCCGCGTCTGTATAGAACAGCGTATCCGCTTTGAAGGAGCGGCATTTCTTCCGCTTGCGAAGTACGCCGCAGGCGACAGCCGTTCCGCTCTGCATCAATGCCGAAAGAGCAAGCGCTCCCGCGGCGTTTTCGCGCGAACCTGCCTCGAATACATGGCTGTAAGCGAGCATACGGAATCCGCGCGTAATGCGGAACTTCTTGTTTGCGCCGAGCATCTCCTTATACGGGAGCAAGACTGCTTTTTTGTTTGTCAGATGAAACGCTACACCCGCGCGGTAGAGCGCCGCATACCCGCCGTGCAGTTTGATATACCGCAGCACGTAAAACGCGAACCAACTTTTCCTTGAGCGGAGATCCGTATAGAGATAGATCGTAAGAAAAATCGGACACAGCAGAATAAATGCGGCAATCAGGCTGAACGCGATCCACAGATTCATTTTCGGCAAATATCGAGCCCGCCGTGACCTGCGGCAAACTCATAACGTCCAGTTTTGGGCGATGTCGCGCACAGAATCGAAGTACCCGCTCTTTGCCGCATCCTCGTTCGCAAGCAGAGGAATGCTTGCCGCCTCTACATTATTCTTATAAACGATGATGCGACCGACCTCTTCACCCGTTCGGACGGGCGCTTTCCGCTCGCTGAGTTCCGTCTCAAAAAATATGTCGTCCGAATCGCCCTTTTTGCAGAACAGATAGCATCCCTCTGCAGGGCGTACGGTGATCTCCTTCTTTTTGCTGCCTTTTACCTGCAGCACGGCTCCTTCAAGCACGCCCTCTTCCAGCACAGTTTTTTCGGTATAATTGGCAAAGGCGAAATCGAAAAGCGTCTTGACGCCGTCGAAACGCGTTTTACTGCTGTCCGCCCCGATCACTACGGCGACCACGCGCATATTTCCGCGCGCGGCGGAGGCGGACAGGCAAAATCCCGCCTCTGAGGTATATCCGGTCTTTCCCGAGTCACAGCCCTGATAGGTGCGAATCATTTTATTTGTGTTCGCCATTTCCGTCACTCTGCCGCCGCTGTGTTCGAGCTCATCCGTCCAGACGGTGCTGTACGAAAAATATTCTTTATGACACAAAAGCGCACGCAGCATCGTCGCAACATCCTTTGCGCAGGAATATTGCCCGCTTTCGGGCAGCCCCGTGCAATTTACAAAAACGGTATCGTTCATTGAAAGTTCTTTTGCGCGCTCGTTCATGCGGTCGACAAAGAGCTCTTCGCTGCCCGAAATACGTTCAGCCATGGCGACGCAGGAATCGTTTGCTGAGGCGATACAGATGCTTTTAATAAGTTCACTTGCAGGATATACGCCGCCCGTCTCAAGAAATACCTGCGAACCTCCCATTCCACTTGCATTTTCACTGACGCAGATCTGCTCATCGGCGGTAAGACCATTTTCAAATTCTTCAAAGCACAGCAGCAGCGTCATGATCTTGCACATGCTCGCAATGGGGAGGTGCTCCTGCGCGTTCATCGCATACACCTGTTCGCCGCTGCGCCAATCACACAAATACGCCGCTTTACAGCCGCCGATAAGCTGTTCGCTTTGCGCAGCGGAAACCGCAACTCCGCTGCAGCAGCCAAATAAAACCAAACAGATAAGAAATAAGAGCAATACTTTCCTCATGGTCACTCTCCTGCGGATAGTATTGCTCCAAAGCTGTGATTTATTCAATTATATGTTACACATAGTACTATGCAAATTTTGAAATGTCGCTGTAAATCAACTTAAAAAGGTTACAGAAATTTTCACTGACAGACGCCATCTCTTTCAACACGTCGCCGTGTGAAAGCCGCTGCGCGGCCACCCCTGCCGCCATATTTGTAATGCAGGAGATGCCGAGAAGGCGCATTTTCAGATAGCGCGCGCAGATCGCCTCTATAACGGTGCTCATTCCGACGGCATCCGCCCCCATCGCGCGAAAGGCACGGATCTCGGCGGGCGTCTCATAGGAAGGTCCCACCACCTGCAGATATGTCCCCTCATGGCAGTTTATGCCGAGCCTGCCGCAATGCTCTGCGACACTGCGGCGAAGACCGGAATCATAAATTTCGGTCATGTCTATAAAAATCGGATAGGCAGAACTCGCCCGCACACCTACGAGCGGATTGCAGCCCGTCAGATTGATATGGTCTGAAAGCAGCATAAGATCGCCCGGGGAATAGGAAGTATTGATCCCGCCCGCCGCATTGGTCAGAATCAGCGTATCCACCCCGAGTTCCGATAAGATTCGGACGGGCAGCACGACCGTATCCAGCGCGTGCCCCTCATAGAGATGGAATCTTCCTTGCACTGCAACTATATCCATCCCCGCCGCGCGTCCGAATACAAAATTGCCGGCATGCCCCGCAACGCCGCACTGCGGCATGCCGTCCAGTGCATCATAGGAAATGATTTGCTGCTCGGAAAGCACATCCGCCGCAGCCCCCCAGCCGCTGCCCAAAACAACTCCTACACGAGGGCTTCTGCCCGTACGTTCCTGCAACTGACGCGCGATCTCAGCCGCACGCAAAGCGATTTGTTTCATATTTCCTCCGATTCCGCGATAACTTTTTCATAAATGACCGAATTGCGCTCCCCCAAAAAACAGGCGCGCAAAAAATCCGCAATACAATCAAAACCCTTGATAGTGCCGAGATCCGCAGGGCAGACCTTCCCCCCGCAGAGGAGCAGCGGAACATATTCGCGCGAATGATCCGTCGACGGAGTCGTCGGGTCACACCCGTGGTCTGCGGTTATGATGAGTATATCGTCTTTTCTTAAGCCGCTCATGAGTTCCGGCAAAACGCCGTCGATCTCTTTCAGTGCCCGCGCATATCCCGGCGCATTGTTCCGATGCCCGTAGAGCATATCCGTATCGACAAGATTTGCAAAGACAAGCCCGTCCCCCGCTGTATCGATAAGCTCTTTCAGTGCTGAAAGCCCCTCGGTATTGTTGCCCGTATGGACGCTCTGTGCAATCCCCCTGCCGCAGAATATATCATCGATCTTGCCGACCGCCGTGACGCGGACTCCGTGCGCATGCAAGCAATCCAGAACTGTTTCCCCGGGAGGCTCGAGCGCATAGTCCCGCCTGTCCTCCGTCCGCGTAAATTTATCTCCGTCATGAACGAACGGCCTTGCGATCACTCTTCCCACCGCACGCTCGCCCGTCATCACATTCCTTGCCGCACGGCAGATCGCATACAATCTTTCCAAGGGCACGATCGAAGTATCCGCAGCGATCTGCATCACGGAATCCTGCGATGTATATAAGATCGGGCAGCCTGTGCGCAGGTGCTCTTTTCCGAGCCGCTGAATGATCTCCGTTCCCGATGCGATCTCGTTCCCGATAAAACGGCAGCCTGCCGCACGCTCTACATCCGCCACAACGTCCTGCGGGAACGTTTTATAAATGCGGAACGGATGCTCCAGAACAAGCCCCGCGATCTCATAATGCCCCGCCGTCGTGTCTTTTGCAAATGTCTTTTCGGCAAGGCGCGCATACGCGCCCAGCGGTGAGACAACAGGCGATAATTTGCGCCCGTTTCCGAACGCCCGCGCAACTCCTTCAATGTTGTTCAGCCCGAGCGAAACAAGCGTCGGCAGATCGACACCTGTTTTTGCATACAGATTGCCGTATGTGTCCGAACCCCGATCGCCGAATAGCGCGGCATCCGGCAGTTCTCCGATCCCGAAACTGTCAATCACGATCAAAAAGACGCGCATTTTTCCCTCCTCATCCATTATACCATATGTTTTACCGCAGCGCACAAAAAATTTGAAAAAACCGTCCGCTTTTTTGCGAACGGTCATGATTTATATTCAATTTCCGAACATGTTTTCAATGGCAATACCGTATCCGCGCGTCGGATCGTTCAGAAAGACATGCGTTACCGCCCCTACAAGTTTACCGTTTTGCACGATAGGACTGCCGCTCATCCCCTGCACGATGCCGCCCGTCTCTTCAAGCAGCTCTTTGTCCGTCACTTTCAGAACAAAATTTTTATTCTGCCCGTTCTGCGCGTCGACCTTCACAATACTGACGCTGTACTCTTTCGGAGACAGCCCGTCTACCGTAGCGTAAATACTTGCTTTGCCGGGCGACGCATCCTCCCCGATCTCGACCGTGGATAAAGCCGAGTAATCGTATTCCGCTGAAAACGTGCCATAAATGCCCGTCTCGCAGTTTTTATCCGCAGTGGCAACACAGGCGTCATTGATAAATAACCCCTTCAGTTCCCCCGCCTTGCCGCGCTCTCCCTTTACGACGTTCACAATGCTGCAGCGGTACATGCTGCCCTCACCCGAGATCGGCATAAGCTCGCCCTCATTTCCCGTGACCGCGTGCCCGAGCGATCCGAAACGGTGCGAATCTTTTTCGATATATGTGACGGTGCCGATCCCGGCTATACTGTCGCGTATCAGCACGCCCAGCTTAAATTGCCCCGTCACCGCGTCGAGCGCCGGCGTGATTTGCTTTTTGGAAGACTCTTTTCCGTCTTTGACGGTGATCGTCGCCGCGCCGCCTTTATAGTTTTTTAATGCCGCGCCTATATCTTCCGCCGAACGGATGAGCACCCCGTTAAATTCCACGATCATATCCCCGACGCTGAGCTGCGCATCCCGTGCGGGGCATGCCGCGCCGTCGCGCGTCAGGATCTCGCATACTCCGATCACCTGGGCACCCTCAAGCCCCAGCGTGAATCCGGCGGGCATCCCGCCGATATACACTTCCGACGGCTGCGCCGCGACCCCGAGCGCAGAACACGTATAAAAGAGCGTGAACGCGCAGATACAAGCAAATACAATGAGCGCTTTTTTAAATTTTCGCATCCTTTCCTCCGAAATCCCGTATGCTTTTACTTTGCGCAGAGCAAACAAGATTATGCAGAGCAGAAAAAAGAGCGGGCTCCCCCGCTCTTTTATAAATTCAATTCGATCTCAGACTATTTCCCGGCGATCGAACGTTTATATTCTGCCGCCGAACCGATCAATTCATCCGCAAGCGAATGCGCAGCCTCACCGCCGCTGCCGCCGAGCAGGCGGACGATCTCTTCTCTGCGCTCGTTTTCCCCGAGCGGCAGGATCTGCGTGCGCGTCTGTCCGTTCTCTACGCTTTTTTCGATAAGAAAATTCTCATCAGCCATCGCCGCGATCTGCGCCAGATGGGAGACGGCTATGATCTGCTTTTTTTGCGCGATCGCCGCAAACTTTTCCGCGACCGTGCGAGCAGTCCTGCCGCTTATCCCTGCATCGATCTCGTCAAAGAGATACGTCTCCGCTTCGCCGCCGTCCGACTGCGTCTTGATCGCAAGCATGAGGCGGCTCATTTCGCCGCCGCTGATTACTTTGCTGAGCGGTTTCAGCGGCTCGCCCGCATTTGCCGAAAAGAGAAACTGCATACTGTCCAGCCCTTCGGCGGTAGCTTTCGACGTATCCTCTTCCGCATACGGTCGGAATTCTGCGCAAAACCGCGCGTTTGCAATATTCAGTGTGCGCAGCTCTTTTTCTACCCGCTCGCAGAATCCTTTCGCCGCAGTCTCTCTGACCTGCGTAACAGTACGGCACAGCACATAAATATTTTTCAGATTGGCCTCATACTTCTTTACCTGCGCCGCCAGCTCGCGGTCGGAATGCACAAGAAGGTCATATTCTTCGCCAATCTGTTCTCTGTATGCAAGGATCTTTTGCACCGAATCTCCGTACTTTTTTTTGAGTGAGTGTATAAGATCCAACCGCTGTTCGACGATCTCTGCCTCGCGCTCGTCGTAGACCGTATCACCGCAGAGCTCCGCCAACGTCTCGGCGATGTCCTCGCTTTCAAGCGCCGCGCTTTCCAATCGCTCTTCGAGCGCAGCGTACTCTTTTCCGTAAGGCGCCGCATCCGCAAGCGAGCGCCTTGCCGAGCGCAGCAGATCGACCGCCGCCCCCTCTCCGCTCATTGCCTGCGCCGCTTCGGAAAGCGCGCGGATAACGCGTTCCGCGTTCGCAAAAAACAGCTTGCGTTCGGCGAGTTCTTCCTCCTCACCCTCTTTGAGCGCCGCCGCATCGATCTCGTTCATCTGGTATTGCAGTATATCGATGCGCCTGCCGCGCTCCCGCTCGTCGCCGCCGAGCGACTGCATCACAGCGGCAATTTTCTTATTCTCCGCCAGTAGCGCTGAAAGTTCCTGCTTCGGCTGCAACAGCGCGGCGCCCGCGACCCTGTCGATCAGTTTTAACTGATTCGATTCGGCAAGGAGAAAAAAGTGTTCGCTCTGCCCGTGCACGTCGACCAATGCAGAGGTGATCCTGCGCAGCATCGACGTATTGACGCTGCAGCCGTTCACTTTAATATCTCCTCTTCCGTCTGCTCTGTATTTTCGTGAAAGGATCAAGGCGTCGTCCGCTTCAATATCCATTCCCTGCAAAACGGAAAACACGCCGGATGCGGCACCCGGCGCAAACACGGCGCAGACCGAGCAAAATTCCGTCCCCGAACGGATCAGGCTCCTGTCCGCCTTCGCGCCGAGGACAAAATTGATGCTGTCCAATATAACGGATTTTCCCGCGCCCGTCTCGCCCGAAAGCACATTCAACCCGTTCCCGAATTCGACCTCTGCCCGTTCGATCAGCGCCACATTTTCAATCGTCAACTTCGTAAGCATAGCACGTTTACTTTAAATATTCGTTCATTTTTTCAACGACGACCTTTGCCTGTTCCTCGTCACCCGTGACGATCAGCAGCGTATCGTCGCCCGCGATCGAACCTACGATCTCCGGCAGATCGAGCTTATCCACGATCATCCCCGCGTTGCTCCCGTTCCCGTGCAGCGTTTTGACGACGACCTGGTTGAGCGCCGAACGGATGGAGAGCACACAGTCGCGGAAAAGATTGTGCATCCGCGGAGAAATTTTGTTGCTCGCATCCTCGATGTAGGCGTAGCGGTATTTTTTTTCTGCCCCCGCAACTTTAAACAGGCGCAGCTCTTTCACGTCGCGCGAAACAGTCGCCTGCGTAACGGTATAATTTCTCTTCGCAAGCTCAGCACAGAGTTCTTCCTGCGTCTCGATCTCCTGCGTTGAAATGATCTCTAAAATGGCGTCCTGCCTTCCGTTCCTCATCCTGCCTACCTGCTCCACTTGTTGAGTTTAAACAATAATTTATCGAAAAAATTGCTATCCTCTCTCTTTACGAACCGGACGGAAAAAGGGGCGCGGCGCAGAAATATCTGTTCTCCCTCCTGCGGATCGCACACATGCCTGCCGTCACAGTACAGTGACAATCCGCCGCTCTCCCCGCCGTGCAAGACCTGCATCGTGTGCGAATCGTTATAAACAATGGGACGATTGTGCAGGGAATGCGCGCAGACGGGCGTCAGAATGAACGCCGAAAGATCCGGGGTCAGCACAGAACCTCCCGCCGACAAAGAATACGCAGTCGACCCCGTCGGCGTACTGACGATGATACCGTCTCCGACGAACTCATCCACCTTTTTCCCGTCGATCTCGGCGGCGACCGTCACGACATTGTTGTCCGCTTCGTCCGAATAACAGCGCTGGAACAGCGCGTCGTTGAGCGCATAATATTTCTTTTGCCCTACCTGCACTTCCAGAACGCTGCGCTCTTCTGTCTCAAAAGAGCGCAGCAGCAGGTCGACTGCCGCCTCCGTCTGCTCGCCTTCAAACTGCGTCAGAAAGCCGAGATTGCCCGCATTGATGCCGAGAAGATCGATGCCGCGCTTCCCCGCTTCTATCGCGACTTTCAGGATCGTCCCGTCGCCGCCGAGCACGACGAGAACCTCGACATCTCCTATCTCGTCAACGGTTTCATAGGTCTCATACGCGATGCCGCGCGAACGGAGCAGATCAAGTAAATTTTTTTGCACAGACGCAAAGCGCTGTGCTGCTTTATTGCAGAACACGCCGACTTTCATGGGAATATTATACAGCAATTTATACATTTATGCAATCGATTTTTGAAAACTTATACAATGCGGCATCCGATAAAAACTCCCCGCGGAGATCGTTCCGCGGGGAGTTCACGTACAGGAATCATCTGACAAAATCATCAAGAAGTTTCACGCTGTTTGCAGAGAAATCTTTCATCTCGTCAGGCGAAAGCTTTTTATAAGAAAGTTTCGCAAGGTAATAGACCTGCTTTGCAACGAACTTCTGCTTGTCGCCCTCCAGAGCGGGGAAAGCCGCCACGACGGGATTTGCCGCATTGATGACCAGCGTCATATCACGGTCAGCATCGGCGCCCTCCATACCGTAAAAGGCGTTCATTTCCCCGAACCTGCGCGCAAATTCCGCCACATTGATGACGGCGGTGACTTCCTGCGTCTTGAACCTGTCCACTTTCACGGTAACGCCTTCCACGGAAAGCGCGGAGGAAAATGCCTCGGCAAGCCGTTTGTCCGCTTCTTCGTCCACTGCACCGCCCTCGCGGAGCGCCGCGTCGACGTCCGCATCGATGCGCAGGAAACGGAATTTTCCGCTCTCTTTGTACTCGATATAACTGATATAGTGCGGGTCGACAAACGAATCGCAGACGATCGCATTCAAGCCCGCAGAGCGGAACATGGAGATATACTGCGCCTGCCCGACCTCGTCCGAAATATAATAGACCGTGGCGGGCTTCTCGGTCGGCTGCTCCTCTTTCTTCTCTTCCTGCTCTTCCTTGCCCGCAGCCTCATTCTGAGGCGCGCTCTTATCCGCAGCAAGGACTTCTTCGCGGAACGTCTCAAGATTCTTATATTCGCCGCTGAGATCTTTGAAGATGACGATGTCCTTCACTTTGGAATAGAAGTCCTCATCCTTCAGGCAGCCGACTTTGATAAAGAGAGACAGATCCGCCCAGCACTTGATATACTTCTCCCTGTCCGTTTTATACAGCCCCGTCAGTTTGTCGGAGACCTTTTTGACGATATGTTTGGAGATCTTCTGCACCTGCCGATCGTTCTGCAAAAAGCTGCGCGAGACGTTGAGCGGGATGTCGGGGCAGTCGATGACGCCGTTCAGGAGCAGCAGATATTCGGGGATGACTTCCTTTATATTGTCCGCGATAAAGACCTGATTGCAGTACAGCTTGACTTTTCCGCGCTCAAGTTCGACTTTGCTCTTGACTTTCGGGAAATACAGGATCCCCTTGAGCCTGAACGGATAATCCATATTCAGATGGATCCAGAACAGCGGGTCATGATAATCATGGAAAACTTTTCTGTAGAAAGCGAGATACTCCTCCTCGGTGCAGTCTTTCGGGTTCTTCAGATAGAGCGGCTGCGTGTCGTTGACGGGCTTTTCGTCCTCTTTCCCCTCTGCATCGAGATAGATCTCATACGGCATGAAGGCACAGTACTTTTCAAGCAGGCTGCGCACCGTGCCCTGCTCGAGAAACTCCTTCTCTTCCTTTGCAATGTGCATCACGATCTTCGTGCCGCGGCGGGAATAGTCGCACTCCTCGATCGTGTACGTGCTCTCCCCGTCGGACTGCCAGTGCACGGCGGGCGCGCCGTCCTGATATGACTTCGTGAAGATCTCAATATTCTCCGAGACCATATACGCAGAATAGAATCCCAGCCCGAAGTGTCCGATGATTCCCTCACCGCCCGCCTTCTCGTATTTTGAAAGGAAATCGGCGGCTCCCGAAAAGGCGATCTGCGTGATGTACTTTTCGACTTCATCCTCCGTCATGCCGATGCCGTTATCTTCAACGGTGAGCGTCTTTGCGGCTTTATCGATGCGCACGTCGATACGATACTTCCCGTCGCCCGCCGTACACTCGCCCATATCGGCAAGTTTTTTAAACTTGGTGATCGCATCAGACGCATTCGCGACGATCTCACGGATAAAAATGTCTTTATCCGAATACAGCCACTTCTTGATGATCGGCATCATGTTTTCGCTTGCGATTTTGATATTCCCTTGTTTAGCCATCTTAACACCTCCGTAAAAACAAAAGCCCCGCTTTTTGCGGGGCTTTTCGTTCAGAATTTACTGATCGGAATTTTTATTCTGCAGCATCTCTGCGATAGACGCTCCGCCGACGCCGCCCTCGGACCACTCATGCACGTCGTCGTCATCACGGCTGTCCCTGTATGCGCGGGAAGATTTACGGGACTTCCTGTCGCCCCTGCCTTCTTCGTCGCGGCGGGTACGCACGCGCGTAACCTCGGGTTCGGGCAGCAGTGCTTTGATGGAAAGCGTCATCTTCCTGTTTGCGGGATCGAGCACAAGGATCTTCGCGTCGATCTCCTCGCCGATCGAAAGAACGGACGTAGGATTCTCAAGCCATTCGTGCGAGATCTGCGAAACATGCACAAGCCCGTCAATACCGCTCTCGACCTCGACAAACGCACCGAACGGAACAATGCGGACAACTTTACCGTGTACGATATCGCCTTCCGCATATTTCTCCGCCGCAAGATCCCAAGGCTGCGGCTGGAGCTGTTTGTAACCGATGGAGACTTTCTTGTTCTGCTCGTCTACTTTGAGCACTTTGAAATTATAAGTCTTGCCGATCTCGAGCACTTCGTTCACGGTCTTGACGCCCGTCCAGGAGAGATCGGAAATGTGCGCGAGGCAATCGAATCCGTTTACGGAGACGAACGCGCCGAAATTGGTGATGCGCTCGACCTTCCCTTCCACGATGTCGCCGACGTGTACGTTTGCAAAGAACTCTGCCTCGCGCTCCGCTTTCACCTGCTCACGGGCGGCGCGCTCCTCTTCGAGGACGACGCGCTGCGAAGCGATGATCTCTTTTTTGCGGTCGGAGCGTTTGATCTCCAGCGCCTTCAGACGCAGTTTTTTGCCGACGTATTTATCCAGCTCTTTGACATACCCCATGCGGATCTCTTTCGCGGGAACAAAGACGGTGTAGGTACCCATAGACCCGGTCAGTCCGCCCTTATTGAAGCCCGTGCAAGTGATGTCGAACTCTTCGCCGCCGCTGATGGAATCGATCTTCTCTTCTTCCTCTTTGATCTTGGCGATGATCTTCTGCGAGATCTTTACGGGATTCGTGGAGACGACCATGACCTCGATCTCCTCGCCCGCCTTTGCCGCGTATTCTTCTTTCGAATATTCTTCGCATTCGAGTTCTTCTTTTTCAAGGAGGGTCTCCTTCTTAGAGAACGGAAGCAATACCGCGATGCCATCATCCGCTGCGGACGAAATGATCGCCGTCACAAGCTGACCTTTTTTCAACTTGGACTGCCCGTCCTCCATTTTCGCAACGACCTCGTCCATGACGTTCGTTGCATTCACTTCTGTGTTGTTATCCATCTTAAAAAGAACCTCCTGCGTTTGCGTATCGGGCGTGGATGCGCCGGATACTATGCCTACATTTTTAAAATTTTTCAGATCTTCAAAGCGGAACGCGGACGCATCGGCAAGCCGGAATACATTGGCGCAATGTCTGCGGCAGATCTCATACAGCCGATTCGTATTGCTGCTGTTTATCCCGCCGATGACGAGCACCGCATCGCAAGTTTTTGCAAGCGCGGCCGCTTCCTCCTGACGCTCTTTAGTAGTATAGCAAATTGTTCTAAAAATCTCAACTGTTTTTTCACACACTTTTGAAACAATTTTGACTATTTTCCCAAAAATTTCTTCGGGACAGGTCGTCTGCGCAACGATGACAACTTCTTTATCGGCAAGGTCTGCCGCACCGATCTCTTCTTCCGATCCGACAACGACGGCGCAGCCCTCGCTCCAGCCGACGAGACCGACGACTTCGGGATGGCTTTTCTCTCCGACGATGACGATCGTTTTCCCCTCTTCCGCCGCACGGCGGACGATCTTCTGCGTGCGCTTGACAAAAGGACAGGTGCAATCCTCGACGCAAAGCCCGCGTGCAGTGCACGCTTCGTAGACCGCTTTCCCGACCCCGTGCGAACGAAGGATGACCGTCGCGCCGGCGGGGACCTCTTCAACGGAGGATACCGTCCTGATGCCACGGCGCGCAATCTCGTCCGTCACGAGCGGATTGTGCACAAGCTCTCCGAGAACATACACGCCTTCCGCAGCAATGCGTTCCGCCGTTTCGACGGCATGGCGGACGCCGCGGCAAAAGCCGCTGCTCCTTGCTACCGTGACGCGCATCATCGGTTCTCCTTCCTCTTCCGCTTTTCCGCCTTTTTGCGCGCCCCGGCTTCTTCCTGTGCCGCGAGATAGTCGCTGCGCGTTGAAAGCATGCGCGCACGGATGACCTCCTCCGCAGCCGCATAGTCCTCCGCCGTCATTCTGCGGTCATAATATTCTGAAAAATCGATCGCGTCGCCGACGATGATCTTTGTCCGACGGAACAGGCGCGTTTTATGCAGACACATGACGGGGTAGACCGGCACTTTTGCGCGGATGGCGAACAGAGCCGCCCCGCTTTTGAGCGGGAGCAGATCGACGTCCTTCGTCTTGTTGCGCGTCCCCTCGGGGAACATGGCGATCTTTTCTCCGTTTTTCAAATAGCGCAGCGCCGCCATGACCGCCTTTGCGTCCGTGCCGTCTCGCGAGACGGGGATCGCCTCGACGACTTTACAAAGATAGCCGATAAATTTATTTTTGAACAGTTCCTGCTTGGCGATAAAGTGCACTCTGTCGCGCGTAACACATGCCATGTGCACGATGTCCCAGATGCGATAATGATTGCCGACGATCACACAGGCACCGCCCTGCACCTTTTCCCTGCCTATCAGCTTATACGGCAGAATGATCTGCACGAAGGCATTGAGCACTTTCTTTAAAAATCCGTATCCGCTCATACACGCTCCTGGATGCGGCGGCGGATGTGCGCGACCACCTCTTCAATGCTCATATCCGACGTATCGACAAGTTCTGCGTCCTCCGCGCGGCGCAGCGGCGAAATAGCGCGCGTCTCGTCGTTACGGTCGCGCTCCTCGATCTCCTGCTCGAGCGCGGAATAATCTACCGTAAATCCCTTTGCGCACAGTTCGTCGTATCTGCGGCGGGCGCGCACGGGCACGGTTGCCGTGACAAAAAATTTGAACTCAGCCTGCGGAAGGACTGCAGTACCTATATCGCGCCCGTCGAGCACGCAGGACTGCTCCGCCGCGATCTTCCGCTGCATTTCCACCATCTTTTTCCGCACACAGCCGAGAGCGGAAATCTTGGACGCAGCCATCGAAACTTCGGGGCGGCGGATCTCTCCGGACACGTCGTGCCCGTCTAAAATCGTATGCTGTGCTCCGTCGCGGTATTCGATGCTGAGATCGAGCGCGTCCATGAGCCGCGCCACCGCAGGTTCGTCGTCGGGACTCACCCCCGCCTCTGCCGCTTTGAGCGCACAGGCACGGTACATAGCGCCCGTATCGAGATATAAAATGTCAAGCTCACGCGCCAGAATTTTAGCGACCGTACTCTTGCCGCTGCCCGAAGGTCCGTCAAGCGCAACCGAAAATTTGCCGAGGTCTTTCCTGAGATTCCGCGCCCCGCGCAGATAAACATGCGCGGCTTTCCCGTCGCCTTCGGCAAGGACAAGCACGCGAATGCACAGCGCAAGCGCTCCGTCGATCTCAGGTTCCTGCGCCGAAAAGAGAGCGCTTGCGGAAAAGCCCGCCTCGCGCGCGGCTTTTGCCGGATAGAGCGAACGGATATCCGATGTGTTTGAAAGAATGACAGCCGCGCACTCCTCCGGTTTCAGCCCGTTGCGCGCCGCAAGCTCCAGCAATAATTCGGAAACCGCAGCCCTGATCTCCTGCGGCGTATCGGCGGCAACAGTCGTAGCTCCGCGGATCGCTCTCATAGATTTTCCTCCTTGAAATCAGTGTTTATGTCTGACATAGTACTCTGCTTCTATGTAATTATACTGTTTTTGCCGCAGAAATCCCCGCAAGATACCCCGTCGTAAATGCGATCTGCAAATTAAACCCGCCCGTCAATGCATCGACGTCCAAAGTCTCTCCGCAGAAGTACAGACCGGGCAGTTCCCGGCACTGCATCGTCTTTGGATCGATCTGCTTCACGTCCACCCCGCCCGAAGTCACGATCCCCTCTTCGATCGGGCGCAGAGAGACGCAGTGCAGCGGCAGCCCTTTCAGAACGTGCAAAAGCCGCTCCCGCTGTGCGCGCGTCAGCGCATGTACGGGCAGCCCCTCCCGGATTTCCGCGCATTGCAAAACGGGAAGTATCAGGCTCTTCGGCAGTAACGCGTCCAAAGCGTTCCGCATCTGCTTGTTCTTCGCCTCGTCAAAATCGCGCAAAAGCCGTCTGTCCAGCGTCTGCTCATCCAAGGCAGGTTTCAGATCGACGGACAGCGAAATTTTTGAAAGGTCTCTGCGGTTCAGCAACGCCGAAAGAGACAACACGATCGGTCCCGAGATCCCGAAATGCGTAAAGAGCATTTCACCAAAGAAAGATACGGGCGATGAGCCGTGCTGCCGCGCGGTCAGCCGCACATTTTTTAAAGCCAATCCCTGCACCTGTGCGATCCATTCGTCATCGCAGCAGATCCCGCACAGCGAGGGTCTGAGTTCATTCACCCGCAGCCCGAGCGCCTGCGCGAACCTGTACCCGTCCCCCGTACTGCCCGTGGCGGGATAAGAGACGCCGCCCGTGCAGACGATGACCGCATCTGCCTCATAGGCGGTTCCGCCCGTTGACAGGCGCCAGCCGTCATCCGTCCTTCCGACGGAGATAACTTCACAACGGAAGAAAAAGCGCACGCCCGCTTCGCGGCAGCTGTTTTCCAGACATTTCGTGACGTCGCTCGCCTTCTCCGAAAGAGGAAAAACGCGGTTGCCGCGTTCGACCTTGAGCGCCAGCCCGTGCTCTTCCAGAAAGCGCATCATATTCGCTGGAGAAAAAGTACGGATCGCACCGAAAAGAAATTTCGGATTGCGGACAACATTTTCCAAAAAGGATGCGGGGTCGGTATCGTTTGTGACGTTGCACCTGCCCTTCCCCGTGATATAGATCTTTTTGCCCGCCTTCTCATTCTTTTCAAAGACGGTGACGTCGGCGCCGCCGGATGCCGCGGCGTAAGCCGCCATGAGCCCCGCCGCGCCCGCACCGATGACAGCCACTCTCTTCTTCATAGACGCTCGCAACAAAACCGCGGCGGAAGCATCGCCTCCGCCGACTTCGGTCTTTCATTTAAAATTTTCAGACGGGATAAACTTTTCCGTCCGCAAGATTGGCATCGACTCCCGTATCGCGCGCCTTGCGCCATTTGAAGAAGTTGAGCGCGACCTGCCCGAACACGGCGTAGGAAAGCACATCTTCCTCCTGCTGCATATACTGTGCGATCTCCTGTCTGAAAGTCTCGTATTCGGGTTTGAGATCGTCTGCGGGACGGCATGTGATACGCTTTTCGTCGCCGATACATTTTTTAACGACTTCAGGATCGGGTTCTGCGGGCAGTTTGCCGTATTCGCCGCGCAAGATCCCTTTAAATTCCTTCGTCACCATCTTATACCGTTCGCCGGCAAGCACGTTGAGTACCGCCTGTGTGCCGACGATCTGGCTGGACGGCGTGACGAGCGGCGGGTAGCCGCAGTCTCTGCGCACATTCGGTACTTCCGCCAACACTTCGCCAAGTTTCTCAGACTTGTTCTGCTGTTTAAGCTGGGAAATGAGGTTGGAGAGCATGCCGCCGGGGACCTGATAGATGAGTGCGTTGATGTCGATGGAGAGCACCTTCGGCGAAAGGAATCCGTCCTTTTTCAGCCGATCGGCGACCGTCTTGAAATGGTTAACGATGGGCAGAAGTTTTTCAATGTCGATGCCCGTATCATACGGCGTCCCCTTCAGCGTCGCAACGAGCGGTTCCGTTGCGGGCTGGCTCGTGCCGTTGCCGAGCGGAGAGAGCGCACAGTCGACAATATCTGCGCCTGCCTCGATCGCCTTGAGATTGACCATATCGCCCGTGCCCGCCGTGTTGTGCGTATGCAGATGAATTTTGATCTTCGGGTCGAGTTCCTTTTTAAGCTTGCTCACAAGGTCATACGCCGTGTACGGCAGGAGCAGGTTTGCCATATCCTTGATACAGATATTGTCCGCGCCCATCTCGGCGAGCTGTTTTGCAAGCTTGACGAAATACTCCGTCGTGTGCACGGGGCTGGTCGTATAGCTGATCGCCGCCTCGCACACGCCGCCGTATTTTTTGATCGCCTTCATCGCTGTCTCGAGGTTGCGCGGATCGTTGAGCGCGTCGAACACGCGCACGACGGTCACGCCGTTCTCAATGGACTTTGCGACAAACTTCTCCACGACGTCATCGGCATAATGCCGATACCCGAGCAGGTTCTGCCCGCGCAGCAGCATTTGAATAGGCGTCTTTTTGAGATGTTTTTTAAGAGTGCGCAGCCGCTCCCACGGGTCTTCGTTCAAAAAGCGCAGGCAGGTATCGAAGGTCGCGCCGCCCCACGCTTCAAGGGAATAATAACCAATCTCGTCGAGCTGCTCCAAAACGGGCAGCATCTCCTCCGTACGCATGCGCGTAGCCGCCTGCGATTGGTGCGCGTCGCGCAGGATCGTATCGGTGATAAGAACTTTTCTCTGTTTGATCTCCGCCATTTCCGTTCTCCTGTTTATTCAATACAGTCAATCCCTGAAAAGCTATCCGCCGAAACATGCCAGCAGGAACCCTGCCGCGACAGCCGACCCGATGACGCCCGCCACGTTCGGTCCCATTGCATGCATCAGCAGATGGTTGTTCGGATCCGATTGTCGCCCGACGTCCTCCGATATTCGCGCCGCCATCGGCACCGCCGAAACACCCGCCGAACCTATGAGCGGATTGATCTTCCCGCCCGAAACTTTGCACATGATCTTCGCCATGCCGAGTCCGCCGATCGTGCCGCAGCAGAAGGCAAACAGACCGAGGACGATAATGTACAATGTCTGCAACTGCAGGAAAGTCGTTCCGATCGCCTTGCACCCGACGCAGACGCCGAGGAAGATCGTGATCGTATTCATGAGCCCGTTCTGCGCCTGCTGCGACAGTCTGCCCACGACACCGCTCTCGCGCATCAGATTGCCGAGCATCAGCATGCCGAGGAGCGGGATCGCATCCGGAAGCAGGATACCGACGACCAGGGTCACGAGGATCGGGAAGATGATGCGCTCCACTTTTGAAACGTCGCGGAGCTGCTTCATCCTGATCGCCCGTTCCTTCTTTGTCGTCATCAGCTTCATGATCGGCTTTTGAATGATCGGAATGAGCGCCATATACGAATACGCTGCGATCGCTATGACCGATAACAGGTCTTCCGGCGTATGGCTGGCAAGCGCCTGCGTCAGATAGATCGCGGTAGGCCCGTCCGCACCGCCGATGATACCGATAGATGCCGCCGCCGCCGCGTCAAAACCGAGTACGACCGCACCGAAAAAGGTCAGGAACACCCCGAGCTGCGCCGCAGCACCGATGAGCATGCTCTTCGGATTCGCGATCAGCGGCCCGAAGTCCGTCATTGCACCGATCCCGAGGAAAATGAGCGGCGGATAGATGACATATTCGACGCCGTAATAGAGATAACCGAGCAGACCTCTGTCGTCGGTCAGGTTGCCGTTTTCGTCCGTCTTACCCCATACAACTTCGCTCGCACCCGGAATGTTGATGATAAACATGCCGAACGCAATGGGAAGGAGGAGCAGCGGCTCGAATTTTTTCACAATGGCGAGATACATCAGGACGAGAGAGACCGCGATCATCACGTAGTTCGACCAATCGCCCTGCGCAAGACCGGATTCCTCCCACAGTCCCGTGAACATATCTCCCAACATTTCCCAAAATGACATGGAGCCCACCTACTCAGCCGATAACTGCAAGCAACGTGTTTGTTTCGACGTTATCACCGACGGCAACTTTAAAAGAGATCTTCCCCGCAACGGGCGCCGTGATGTCATTATCCATTTTCATCGCTTCAAGGACGAGCACGGGCTGGTTTACCGTGACCGTATCCCCTTCTTTGACCAATAAACCCTTGATGAGCCCCGGGAAAGGAGACACGAGTTTTTCCCCTGCCCCCACGGCAGCGGGAGCAGACGGCGCGGACGGAGCCGCGGCGGGCTGTGCCGCTGCAACGGGAGCAGCCGCGGCGGGCTGGTCGCCCAATACTTCCTCTACGCCGACTTCATAATTTTTTCCGTCGATGGTGACAATAAATTTACGCATGATGATCTCTCCTTTCAGAAATTAAAGACGCTTGATGCGCCGCACTTTAAATTCGCTCACGGCAGTTTCTTCGCTCTCGTAATAGGCGGCGATCGCCGCAATGATCGCAACGCGCTCCGCCTCGCCTATCCCGTCCGCATCCGTTTCGCCTTCCGCCGATGCCGCGTATTGCTCTTCCATCGACGCGGCGGCCTTTCTCTTTGCCGTTGCCTTGCGGATGATAAATCCCGCAAGCCAGATCACGCCGATGATGATGACGATCCCGAGAAAGGTGACGACAAACCCGACAAGCGCATAGATGAGCGCATCTGCCTTAGTCAGGATCGTAACGGATTCCCCGTCAATATCAACAACTTTTTGCAACAAATTCAGCGCATTCAGCATACCGCCCTCACTTCAGCAGCATCTGCAGCGATGCCACCAGATATTGTTTGACGAGCGCAGGTTCGATGATATTGTCCACATACCCGTTCTTTGCCGCATTGACGGGATCAGCCGTTTCATCCGCATACTTTGCCGCAAACTTTGCGGGGTCGGTCTTGCACTCCGCGGCAAATTCGATCTCCGCACCCTTTGCGTCTTCAAACAATGCAATGCGCGCGTTTGCAAAGGCATAGACATAATCGAACCCCATCGATTTCGCCGCAAACAGCGTATAGCCGAGCCCGACCGCCTGCTTATAGACGACTGCGATCTTCGCGTTTTCAAGGAGATCGTACGATTCCGCCAATTTAAAAATCGCTTTAAGCACAAGGCTGTCCTGCGTGACAAGGTCGGAACGCACACCCAGTGTATCCGTGAACGTAACAAAGGGCAGCCCGTAATACGCGGCAAACTCAACAAGAGAAGTCACTTTTGCCACGGAGGAGGCATCAAGGCACACGCCCTCGTCCCCGCCGTCAAATACGACCGCCGCAGTGGAAATGCCGCCTACGCGCCCGATCAGGCAGCGCACGGCCGGGGAACATTCCCTGCCGAATTCCACATACGAACCCGCATCGAATACGCATTTGATGAGCGAATCCGCATCGCACTTTTTATTGAGCGCGGTGAACGCGGCATTCAGGTCTTCGCCGTTCTCCTCGACCACCGCGCCATAGACAGGGATCACGCCGAGGATCTTCGCGATCGTCGTGCGCACCTCAGCATAGGAACCGTCAGCGAACGAAACCAGATTCGTCGCCCCGAGCGCTTTTGCCCCGCCGACTTCTTCCTTAGGGAGATTTTTCCCGCTCTTTGCCGAGAGCACGAGCGGGCTGTCCGCCGCCAGAACGCCTTCTTTCATAAAGAAAGTGAAATCGGCACACGCCGCAAGCAGCGCGCTGTGCCCGTACACTTCGCCGTCGATCACGGCAAACTGCGGAACGACGCCGTGCAGCTTTGCCGCTTTGGAAAGGACGGATGCAAACCCTTCCAGCGCCGTCACGCCCTCCCCGATCTGCACGCCGAGACTGTGCAGGACATAGACGACCGGCGTCGAATTTTTTTCTGCAAGCGCAAGGCATCTGAGGAGCTTCGCGCAATTCGCGGCGCTCACCCCACCGTGCAGCACTTCGAAATTCTGTGCGGCAATATAGACGGGATTGCCCCCGATCGTGGCAAACCCCGTAACAATGCCTTCGCCTTCCGCGCCCGCCTCATAAAAATCGCTGCGCGAAAAGCTGAACCCGGAGAGCTCGACAAAGCTTTCCTCATCCGTCAAGGCGGCAATCGTTTTGCGGATCTTTTCGCCTGCGGCAAGCACGTTTGTACGCCTTTGCCGCAGCAGTTGAATTTTATCCATAACACCTCCGTAACCGATGTTTCCTATTCCATCAAACATTATAACCGATAGCTGGAAAAAAATCAAATTTTTGCCTTTGCTTATTTCCCTATTCCTGATAAAAAAATCTTATACATTACTTATCGTTCACTTTTCAACGAGCAAAAATCAAAAATATTGCGTTGCCTTCCTTAAATGATTTGCTTTTTCGGAAAAAGTATAGTAGAATAATATTTAGTCTTGCCGCCATGCCTTGGCGGCAGCACGTCATACGCTTCCGTAGTTAAATGGATATAACAGCCCCCTCCTAAGGGGCCGTTGTGGGTTCGATTCCCGCCGGGAGTACCAAAAAACCGCTTGATTGAAAATAAAATCAAGCGGTTTTTCTATGTCTTTTTACATTTCAAAATCTCTTTTCTTTGCCCGTTTCATCTCCAAGAAATCGAGATATTCTTCGTACTCTTCCAAAGTTTCAAAGCCGTTTTTCATAAGTAAATTTAAGGAAACATGCCGACGTGTTTCTTTGCGTTCTACTTTCTTTTCATACTTTTCCAACTGCGCGAACGCCGCAGCAACTTCGTCGGAAACCTCGATTTCTTCCGAATGCCCGTCGGCAAATTTGTATGTAATGAGTGGCATATACTACTCCGATAAATTTATCGTTTTTACTTTTTTCGGGTGATCGGTCGGCGTGCAGTTCGTATTCGTTTCTGTAATCACGACACGGATAAGTTTACTACAACGGGGACACAATATATCCACATCCGAGCCGCTTTCACCTTTGCATAATTTGTACCCGCATATCGGGCAAGACGCGTACATTTTCATTTCAAATATCCTCATTTAGTTTTTTGCCGATTGTTTTATCTGCGAATGATAGAAATAATTTATAATGATGGGTTTACCTGTGGGGTTGCGCAGGAAAGGTTCTTCGTCGATCACATACATAAAACCGTTCGAGCGAGCATAGTCCGCAACCTTTTGGTCTAATACCTTCCAATAGGTCATGTCGTTCTTATTATAGATTTCGCGGTACAGCGGCAAAAGAGCGGGATATTTTTCCTCGATATAGTTCATAACACCCGCCTTGAAATTGCCGCGCAGATTCAGATTTTCCAGCCAGATATAGTCGCAGAAGTCCTTGATTTTTTCAATAATGTCAAACACTTCGGTAATTTCCGGGAAGATGGGCGATATAAAGCAGGTCGTGCGTATGCCCTCTTCGTGACACTTTTTCATTGCCGCAATCCT
>JAGHJD010000076.1 GCA_017886895.1 Clostridia bacterium | reverse complement strand
GTCCGACACAGCGCCGTGCGTCACCAATGTCTCCCCGCGCACGCCGAGCCTGCGCATCTTCGCCTCGTTCGCATAGGCGACGATCCCCTCTTCGAGCACTTCGCTGACCCCCGGGACGGAGACGAGACGCCTTGTGACGCCCCCACCTGTAAAGGACTCGGCAACGCACAATTTTTTGCCGCGCAGTTTCAGAAGTTCTGCAACCCGCATGTGCAGCGGCGTATCGTCGAGCGCGTAGAGATAATCGTTCAATCCGGCAGTGCAAAAGCGGAGCAATTCGTCCGCATCGCGGGCAGGCGTCTGCGCACTGTAGCGAAGTTCCAGCCGCCCGTCGCCGAACGTCTCAGAATAGACGGCGTCGAACGCACCTTCGCCGCGGTGCTTTATTTCTGTGAGGACAGCCTCTGCACGCTCCCGCGGCGCACCGACACACCGAAAGACCGCGCGCACCGTATCGCCGCCGTATTTTTTTTCGAGATTCGGAAGGATCTCTGCCCGCACGGCGCGCTCACCCTCTCTCCCCGACGGAAAGACGAAACAACTCTTCTGCCCCGTCTCCATGACAGGCGCGGGCTCGCACTTTAAAAGTTCAGCAGCCTGCGAACGAACGGCGCCGAGAGAATCCTGCGGCGCAAAGACAAACAAGTTTTCAAAAAAATTCTTGCACTCGACAAAGGTCTGCGCAAATTCGCGGCTGTCTCTTTCGTTCAGCAAAAAAATTTTGTCCTGCGGATACCCTCCTTCCGTCAGCACCTTCAAAAGGGGAAGAAAATCCGCCCCGTCCGACAGCACCCGATTGTCGCGCAGAACGATACAGGCGTTTTTCATGCTTTGCTCTCTTCGCCCTTTTTCTCCTGCAGGACAGCCCTGTTGCGCACGATATAGGAGATCCCCGACCAGATCGTCAGAACCGTGGCGATCGCAAGGGCGGCAAGCCCGATGCCGTTGAGCACCTCTCCCGCCGCGGCAGAGCCGAACGACACGGCGCCGACAAGCAGAAAGATGACGGCAATATCCTGAAAAACCGTCTTGAACTTACCGACCTTATCGGCTGCGAGCACGAGCCCCGCGGAAGCTGCGACCATGCGGAACCCGCTCACGATGAGTTCGCGTGCCAAAATGACGGCAACGCAGCACCCCGCCGCGATCAGCACCCAGTCCTGCGCCCAGAGAACCTGCAGGACCGCATTGCCGCGCACGAGGATGAGGATGAGCGCCGTGGAGACGAGCACCTTATCCGCGATCGGGTCGAGAAACTTGCCGAGGTTCGTCACGAGCCCGCGGCTGCGCGCTATGTGCCCGTCCAGAAAGTCGGTGAACGCCGCGGCCGCAAAGACGATCGCCGCCACGAGATAGTTGTACCCCTGCGGGATCACGTCGAGAAAAAACACGACGATAAAGACAGGGATGAGCATGATGCGCGAAAGCGTTATCCTATTGGGCAGATTCATCTTTATAATCCTCCGTTTCGCCGTACAAGTCGTATGCGTCGGCGCGCGTAATCTTCACATCGTACCATTCGCCCTGCTGCGCCTCCGCCGCATGGAAACAGACGACTCCGTCGATCTCGGGCGCGCTGCGGTACGTCCGCCCGACAAAGTATTCCCGCTCGTAATCCACGCCGTCGCACAGCACCCGCTCGACAGAACCGACGCGCCGCTTTTGCGCGGAAAGCGCAAGTTCGCGCTGTACTTTGTACAGAAACTTCACGCGGCGATGTTTCTCCCGCGCGGGGATCTGTCCCTTAAGTTTGTATGCGGGCGTATCCGGTTCGCGCGAATAGGCGAAAAAGCCGCAGTTGTCAAGTTTCTGCTCCCGCAGAAAGGACGCGAGGGCGAGCACTTCCTCCTCCGTCTCTGTTGGAAAGCCCGCAATGAACGTGGAACGGAGTGCGATCCCGGGAACGCGCGCCCGCAGCTTTTCCAAGAGCGCCGCGTACTCTGCGCGCGTACCCTTGCGGTTCATCAGTTTCAGCACCCTGTCTTCGCTGTGTTGGAGAGGGATGTCGAGGTATTTTACAAGTTTTTCGTTGCGCGCAAGCTCTTCGATAAGCTCGTCGTCGATCACGTCGGGATAGCAGTACAAGAGCCGCACCGAACCGATATTTTCAAGCGCAGTCAGGGCGCGGATAAGGTCGACCAGCCTGCGCCTTCCGTACAGGTCCTCGCCGTAACGCGTGGTGTCCTGCGCGACAAGAATTAGCTCGGACAGCTCCCCTAAATTCTCCGCCTCCGCAATGAGCTGTTCCATGGGATACGAGCGGTATTTTCCGCGGATCTTCGGGATCAGGCAATATGTACAGTGATTGCTGCATCCGTCCGCGATCTTCAGATAGGCATAGTGCAGCGGCGTAGTAAGAACGCGCGGTGCGTCCGTCTCTTTCCCCTGCCCCACGGCGTTCACGCGCCCTTCGGTATAAGAGCATTCCAGCGCGTCGAACAGCTTGTCCGCATCGCCGCATCCGAGAAACACGTCCCCCTCTGTGAGAGCGGGGAAGAGTTCGCCGATAAACTTCTGCGGCAGACAGCCGCTCACGACGATCTTTTCGAGGTTCCCGCCGCGGTAGGCGTTGCAGTCCAGAACGGTTTCGATCGCCTCCTTCCGCGCGCTCTCCAAAAAGGAGCAGGTGTTGACGATGAGGATATTCGCCTCGGCGGCGTCCGCGGTCACGCGGTAACCGCGCCCGCGGATCAGCCCGAGCAGCCGCTCCGCGTCCACGCGGTTCTTGTCGCAGCCGAGGGAGATCATACCGAAAACTTTCTTCTCAAGCATAGGCTCAGTCACCGTAATCGCCGTATTTACTCTCAAATTCCTCTTTCGTGAGCAACACTTTCCGCGCCCGTGCTCCGTCAAAGGCAGAGATATAGCCCATGTTCTCCATCCATTCGATGATCTTGCCCGCCTTCGGATAGCCGACGGAGCATCTGCGCTGGATCATGGAAATGGACGCCTGCCCGATATCCACGACATAGCGCAGCGCCTCGATATAGACCGCCTCAACGCTGTCGTCTCCGTCGCCGCCGGACCCGCCCCCGCCGCTCTTATCGTTGTTGATATAGGTTGCCACGCTGTCATCGAAGTATGCCTCGTTATGCTCCTTGACATATTCGACCACGCGCTGCACCTCGTCCGAATGCAGGAAAGCGCCCTGCACGCGCAGCGGGAACGGCATCTCGCCCGTGCGGTACAAAAGGTCGCCCTTGCCGAGCAGTTTTTCCGCTCCGTTCTCGTCGAGAATGGTCTGTGAATCCACGCCGGACGTGACTTTGAACGCAATTCGCGTGGGCAGGTTGTTCTTGATGACGCCCGTAATGACGTCGACGGAGGGGCGCTGCGTCGCGAGCACAAGGTGGATGCCCGCCGCGCGCGACTTCTGCGTGAGGCGCTGGATCCTGTCTTCGAGGTCCTTTTTCGCCGCCTGCATGAGGTCGGCGAGCTCGTCGATGATGAGTACGATCTTGGGCATCTTCTCTTCGTCGGGCAAAAGATGCGCGTTGTACTCGTCTATGTCGCGGACGAGCGCCACGCTCTTCGTCTTTTGCTTGAACAGAGAGAACCGCCGCTCCATTTCGTTGATGCACCAGTTGAGCACGTTGATGACCTTCGCGGGCTCGTAGATGATCTCATTGATCATCAGGTGCGGCAGTTTGTCGTAGATGTTGAACTCGACCTGCTTGGGGTCGATGAGAATGATGCGGAGATCTTCGGGGCTGTACTTGTACAGCAGACTGATGATGAGCGCGTTCAGGCAGACGCTCTTGCCCGAACCCGTAGAACCCGCAACGAGCAGATGGATCATCTTGGTGATGTCGCCGACAATGGAGCGACCCTCGATGTCCTTTCCGATCCCGAACATGAGCGACTGCGGCTTGGCGGACACGAACGTATCCGCGCTGAGGATCTCCTTCAAACCGACCGTTGCGCGCTGCTTGTTCGGCACTTCGATGCTGATCGTGCCGTTTTCATAGTTCATCTGCACATTCACGCCCGATGCGGCGCGGAGGCGCATTGCAAGCTCTTTGTCGCAGCCGAGTACGCGGCCCGTCGGGATATTGCCCGGGATCTCGATGTCGTACCGCGTCACGGAGGGACCCTGTGTGACCTTCACGACTTCAGACGGGATGCGAAGATCGGAGAGCGTCTCTACGATCGTGTTTTTGTTATGCTCGATCTCAACGGGATCGACCGCGGAAACGCTCTGATAGTCGTCCAGCAGATCGACCGAAGGCGCCTTGTAGCGCGCATAGACATGCTTTTTCCTGACGGGCTGCTCCTGCTGTACAGGCGCGCTTGTCCGCTGCTCAACCGCAGGTTCCGCCCTGCGGCGGGAAACCGCCTCTATGGCATCCGGAACGACCGAGGACGAGGGCTCTTCCGTTTCCTCATCGTCAAACAGATTGACAGCCGAATCGAAATCATCCGAAATGGGACGCAGCGCGGAGTTCTCTTCCTCCTGCCGCACAGGCTCTTCTTCACGGACACGGAACGGTTCCTGCTCCATCTCCCTGCCGAACAATTCTCTGCCGCCGTCGCGTGCAAAGGGCTCCCGCGGTTCGGCAACGCTTGTCTCTTCGCCGTCCGGCAAGGCAGAACGCCCCGCATCGTCCGACAGCCTTTCCGTCTGCTGCTCGTTCGGTTCATAACGACGGGCAGTCTCCGTATCAGATGCAGAGGCAGGAGACGGGTCCTGCCCGAAAATACGGCGGCCCGTCTCCGCACCGAATACAGGGGGAGGCAATTCTTCCCGTACGGGGCGGGAGGGCTGCGTTTCCTGCTCCTGTTCCTGCCGGTGTTCCCGTTCCGTATCGCCGTAAACAAGGGCAGGCGATACGCGCTCGTCGCTCCTGTCCGCAGAGAATGACGCCGAAAATTCAGTTTGCTGACGCGAAGTTGTATCCGTAAAGATCTTTTTCGGGACCGCCGAATAGGAAATGTTTTCATTCACGCCGTCCGAAAACATTTCGGAATAGGTAGCACCCGCCTGCGCAGACTGCGCGGACGCGTGTATATCGGCTGGCTGACGGACGGAAGGCTCCGCAGACGGCGCGGAAGACTGTGAAGAAACAGGTTCTGCTTTATGCGCAGATTCCGCATTCGCCCCCGCAGCCGAGCCGAAATTATCCGCCGCATACTGCGCGCCCGAGATCGCTCCCCTTCTCCTGTTGAAATACGAGTCGGAGTCAAAAATCCCGTTTGACGTGTAGGACGAATGAGACGGCGCCGCAGAAGACGCGGATGCCGATGAAGATGCAGACGGGGCAGCCGAAAAGCGGTACGGCATTTCGGGCGGCGTATCGGGATACAGGATCTGCCTGCTCTGCGCATACGGAGAAAGAGGCTGCTGCTGTGCCGCAGCCGCAGCGCGCTCCTCTTCCGCGCGGCGCTCGTATTCTTCGCGGCGGCTCTCCTGCCGCAGTTCGCGCTTTGTTTTCAGGTCGAACGCATCGCCGAGCGCGTACAATCTCCGCGAACGCTCCGCGCCCGCAGCCTGCACCGTCTGCTGCGGGGAAACCTCCCGCACGATCGCATCGGGCATGCCCGCAGGCGGAACGTCCTGCAGCCCCGCATAATTCAGACCGTACAGCCCGGAGGTATCTGCCGCGGCGCTGTCGACCATGGCGCGCTCTTTCCGGGCGCGGCGCTCCTTTGCGCGCTGTTTTTCCGCGCCGTTCTTTTTCACGGAACGATAGACAAGAAACCCCGTTCCCAGCATCAGCAGCGAGAAGATGATATATCCGCCGACGGAAGAGAGAAGTTTGACCACGGGATAGACGACGAGACCTATGATCACGCCGCCGCCGGTCGTGGCAAAAAAGCTGTTCCCTCCCGCCGTATAACAGTCGGCAAGGTACCCGCCGTAGCTGCCGTACGCGATCCCGGAAACATCGGCGGTGATGGTATGCACGAGGCAGACGAAAAAGAGAAAACAGAGCACGCAAAAAGCCGTCGTCTTGCGGGACGCCGTGAATTTCTTTCCCGTGATGAGGACTGCTCCGCCGTAGATCCATGCGGCGAGCACGGCATACGAACTGTACCCGAACACGCCGAGCAGAAACGAACTGATCGCGTAGCCGACGCTCCCGAAGATCAGCGAGCGCGTGATCAGGATGAGCAGCGTCAGCGCCGCAAAGAGTTCGAGCACGATGCCGAACGTCTCGCGGGTGAGTATTTTATTCTTGTCTTTCTTTTCGTTTTCCTTTCCTCTGCCGAGATTGTTCAAACCATTCTCCTGCCGCGCCGCAAGCGCGCGCCGCGTAACGTAAATCTCTTATGATTATACCATTTTTCCGTCACAATTTCAATAGAAAGTGAGGGGTTTTTCTGATTTTTATTATAACGCGCATGCGCGCGAAAAAAAACTCCCGCGCTTTTGCGCGGGAGCCGCTGCGGAAACGCTTTGTTCCGCTTACATATCTTCCTTTTCGTTGCTCCAGGAATACATCTTGCGCAGTTCTTTGCCCACTTCCTCGAGCTGATGCGAAGCCTCGAGCGCGCGCTTTGCATTGAAATGCGCCCTGCCGTTGTTGTTCTCGGCGATCCACTTGCTGGCGAACGTGCCGTCCTGGATCTCTTCGAGGATCTTCTTCATCTCCTTCTTGGTCTCGTCGGTAATGATGCGTTTGCCCGTCTCGTAATCACCGAACTCCGCCGTGTCGGAAATGGAATAACGCATGAGCGAGAACCCGCCCTTGTAGATGAGGTCGACGATGAGCTTCATCTCGTGGATGCACTCGAAATACGCGTTGCGCGGATCGTAGCCCGCCTCGACGAGAGTCTCGAACCCTGCCTTCATCAGCGCAGTCACGCCGCCGCAGAGCACAGCCTGCTCGCCGAAGAGGTCTGTCTCCGTCTCGGTCTTGAAGGTGGTCTCCAGAACGCCCGCACGCGCGCCGCCGATACCCGCCGCATACGCAAGCGCAATATCCAGCGCTTTGCCTGTCGCGTTCTGATAGATGGCGACCAGGCAGGGCGTGCCCTTGCCCGCGACGTACTCGCTGCGGACGGTGTGCCCCGGCGCTTTGGGCGCGATCATGAACACGTCGACGTTTGCGGGCGGAACGATCTGCTTGAAATGAATGTTGAACCCGTGCGCAAAAGCGAGCGCCTTGCCCTCGGTCAGTTCGGGCAGGATGCTCTCCCTGTAGATCTTCGCCTGCTTTTCGTCGGGCGTGAGGATCATGATGATGTCGGCAGCCTTCGCCGCTTCCTCCGCCGTCATGACGGTGAGGCCCGCCTTCTCCGCCTTCTGCCAGGACTTACTGCCGTTGTACAGACCGACGACGACCTTGACGCCGCTCTCTTTCAGATTGAGCGCATGCGCATGCCCCTGGCTGCCGTAGCCGATGATGGCGACCGTCTTGTTCTTGAGCACATTGATGTCGCAGTCGGACTGATAATAGATCTTTGCCTGTGCCATTTTTCGTACTTCCTCCGAAAAAAGATTTTCTTTTTTATCGGCAATATTATAGTACCGTGAAAAAATTCAGTCAAGCAAATCGGGGGCTCTTTTCCCGCATTTTTACTCCTTTGCATGCGCCGAATAGTTTGCCTTTTCCGCAGAGAACGGATATAATAAAATAAAAAACGGGTCAACGGAAATCATGTCAAAAATGCAAACGGATGAACTGATTTTATTGAACAACGTCTGCAAAGACGAGGCGATCGCCGCGCTCGGCGAGGCGGAAGAAAGCGGCGGCGCGGCGGCATACGCCCGCGCCTATGCGCTGCTTCTGGAAAGCGGCGCGGAGGAAAATTTCGCTTCTTACGTCACGGGGAAGATCCTGTATGACGACAATCTCTTTGCGCGGCGCGCCTGCACGGGCGAACTTACCCCGAACATCGAACGCGCCTATCTGCACGATCTCGCTGTTTTGCAGGAACTCACGCAAAAAGCGGACGCCGTTTCCGAATCGATCGCGCAGACACGCAGCGCAATGCCCGCCGTACGCAGCGGAGAAGCGCCTCAGCCTTTCGGCGCGAAATGGGCGTCGGAGAGCACGCTTGCCGCACTCAGACAGTTCTACCGCGGAAACGGTTACGGCATGTTTATCGAAAACAAGGCGTTCACATATTCGGAAAACGCACTGCACCCCGTACGCAACACTTCCGCAGTCACCCTCTTCGATTTGAAAGACTATGAGGACGAAAAACGCGCCGTTGAAAACAACGTCATCAATTTCGTCAAGGGACTTCCCTATTCGGACATGCTGCTGTACGGCGACAAGGGAACGGGGAAATCCTCCACCGTGCATGCCGTCCTGAACAAATACGCGCCGCAGGGGCTGCGCGCCGTGGAACTGCAAAAAGATCAGCTCTCCGAGATCAACGCGGTCAAAGAGCTGCTTTCCTCGCTCCCCTTCCGCTTCCTGCTGTTCATCGACGATCTCTCGCTCGAAGAGAAAGACGAAAAAGTCACCTCCCTCAAAGCGAGCCTCGAAGGAAGCATGAACGAGAAGAGCAAAAACGTGATGATCGTCGCGACCTCCAACCGCAGGCATATCCTGAAAGAAAATTTTTCCGACCGCGACAACAGCGTGCATGCGAGCGACACGATGGAAGAACAGCTCTCCCTCTCCGACCGCTTCGGGCTGACGGTGCGCTTCTCCTCGACGGGAAAGCGCGAATACCTCTCCATCATAAAGCAGCTCGCCGCCGACATGCGGCTCGCGATCGGCGACGAGGAACTCTTCTCCCTTGCGGAGCGCTGGGCGATCGTCAAGGGCGGCAGATCCCCCCGCCGCGCGCGGCAGTTTGCCGATTTCGTCTACGCCTGCCTCGCAGAAAAGCGCCCCATCGAATTTTAAATATCCCGCAAAAGAAACGCCGCGGGCGCCGCTTGTCAGCGGCGCCCGCGGTGTTTTGTGACCGTTCCGATAATGCTACCCGCGCACGATCTGCTTTGCGGCATAATAAATGTCTCCCGCCCCAAGAACGAGCACAAGATCATCGGGACGGAGCGAACAGCGCAGATAGATCTCCAGCTCACGTACGCGCTCGATATACAGCGAATTCGGCAGGCTCTGCGAAAGCGTCAGCGCGCTCCCCGCGGCATCGAAATATTCCCGCGCGGGATATGTCTTATAGATCACAAGATTTTCGACCGGCGAAAGCACCGACACAAAGGAATCGAACAAAAGGCGGGTGCGCGAATACGTATGCGGCTGAAACACGACGAACAGCCGCCCCGAACATAGCGCTCCCGCCGTTTCGATCGCCGCAGCGATCTCCCGCGGATGGTGCGCGTAATCGGCTATCAGCGGCGCACCGTTGACCGAACCGAGCTTCTCGAAGCGGCGCGCGATCCCGCGGAATTTTTTCAACCCCTCTGCCGCAAGCGCGGGCGGATACCCGTAATAGTCCGCGACCGCGGCAGCCGCAAGGGCGTTATACACATTGTGCCTGCCAAATACGTTCAATTCGACGCGGGCGCTCTCCCTTCCGCGCACCCGCAGCAAAAAAGAATATTTACCCTTTACCGCGCGCAGCTCCTCCGCTCTGACATCGCACCCGCCGCGCAAACCGAACGTAAGCGCGGACGGAACGAGCGGCGCGATCCTGTCCTCCCCGCAGACGATCGCCGCACCCGCCGAAAGCGCGAACGTTTTGTAGGCGGAAAGCAGCGCCTCATCGCTGCCGTAGCTTTCCAGATGATCTGCATCCGTATTCAGGATAACGGCAAGCGACGGCCTGAGGCTGAGAAAATTCGCCCTGTATTCGCACGCCTCCGTGACAAAATAATTTTTTCCGCCTGTGCGGAAATTTCCGTAATCGAGGTCAAGCCCGCCGATGTGCGCCGAACAGGTCCCCGCACAGGCGTCAAGCACATGTGCGCACATTGCCGTCGCCGTCGTCTTGCCGTGACAGCCCGCGACCCCAACGACGCGGTCATACTCTTCCGCAACAAGCGAAAGCAATTCGGCGCGGCTCAGGACGCGCAGCCCGCGCCGCCGCGCCGCGCGCAGCTCTGCGTTTTTCTCACCCACGGCGGAAGAAAATATGACCGTCTCCGCGTCGCCGAGGTTTTCGGGCGCGTGCCCGTAAAAGATGCGGACCCCCCTGTTTTCAAGCTTCGCCGTAAACTCGTTCGGCGCCAGATCGCTGCCCGTCACGACACAGCCGCGCTCCGCAAGGCATGCCGCCAAAGCGCTCATGCTCACGCCTCCGATCCCGATAAAGTGGATTTTATGACACGATAACCTTTTCACAACTCCATTTATATGACGCATCACGTGTTTTTTTGTCAAAAAAGCGCAAAATTTTTTCCGTTTTTAAAAAAAATTTTATGAACTCTCTTGAAAAATGCAGAAACATATAGTAGAATAGAGTTGCGAATGAGCATAAAACATAACAAGGAGGTCAAGCGATTTGAAAATTTCAGACGTGCGAATCAGGTTCGTTAAAAAAGACGACAGCAAGTTGAAAGCGGTTGCATCCGTCACGCTCGACGATTGTTTCGTCGTGCACGACATCAAAGTGATCGAAGGCGCCGAAGGCCCTTTCATCGCAATGCCCAGCCGCAAAACCAACGACGGCGAATTCAAAGACATTGCCCACCCTCTGAACACCGAGACCCGCGAAGAACTGCGTGCTGCGATCCTCGCAGCATACGACGAAGAGCTGGCAAAAGCTGATTGACTTCTTTAGTACCGACTTCTTGTTTCACGCTTCTTTTTGTTTTCCCGCTGTAAGATTCCTTGACGATCGGATCATTCGTAAAATTCTCTATGGAGAATGAAAAAGAGAGAACCTCCACAGGCTCTCTCTTTTTCATTGCTTCCAGCCCCTTCGGGGCGGGAAAAATCTTATCTGCGTTTGAACAGACGCTGTACAAAAGTAGGCAGCTCTTTCTCCGCCGCATCGCTCTCCTGCGGCGCGGGCTGCTGCGGCTGCACGGGACGGGGGGCCGCATACGGCTGTTCATACTGCGCGCCGCCATACTGCTGCTGCGCGGCACGCTCCGTCTGCCCGCCGTACGGCTGCCCCGCATTCGCCTGCGGCGCATACTGCGGAGCCGCAGGCTGCTGCGCGAACTGCTGTGCCTGCCTGCGCTCGAATTGCTGCTGCTGATAGGGCTGCGTATAGACGGGCGGCTGCTGCGCGTTCATCGTGTTGTTCATCGGCGCGCGCACATAGGAAGGCGCCGCCGGGCGGGACGGCTGCTGCGGCTGCGTTTCCGCCGCCGATTCGGGCAACCCCCTGTTCACAAAGAAATTACGGCTCGCCACATTGCGCTCGTCGCGCAGATCGTACATGTTTTCGACCATCGGGAAACCAGTCGCAATGACCGTGACTTCCACCTCGTCGTTGATGTTGCTGTCGATGCAGGCGCCGAAAATGATATTGGCGGAATAGTCCACAACGCTCTGCACGAGCGTAGCCGCCGTCTGCACTTCGTCCATTGTCAGATCGTTGCCGCCGACGATGTTGAGGATGACCCCCTTCGCGCCCTCGATGGTCGTCGTGAGCAGCGGGCAGTTGACCGCAAGGCGCACCGCCTCGACGATCCTGTTCTCCCCCTTCGCGACGCCCACGCCCATATGCGCCAGCCCCTGGTCTTTGAGGATGGTGCGCACGTCGGCAAAGTCGAGGTTGATGAGCGCGGGGTTGACGATGAGGTCTGCGATCCCGCGAATACCCTGTTTGAGGATCTCGTCCGCAACGCGCAGCGCCTCGACGATGGGCGTATTCTTGGGAACGACGCAGTTGATCTTGTCGTTCGGGATAATGATGAGCGTATCGACGTATTTGCGCAGGTTTTCCAGCCCCTTGACGGTGTTGTCCATGCGCTTTTTGCCCTCGAAATTGAAGGGCTCGGTAACGACGGCGATCGTGAGGATCTTCAGATCGCGCGCGATCTTCGCAATGACGGGCGCAGCGCCGGTGCCCGTGCCGCCGCCCATGCCTGCGGTGATGAACAGAAGGTCTGTATCTTTGACCGCCTCGGTGAGCGCATCCTTGCTCTCTTCCGCGGCAGCCCTGCCAACCTCGGGCTCTGCCCCCGCGCCCAGCCCTTTTGTCAGCGCCGTACCGATCTGGATCTTGTTCTCCGCCTTGGAGAGAAGAAGGATCTGCTTGTCGGTATTGACGGCGACATAGCTCGCGCTCTGGATGCCTGCCTCTATCATGCGGTTGACCGCATTGCAGCCCGCGCCGCCGACACCGATGACTTTGATGCGCGCCACGCCGGACAGATTGTCCAATGTATTGTTGTACATGTTGAAAATTATCCTCCGATCGTTTTGAAAAATTTATAGAAAAAGCTGTTTTCACGTTTGACGGTCAGCGCCATATCGAGCAAACTCAACAGAGAACTCTGCGCCGCCTTGTTGTAATACGGCAGGTTGGGCACAACGATCTCGACGACCTTGTTCAGCCGCCCCGAAAGATGTTCCCGCGCGCCGCGAAGCCCCGTGATCCCGCCCCCCGTCAAAAGAATGGGTTTCGTGTCGAAACTGCGGTCTTTATAGAGTTCGAGACATTTATTGATGACTTCGCAGATAAGGTCGAGCCCGTCCTTGATGCGCTCTTTCAGCGTCTGCACAGGCATGGAATAGGTATGATCGCTGTCGATATACTCGATCACCGAATCCCCCGCGTCCCTGCTGGAAAGATTGACTTTCGCCATCATCGCTTCGATCACATGGAACGGGATGCCGTCCTCCCCTTCGCCGTACACATGCGCGGCGACGTGCCCGCCTCCCGCCGAACAGGCGCTCTGATAGAGAATGCCGTTCCCGCAGACGACCGAAAAGGTCATGGACATGTAGCCTATATCCAGAAGGATCGCGCCCTCATCCCTCTTTTCCGAAGGAATGAGATAGAGTGCCTCCGCAAGCGACACGGGCAGATATGTGACCTTTTTCACGCCGTATTCCGCGAGCATGTTCCCGAGCACTTCGAGAAACCTGCGTTCATCGGCAAGAAAATAACTCAGATACCCTTCCAGCGAATCGCTGATCATGCCGACCGGGTCGATGGTGCGGCGGTTATCCGAAGTCACATAATAGACAGCCGCCCTGCGAATGAGCGACCAGCCCTGCGGCGCGTCCGTAAGCCCTTGCTCGAAGAGCGCGTTCAGATCGAACGGCGTAACTTTGCGCTTGCTCTGAAAACTGATGCTGTACCGTCTCGTGAGGACCTTGCAGAATTCCCCCGGCACCCCGACGTACAGCTCTTTTATCCTGTCGCTGCAACTGCGTTCCGTCTCGGAAAGAGCGGTAAAAACGGCGCGCTGCAGATCTTTGACGTCAAAAAATTCCGCATCGGCAAAACCGTCATATTTTTCGGTATGAACGCCTTTAAACACAAACGTGTTGTTCACGCCCCTTTCGCCGATCAGAACGGTCACTGCGGACGAGGCGACGTCAAGGACGGCTACGCTTCTGCGGTTCATTGCAACTCTCCGGATTTTTCTCTTTCGAACAGACTCTCCCGTATCGAAACGATACTAACACTATTATAAAATAAATTCCCCCTTTTGTCAATAAAAAAACTTCCCCGAAAGCAAACTTTCGGGGAAAGATACAAGCGGTAAAAATTGGCATCGTTTCAGTGCACGCGGTCAAGGAAAGACGGCGTTTCCGCGGTATAGTCCGCAGACTCTTCCGCATTGGCAGCGGTGATATAACCGCGCGTCCGTTCCGCATCGTTCAGCGCGAGATACCTGTTCATCGCGGAAGCGATCTTCTCTTCGATCCCTTCGAACGGGTTGATGATCCATACCCAGACCCCTTCGCGCATTTCGATATAAAAACTGTGCGAACTTTTATTTGCGCCGAGCACGGGATTGTCGGAATAATCGTCATACGTGATCGAAAGCACGTTGCCCGCCGCGCCGCCGAGCGCGGCGTCCATTTCCTGAAATGCGGCAAGCAGCGCGGAAAACGCATCGGACTGTTCTTCCGACACCGAAAACGTTTCGCCCGCCTGCTGCGCGGGAAAGTCAAACCCGTAAACGGCGACGTTGCCCGATCCGCTCTCCTCTTCCGCGCTTCTCACGGCAAGGATCGTATTATCCTCCGCGATCGCATAATATGTACCGCCGAGCACGAGAGAGAGAACTTCGTGCTTCTGCTCCACCCGCGCATGGATGACGTTGGGAAAGGTCTTGGAAAATCCCGTCACTTCCATGTAGTTTCCCCCTTCCTCGGCAACGATGCTCTCAACGTCTTCCTGCCCGAAGAAAAGGTAACTCTTCCCGCCGTACTCCTCTTCCAGCCTCTGCTGGATGCTGCGCGCCTCGGCAGTCATACTGCTCACTTCAAACGTCACGTCGAAACGGGCGATAGAGCAAATGCAGTTAAAGGTGATCGCGAACACCACCAGAAACAGCACGACCGCATAGAGTATGACAAATTTTTTTGCTCGCATGAAAGCTCCTCTTGTGTAAAGTTTGCGCCCTATACGCGGACGCGGCGGATGCGCGCGCCGAGCGCGCGCAGCTTGTATTCGAAATCGGAATAACCCCTGTCGATGAAACTCAGATCCGTCACCGAAGAGAGCCCCTCGGCGGAGATCGCGGCAAGCGTCAGCGCAGCGCCGCCGCGCAGGTCCGAGGCAAAGACGTCCGCACCGTGCAGCCGCGGCACGCCGCGCACGAGCGCGCTCCTGCCGCGCACCGTGATGTCCGCGCCCATGCGGATGAGCTCGGGCACATGTTTGAAACGCGTTTCAAACAGGTTCTCGACGATGACCGTCGCCCCCTCGCAGATGCAGGCAAGCGCCGTCATCTGCGCCTGCAGATCTGTCGGAAACCCGGGGTACGGCGACGTCTCCACGATCTTCGGAGAAAGCCGCCGCGTACATTCTATGTATATTTTATCATTTTCCGAACGGATTTTGCAACTGATTTCGCGCAATTTATGCAGAAGCGACGCAATATTCACCGCATCGGCGTTTTTCAAAGCGATGCTTCCGCCGCACATGGCGCAGGCGATGAGGAAAGTCCCCGCCTCGATACGGTCGGAGATGGGAGTGTACTCCGTACCGTGCAGTTTTTCAACTCCCTCCACGACGATGACCGCGCTCCCCGCGCCGCTGATCTTCCCGCCCATACGGTTGATGAAGTTCTGCAGATCGACGATCTCCGGCTCTTTCGCGGCATTGCGGATGACCGTCGTCCCCTCCGCCTTTGCCGAGGCGAGGATGAGGTTCTCCGTCGCGCCGACACTCGGAAAATCGAGCAGCACCTCCGCGCCCCGCAGCCGCCCGCAGGAACAGTCTATGTACCCCCCGTCCTCCGAGACGGAGACGCCCAGCCTCCGCAGCCCGTTCAGGTGCAGATCGATGGGGCGCAGCCCTATGTCGCACCCGCCGGGGTACGCGATGCGCGCCCTTCCGAAGCGGGAGACGACCGAACCGAGCATAAACACAGACGAGCGCAGCTCTTTCGCGAGCGCCGCCGGGATCTCGTGGTTGGCGGCATCGGCGCTGTCGATACACATGGTCTCCCCCTCAAAACGCGTTCTGCACCCGAGTTCGCCGAGAATGCCGACCATGTTCAGCACGTCGGCAATGCGGGGACACTTATGGATCGCCACCGGCCCGTCCGTCAGAACGGAGGCAGCGAGCAGGGGCAGAACGGCATTCTTTGCCGACTGGATCCCGACCTCTCCGCCCAGAACCGCACCCCCTTCGATGATATATTTATCCATGTTTCCTCCTTTTGCAAACGGCAAGGCGGGCACGCCCGTTGTTCAGACGGCCGCGCCCTGCCGGATCCTTTCCCTGCCTCCGTTCGCCCCCTACACCCATAATACGGGAAACGCAAAAAAAAGGTGACGGGGCAGACGCCCCGCCGCCATACTTTGTATTGCCGCTAACCGCGCCTTCTGCGCAGAGGCAGCCCCGCGCCGCCGCGGGAGATATTGTACAGAACGCCCATGGACGCCATCGTGAAGATCAGCGAAGTATTCCCCGCGCTGATGAGCGGGAGGGGCAACCCCGTCGGCGGGATGCAGCCGCTCACCACCAGCGCATTGAGCGCCGCCTGGATCGCATACACCGCCGTGATGCCCGCCGCGAGCAGAAAGCCGAACAGGTCTTTGCTGCGCGACGCGGTGCGCGCCCCCATCCAGATGAGCGCGCCGAACAGACAGAACAGCACGACGATCCCGACAAAGCCGAACTCCTCCCCAATGACGGCGAGGATGAAATCCGATTCGGCAAACGGAAGATAGCGGTACTTCTGCACGGAGTTGAACAGCCCCGTCCCGAACCAGCCGCCGTTCCCGAGAGCGTAGAGAGACTGGATGAGCTGATACCCCTCCCCCTGCGGCGACTGCCACGGATCGAGAAAGGCGTACAGCCGCTGCAGGCGGTACGGTTCGATCGCGATGAGCACGGGCACGGCAAGAACGATCGGGATCAGAATGACGACGAAGTGCCTGACTCGCACACCGCTCAGAAAGAGCATGACGAGCAGGAGCAGCCCCACACACATCGTGACGGACATGTTCGGCTCGAGGATGATCAGCACGCAGATCGCCGCGCCCGCGCCGAGCACGGGCAGCATCCCGACGAACCGTTTCATCCGCTCGGGTTTTTCCGCGGCGTATGCCGCGGAAAAGAGCACAAAGCCGTATTTTGCGATCTCGGACGGCTGGATCGTGACAGGACCTATGCCGATCCAACGCGTCGCACCGTAGTTCTCCACACCCAAGCCGGGGATAAAGACGAGCGCGAGCAGAACAAGGGAGACCGCCAGCGCGACCCACTTCAGGCGCAGCAGCCTGCGGTACGGAAAAAAGGACGCCGCCGCCATTGCGCCCGCGCCGAGAAAAAAGCCCGCAAGCTGTTTCTTCATGAAAAAGAACGCATCGCCGTACTGCGTTTCCGCGACATAAAAACTCGCCGAATAGACCATCAGCACGCCGAACGCGGCGAGCAGCAGGACGAGCACGGGCAGAGCGATCAGCCCGAACTCCCGCCGCACGACGGGGCGCGCCTTTTCAACCGACGCCGCAGCCGCGTTCGCTCTCACCGATCCTCTCCCCCTGCATCTCTCTCACCAGCGCCGCGAACCGTTCCCCCCGCTCCTCATACCCCGAAAAGGCGTCGAAACTGCTGCTCGCGGGACTGAGCAGAACGCACTGCCCCGCCTTCGCCGTCATTGCGCTTATACGGACCGCGAGGTCAAGATCGGCGCATAAAGTGATGCGCGACTCATTCTCACGCACCGCGCTGTTGAGAAGTTTGAAGCGGTTCTCCCCGTACAAAATAAAGTGCACGGCTTTGCCGTCCTTCAGTTTTGCAAAAAGTTTATCGTAGTCGTACCCCTTGTCCTTGCCGCCGAGCAGCAGCACCGTCTCCGACTCCATGCCCGCAACAGCATGCAGCGTCGCGTCCACATTCGTCCCCTTCGAATCGTCTATGTAGGTGACGCCGTTCACTTCGCCGACGTATTCGACGCGGTGCCGCACGCCGCGCAGAGACGCGAGCGTCCGCGCGATCGCGCCGCTCTCCGCGCCCATCAGCTTTGCCGCACAGATTGCGGCAAGCGCGTTCTGCAGATTGTGCTCTCCTTTGAGGGAGAGGGAGGCGGCGTCCGTGATCTTCTCGTTTTCGAAATATAAACCGCCGTCGTAGAGATAGGCGCCCTCCACGCGCTCGCGGACGGAAAACCAGCGTATGCCGCAGCGCAGGTCCTTTGCAAACCCGCGCACCGTCTGGTCATCATAGTTCAGAACCGCAAATTCGCTCTCGCGCAGGTTGCGCAGCAGTTTGGATTTCAGGAATATGTAATTCTCCATCGTATAGTGGCGGTCGAGGTGGTCCTCCGTTATGTTCGTGACGACCGCAACGTGCGGGCGGATGCTCGACAGCGTTTCGAGCTGAAAGCTGGAGACCTCCATGACGGCGATGTCTCCGTAACCGAGTTTATCCGCGCAGGAGACAACGGGCACGCCGATATTGCCGCAAGCAACACTGTTCTCCCCAGCCGCGCGGAAGATCTCGTCGATCATCGTGACCGTCGTCGTCTTTCCGTTCGTGCCCGTGACCGCGACGACCGGCGCGCGCAGGAACAGGCAGCCCAATTCCGCCTCGCCGATGATCCGCTTTTTCCGCTTGCGGAAGGCGACGGGCAGTTCATGATCGATGGGGATACCGGGGCTGAGGACGAGCACGTCGCATTCCTCCACCGCGGAGGCAAGTTCCTCCGCCCGCACAACGCGCGCGCCGCGCGCCGAAAGCTCCGCCATCGCGCGCCTGACCCCGTCCGCCGCCAGATCGTCGTAGAGATAAACAGCCGCGCCTCGGTCAAGCAAAAAGGCGCCGCTCGCCGCGCCGCTCTTTGAAATGCCCGCCACCAGAAATTTTTGGGTCTTGAAATACATTCCCTCACGCCCCCGCAGTTATTGGACAAACAGCAGACACAGAAGCCCCGCTGCAGCAGTGATGACGGAGTACGCAAAGGCGATCTTCGCCTCGCCGTAACCCTTCTGCTGAAAATGGTGATGCAGCGGCGCCATCAGAAACAGCCGCCTGCCGCCCGTCCGCTTATAGTATATTACCTGCAAAATCACGGATATACCCGAAACGACGAACATTATGCCGAGAATTGCCACATACAGCGCGTTCCCGCTGAACACGGCGACCGCCGCCGCGAACCCGCCCAGCCCGAGCGAGCCCGTGTCACCCATGAATAACGACGCGCGGTGCGTGTTGAACAAAAGATACCCCGCAAGCGAACCGCACAAAACAAGGCACAGGCGGGAGAGCATGACCCCGCTTGTCCCCGCCTGAAAAAAAATGAGCGCCGCAAGCGCGGCAAAGTACCAGAAGCTGACCGACGCCGCCAGCCCGTCCAGCCCGTCGGTGAGGTTGACGCAGTTCGTCGCCGCAACGAATACAAAGGCGGCGAGCGGGATCATCCAGCCGCCTATATCGAAGGAGAGTTTCGTGAACGGGATATACAGGACCGTCAGCCCGTCGTGCCAGCAGTACAGCCCCGCAAGAAGCGCGATCGCCCCCTGAAAAGCAATCTTCTGATACGCCCGCAAACCGAGATTCCGCTTGAACCGGAATTTGATAAAATCGTCCAGAAAACCGACCGCCGCGCAGGCGGCGCCGAAGGCAAGCGCGACGGCGGCACGCTTGTCCGCAAACAGCCCGAACGCGGGAACGAGCAGCGCGCCCGCAAGAATAAAGGCGATCCCGCCCATCGTGGGCGTACCGCCCTTGTAGGAATGCTCGCGCACATAGCCGAGAATGGTCTGCCCCGCCTTTGCCCTGCGCAGGATCGGGATGAGCAATGCGCACAGGCAGGCGGACAGCCCTCCCGAAAGCAGAAGGATGATGAACTCAGCCGCCATGTTCCCCGCCCGCCGCCGCGCGTCCCTCGAGGATGCCGCGCACGGCGGCAATATCGCTGTAAATATGTTTCACGCCCATGATCTCCTGATAGGTCTCCCCTCCCTTGCCCGCGACCAGCAGCACGTCGCCCTCGCGCAGCATACCGATCGCATATTCGATGGCGCTCTCCCTGTCCACGACGATCACGTACGCGTCCGTCACGGGGCGGACGCCCTTTTCTATTTCGAGAATGATGTCAAAGGGATCTTCGTAGCGGGGATTATCCGAAGTGAGTACCGTAAAATCCGCCCGCCTCGCCGCAACTTCGCCCATGAGCGGACGCTTTTGCGTATCGCGGTTCCCGCCGCAGCCGAAGACGCAGATCAGCCGCCCCGTGCAGTGCTTTTTGAGCGCGGTGAGAGACTTTTCCAATCCGTCCGGAGTATGCGCGAAATCCACAAAAATATCCGCCCCGCCGCAGCGCGCAACGTGCTCCAGCCTGCCCCGCACGCGCGGCAGAGCGCGCAGCCCCGCCGCGATCGCGGGCGTGGAGACACCCAGAAGTTTCGCGCACGCCGCAGCCGCCATCGAATTGTACACATTGTGCAGCCCCGTAAGATGCAGGCGGATGTCGTACAGCTCGTCGAAAAGATTGATCACGTACGTGCAGCCCTCCAGCCCGTCGCGTATATCGACGGCGAACACGTCGGCGGGATTTTCAAGCGCATAGCTGAACGCCCCGCCGAGCGCGCGCCCGATCCTGCGCCCTTCCTCGTCGTCATAATTGAGCACCGCATAGCGGCAGCGCCCCGGCTGAAACAGTTTTTCCTTCGCCGCGGCATATTCCTCCATCGACCCGAAAAAATCGAGATGATCCTCCGTGAAGTTCGTAAAGATCCCCGCCTCAAACGGAACGCCGTCCACTTTCCCGAAATGCAGCGCGTGCGCGGAGACTTCCATCACCGCATACTCCACTTCGCAGGCGGCCATATCGGCAAAGATCTTGTACAGAAAGCAGGGATCGGGCGTCGTCAACTCGGGCGCGACCCTGCGGTTGGCATAGTCGATGCCGAGCGTACCGATATTGCCGCACTTCTTCCCCGCCGCGTTCAGCACCGAAGCGAGCATGTGCGCCGTAGTCGTCTTGCCGTTCGTCCCCGTGATGCCGACGATCTTCAGCCGCTTTTCGGGATGCCCGTAGAACGCCGCGGCAAATTCCGCAGATGCCGCCCGCCCGTCAGCCACAACGATCTGTACGGCGGGAAGAGGCAGTTCCCGTTCAACGACGAGCGCCGCGGCACCCGCCGCAAGCGCCTCCGCCGCAAATTCATGCCCGTCGTGCGCCCCGCCCGCAAAGCAGACGAACAGATCGCCGGGCAGGATATGCTTACTGTCGATACTGACGCCCGCGATCTCCCTGTCGCAAAAACGCAGAACTCCGAGATGCGCGACTTCGCGCAATAAAGTACTGAGTAACAAATTTCCGCTCCTTTATTCATAGGGCTCGATGCCCTTTACTTCAATGATCCCCTCAAAAATTTCGCGTGCGGCGGGCGCCGCCACAATGCTCCCGTAATAGGCGCCGACGGGTTCGTCCACGATGACGAGCGCAAGATACTGCGGATCGTCGGCGGGAAAAAAACCGAGAAAGGAGGACACATACTTCCCCTGCGCAATGACGCCGTCCTCAAATTTCTGCGCCGTTCCCGTCTTGCCCGCGACCTTGTACCCTTCGATATAAGCGCGCGAACCGCTTCCGTTCGACACGACCCCTTCGAGCAGCGATGCAAGCAGTTCGGACGTCTGTTCGCTGACCGTACGGTTGACGAGAACGGGAGATATTTCTTCCGTTACGCTCCCGTCCGCCGAGGAAACGGACTGCACGAGGCGCGGACGGTAATAATAACCGCCGTTGACGGCGGACGCCGCCGCGCAGGCAAGCTGAATCGCCGTGACCGCGACCGTCTGCCCGAACCCGATGCGCGCAAGGTCGCACGCGCGCACAGCGCTCTCCGTGAGCAGCATGCCCTGCGCTTCCCCCGAAAAGTCGATCCCCGTCACTTTCCCGAACCCGAACAGCTCAAGGTAATCGTAAAACGTCTCCGTGCCCAGCGAGAGCGCAATATCCGTAAAACAGGGATTGCAGCTGTTGTTGAGCGCCTCGGCAAGCGTCTGATTGGAATGTTTTCCGTTGGAGTGATCGCTCCAGCAGCGGATCGTCGTGCCGTCCACCGATCTCGTGCGGCTGCTGCTGAATACATGCTGCGGCGAAAACGCATCGGGATTCCCCTTATAGTATTCCTCGATATTCGCCGCCGCCGTGATGATTTTGAAGGTAGATCCCGGTTCGTAAATGTCCGAAACAAGATTGTTCCGCGAAAGTTCGTTCAGAAGTTCGGCGTCGTCTCTCGGTACGTCGTTCAGGTCATACGACGGCGCCGCCGCCATCGCAAGGATGTCGAAGGTATCGGGGTCGAGCACGATGCACTGCGCCACGGCGGGCGAGTACTCCTCGTACACCTTCTGCATTGCCGCCTCGGCGACCGCCTGTATTTCATAATCGATGGTCAGGGTGAGATCCATGCCGTCTGTTGCGGGAAGATAGGAAGCGCTCCCTTCGACCTCCGCGCCGACAAGATCCGTAAAATATGCGATCTCACCGTCCGTCCCCGAAAGATACGCGTCATAATATTTTTCAAGCCCCGTCAGCCCGATGTTGTCGGAGGACGTGAACCCGAGCACGCGGGAGAGCAGTTCGCCGTACGGGTAGACGCGCACATTGTCCTGCGCATAATACACGCCCGGCAAATCATATTCCTCCAGCTTCTCGGTAAAAGAGCGGTCGACATGTTTTGTGACCGTAAGCTCGGACACGCTCGCCGACGAGATCCGCTCCTGCAAAGCATCCGCATCTTCCCCGAGGAGAGAAGCAAGCGTTACGGCAGTCATCTGCACGTCCTCCACGGCGTTTGGACGCACGAACACAGAATATGCCGTACGGTTGTCCGCCAGCACGACGCCGTTCCGGTCTTTGATGACGCCGCGCGCCGCGATCACGGGGATCTCGCGCGTCCACTGATCCAGCGCAAGATAGCGCAGATCTTCCCCGTCCACGACCTGCAGATAAAAGAAACGTGCGAATATGAGCAAAAAAAGAAAGGCTACCGCCATGACTACGGCGAATAACCTCTTTCGTAAAACGGTCGGCGAAATTTGTTTTGCTCTCTTTGCGATCTTTCTCACCTCGGCGCAAAATAAAAAGCGACCCGACGCGCCGCCCGTTCCCGAACGGTCCGCATCGGATCTTCTTTTGTAATCGATCTGTTTTCCTTGACGCGCATTCACGCGTCCGCCGCGCATCAGTCGGGCATGTACATCCCGAGCTCGTCTTCGGCACGCGAGATGATCGTGTCCGCATCGGTGTAATAATCGATCTCCGCCTCAAGGTTCTGCGACGTTTCGATCGCGGCATTCAGCGCCGCTTCGCGCGCCGTGACCTCGGCATCGAGCGAGCCGAGCACGCTCGTGTTGACGATGATGAGTGCGAGCACGACGACTACGACGATCGAATACACGGCGATGAGAAGTTTGTTGCGCGCCGTCAGCGCGAACCCCTTTTTCTTCTCCTGCGCATGTTCTGCGGGGCGCTCTTCGCGGTACAGGCTGTCGCGGTACTGGTTGGTCGTCTCGGTGGGCATGAGATCCGCGTCCGTGACGTCCTCCGCGTAAGCCGCCTGCTCATAATACGGAGCCGCGGGCGTCTCCTGCACGGGAGCAGCATAGGAGGGCTCGGCATATGCGGGAGCGGAGGCAAAGTCCACCGTCCGCGTATGCAGCGGAGAATCGGCGCGGAAAATATCTGCCGCGCGCTGCCGCGTATAGGCGGGCGCCGCCTCCTGCACGGGAGCGGCATAGACGGGTTCGGCATAAGCGGGAGCCGCCGCGACGTCCTCCGCCTTATGGTAGTCCGGATTGATCAGCTTCTGATAATTTTCGGAGATGCGCGCATTGAACGCAAGAGCCTTCTGCTCTTCCGTCATCTCCTGCGGCGCAACGCCGCCCTGCAGCTTGCCGTATGCTTTCAGGGAGCTCTCTTCTTGTGTTCTTTCCAGAACGGGGACTGCCGTTGCCATGATGCCCTTCTCCTTAACTATATTCTCAGACGCGTTCCGCTATGCGCAGTTTTGCGCTCTTGGAACGGGGATTTTCCCGTAATTCTTCTTCCCCCGCCGTAACGGGCTTTTTGGTCAAAATTTCTATCTCTTTCTTTTTGCCGCAGACGCAGACCGGCAGGCTCTTGTCGCAGGTGCAGCTCTCGGCAAGTTCGCGGAAAACGTTTTTTACGATCCTGTCCTCCAGCGAATGAAAGGTGAGAACGCAGATCCTTCCGCCTTTTTTCAGTTTCAGAGCCAGCCCCCTGACCGCCTCGCCAAGCCCTTCAAGCTCGCCGTTCACTTCGATGCGGATCGCCTGAAACGTTTTCCTTGCGCAGGGACCGTTTTGGCGGAACTTGGCGGGGATGCTGTCTTCCACGAGCCGTGCAAGCTCTCCCGTGCTCTCTATCCTCTTCTTTCTCCTCTGCTCCGCAACCGCTTTCGCGATACGTTTCGCGAACCGTTCTTCCCCGTAGTCGCGGAGAATGGCTGCGAGCCTCTCTTCGCTGTATCCGTTCACGACGTCCGCCGCGGTCAGTCCGCCGCTCACATCCATGCGCATGTCCAGCGGCGCATCTTTCAGATAACTGAACCCGCGCGAAACTTCGTCGAGCTGAAAACTTGAAACGCCGAAGTCGAGCATCACGCCGTCGAGCCTGTCCGCTCCCGCAGCCGCGAGAACTTCCTCATATTGCTTGAAATTGCTCTTGAAGATCTGAAACCTTCCCGCGAAGGGCGAAAGCCTGTCCGTCGCCGCCGCGATCGCGTTTTCGTCGAGGTCGCAGGCGATCAGCCTGCCCTCCGGCGTGCTGCGCTTCAATATTTCATAGGAATGTCCGCCGCCGCCGACCGTGCCGTCGAAATAGACGCCGCCGCGCCCCGGCGCAAGCCCCTGCATGCACTCTTCGAGCAGAACGGGCTGATGCGAAAAGAAGATCATTCTTTTTTGCCGATGGCGTTGAGTTTCGCAAACACATCCGCCATATTCATGCCCGCCGTGCGCTTGGAGAACTGTTCCGCCGCCTCTATCCGCAGATAGGACGCGGCGCCCGTGATGACGATCTCCTTGTCGATATGCGCGTATTCTTTCAGCTCCGCGGGAAGGACGATCCTGCCCTGGTTATCTTCCGTAACGTCGTACACGGAACCCGTGAACGCCGCGATCGCCTCCTGCTGTTCGACATTGAAATAGGAACTCTCCCCGAACCCGTCAAGGATCTTGCGGTATTCGCTCTGCGGCAGAACGTAAATGCAATTTCCGGGTGCAAAAGCGAGCTTGTAATCCGCCCCGAGGTCCGCTTTGAACTTCGCGGGGATGCGTATTCTGTTTTTGTCGTCCAACCGGTTGTTGAACCTACCGTTGAAAGAATACATAGCCCCTCTTCCACCTGTCTTGTGCTTTCAATTATATCACCACTTTTGACCACTGTCAACCACCTAAGGCAAAAAAGTGACTGATTTTTTAAAGATTTTTGCGCTTTTTTCTCTGTTTTTTAAAAATATGAACATTTGTTTGCTTTATTTCAGTAAAAAAAACACCCTTTTATTGTGCTCAGCGTGTGTACCGAGGAAAAAAACGGCGTTTTTTGGCGTTTTTTTGCAATTTTCCGAACATATGTTTAAAATCTTTGCAAGGTGGTCAGCCGTCCCTGCATTTCCGTCAAAAACGGGGCATCCGAGGGCTGCGGAAATGCGTTCCGCCACAAAAACATAGTGCGTACAGCCGAGTACGCAGGCATCGTACACGCCGCGCGGGACCCCTGCAAGGCACGCCTCGACCCCTGCCGCGGAGAGATCGAAAATATGCCGCTCGATCTCACCCGCAAGTTCTTCGGGGCAGAACACATCGACCGCCCCTCCCGTCCGCGCGAGCAGCGCCTTCACCCGCGCGCTGGCAAGCGTCGCGCGGGTGGCAAGCAGGAGCACTCTCCCGCCGAGACGCGCGGCGGGGCGGACGGCTGGTTCGACGCCGACAACGGGAAAGGGAAAGGAGGCGCGCAGGCGGTCGATGCAGAGCGCCGTCGCGGTATTGCAGGCGACGACCGCCGCTTTGAGCGGCATGCGCGACAGCCGCCCGAAAGCGGCAAACACGAGCTCTTCTATCTCCTCCGGCGCGCGGCTGCCGTAAGGCGCGTTCGCATTGTCGCCGAAGTAGCCGAACCGCTCGCCCGGGCATCTGCGGGTCAGGGCGCGCAGGACGGTCAGCCCGCCCACGCCGCTGTCGAAAACCGCTGTGAAAGGACGCAACCGACCGCCACCTCCGCAAACCGAACTCTTCTGAAAATATATGGAAAAGCTGTGCAATAAATTCCGTTTTTCGCCCGAAAAACAGTTTACAAGCAAAAATTTTTATGCTAAAATAGCTGAGTGTTCAAAACAAGTACCGAGCAAGGAGAAGCAACGTGCCTAATATCAAATCAGCAAAAAAACGCGTGATCGTGACCGAGAAAAAAAATTCGCAGAATAAGATGATCAAATCCGCCGTCAAAACGGCGATCCGTAAATTCAATGCCGCAGTAGAAGCGGGCGATTTTGCGTTGGCAGAAAAAATGCTGCCCGAAGTCACGTCCGAGATCGATTCCGCAGCCTCCAAAGGGATCCTGCACAAGAACAATGCGGCAAACAAAAAGTCCGCGCTCGCAAAGCGCCTGAACGCCGCCAAAGCGGCTCAGGCCGCGGCGCCCGCAGCGGCGGAAGCACCCGCCCCTGTCGCAGAGGCTCCTGCCGCTCCCGCAGCGGAAGAGGCTCCCGCGGAAAAGCCCAAGAGGACGCGCAAAAAGAAGGAGGAGGCTGCCGAGTAAGGCTCCCCTTTCCGAAAGAAAATTTTTATAGAACAATATTTAAAAAGCGCCGGGTTTGCCCGACGCTTTTTTGCGTGAAAAAATTCCTCATCCCTGTATTCGGGCGAACGCCCTGCGCCGCGGAGCGGCGCATCCATGCGCGGGCTCTCTCCGCCCGCAGAAACGACGGATTTTTCACGATCAAATGCTTGTAAAATCAACACGGCGGCGGAAAATGGTCAAACCGTTTTCCGCCGCCGCATTCCGCTCACAGACGGCTTTTGAAATCCTCATAGGAGAATGACCGCAGCAGCTCCGTTTCGCCGCTCTCGCGGCGAATGGCGATGTCTGGCAGCGGCATGCCGTTGAAGGTATTCGTCTTGACCATCGTATAGAGCGCCATGTCCCCGAACACAAGCACGCTCCCCTCCCGCAGCGGTGCATCGAAGGAATAGTCGCCGATAACGTCGCCCGCAAGGCAGGTACCGCCCGCAAGGCGGTAGGTATATCTCTTCTCCCCCGGCTCCCCCGCCCCCTCCAGCGGCGGGCGGTACGGCATCTCCAAAACGTCCGGCATGTGGCATGCGGCGGAGCAGTCGAGCACGGCGATCTCCATGCCGTTGCGCACGACATCGACAACGGACGTCACGAACGTCCCCGCGTTCAGCACGACCGCCTCTCCCGGTTCGAGGTAGACCTGCACGCCGTATTTTTCTGAGAGCGCGCGCACCGTTCCGACGAGCAGTTCCCTGTCGTAATCGGCGCGCGTGATATGGTGCCCGCCCCCTAAATTCAGCCACTTCGCCCTGCCGAGGATCCCGCCGAACTTCTCTTCCAGCGCTTTCACCGTGACGGCGAGCGCGTCCGCATTCTGCTCGCACAGCGTGTGCATGTGGATGCCGTCCAGAAGGGGCAGAACGGACGCATCGAACTCCGCCGCGGTCACCCCGAAACGGGAAAAGGGCGCGCAGGGGTCATAGATCGCGTGCCCCTCCTGCGTGGAGCATTCGGGGTTGACGCGCAACCCCACGCTCTTGCCCGCAGCCCGTGCGCGCGGTCCGAACTTTTTCAATTGCGCGCAGGAGTTGAATACGATATGGTCGGCATAGCGCAGGACATCTTCAAACTCGTCTTCCCGGAAAGCAGGAGAAAAGACGTGCGTCTCCCCGCCCATCTCCTCGTGACCGAGCCGCGCCTCATACAGCCCGCTCGCCGCCGAGCCGTCCAGATACCTGCGGATGAGCGGATAGGTTGCATAGGCGGAATACGCCTTCTGCGCGAGCAGGATCTTACACCCCGCCCGCCCTTTCACATCCGCGAGGATGCGCAGGTTGTCATGCAGTCTTTTTTCGTCGATGCAAAAATACGGCGTGCGCATTCAGTCCACCAGCTCGGGAGTTTCCACGATCTTCCAGGGGAGCCCGTTCCTGTTCAGCTCCTCCATGAACGGATCGGGGTCGAACTCTTCGGGGGTGTAGACGCCCTTTTTGTTCCACTTGCCCGTAACGAGCATCATCGCGCCGATCATGGCGGGTACGCCCGTCGTGTAGGAGATCGCCTGCGATTCAACTTCGCGGTAGCATTCCTGGTGGTCGCAGACATTGTAAATGTACGCCGTCTTGCGCTTGCCGTCCTTCACGCCCGTAAAGATGCAGCCGATATTCGTCTTGCCGACGGTGCGCGGGCCGAGCGACGCGGGATCGGGCAGGAGCGCCTTCAAAAACTGGATGGGCACGATCTCTTTTCCCTCGAACTCGACGGGCGTCGTGGAGAGCATCCCCACGTTTTCAAGGCACTTCATGTGCGTGAGATAGCTCTGCCCGAAGGTCATGAAAAAGCGGATGCGCTTTACGCCCTTTATGTTCTTTGCCAGCGATTCGATCTCCTCGTGGTGCAGAAGGTACATGTCCTTCTCCCCCACGCCGTCAAAGTTGTAAGTGCGGTGGATGCTCATCGCGGGCACCTCCACCCACCTGCCGTTCTCCCAATAGGAGCCGGGCGCCGAAACTTCGCGCAGGTTGATCTCGGGGTTGAAGTTGGTCGCAAACGGATAGCCGTGGTCGCCGCCGTTGCAGTCAAGGATGTCGATCGTCTCAATGGTGTCGAACAGGTGCTTTTGCGCATAGGCGCAGAATACCTGCGTCACGCCGGGGTCAAACCCCGAGCCGAGCAGCGCCGTAAGCCCCGCTTTCTTGTACTTGTCGCCGTACGCCCACTGCCACGTGTAATCAAAATACGCGGAGAACCCCTCCTCCTTGCAGCGCTTTTCGTATTTCTCGCGCCAGACGGGATCGTCCGTGTTTTCGGGCTCGTAGTTCGCCGTATCGAGATAATTCACCCCGCAGGCAAGGCAGGCGTCCATGATCGCAAGATCCTGGTACGGCAGTGCGATATTCATGACGAGGTCGGGCTGCACTCTTTTAATGAGTGCGATGACCTCGTCGGTCTTGTCCGCGTCGACCTGCGCGGTCGTGATCTTCGTCTTTGTCCTGTCCTCGAGCTTTGCTTTGAGCGCGTCGCACTTGGAGAGCGTGCGGCTGGCTATGCACAGTTCGGTGAACACGTCGTCGCGCATGCAGCATTTACGGATCGCGACGGACGCGACGCCGCCGCAGCCGATGACCAATACTTTTGCCATGATCTTTCTCCCGATGATGATTTTAGTTTATACCCGTACGCGGCGGGAGACGGCTTTCCCCTCTTCCGTGCGGCGGGTCGGAAATTCTGCCTTTTCGTGCGGCGCAGGGCTCTACCCTTCCAGCGCCAGCAGCATTTCGCGCACGATCTTGCAGGCGACGGCAGTCGACGCGCCGCTCTGATCGTACGGCGGACTGAGTTCGTTCACGTCCAACGCGACCACATTCGCGGAGGAGCACACCAGCGTCGCCGCGCGGCGGAGCTGCTCAAAACTCACCCCGCCCGGCTCGGGCGTGCCCGTCCCCGGGAATACGGACGGATCGAGCACGTCTAGATCAAGGGTGAAATAGACGGGTCTGCCCGCAAAGGCTTTGAGCGTCTCCTCCAGCCCGTCAAAACCGAAAGGATGCAGGAGCGTATGTTCCCTGCCCCACAAAAATTCTTCCCGCAGCCCCGAACGGATCCCGAACTGCGCGATGCGCTTATCCCCGACGAGCTCGTGGCAGCGGCGCAGCACGCACGCATGCGAGAGCTTTACGCCGAGATACTCGTCGCGCAGATCTGTGTGCGCGTCAAAGTGCACGATACAGAGGTCGGGATATTTTTTTACCGCCGCACGCACCGCACCCAACGTGACGAGATGCTCGCCGCCGAGCAGGAAGGGGCGCTTGCCGTCTTTCAAGATCTGCGCCGCGCGCTCCTCTATCGTGCAAAGCGCCCTCTCCGTATCGCCGAAGGGCAGCTCGAGGTCGCCCGCATCCATGACCGCGCAGTCTTCTAAATCCCTGTCCTGATAGGGGCTGTACGTCTCGATCCCGTACGATTCGCGGCGGATGGCAGCGCTGCCGAACCGCGTGCCGGGGCGGTACGAAGTCGTCCCGTCGAAGGGCGCGCCGAAGAGGACGGTCTTAGCCTCCGCATAGGGCTTATCGCAGGCAAGAAAGGCGTCAGTCTGTGTGTTCAACATCGCTTAAAAGCTCCTCCACATAGGCGGGGATATAGAACGCGCCCTTGTGCAGGGTCGTCGTGTAGTAGCGGCAGCGGATGCCGCGCGCGTTCCAGCGTGCCTCGTCCAGATCGCGCAGCGGGTGGTACTTTTTGGACGCGAACCCGAACAGCCAGTGCCCCGACGGATAGGTCGGGATATGCGCCTGATAGACGCGGCTGATCGGGAAGGACTCTACGATGCGCTTGTGCGCGCGCTGGCAGGCGAGCGCGTCCTCGTCGTAGAACGGGCTCTCGTGCTGGTTGACCATGATGCCGTCCTCTCTGAGCGCCTTGTAGCAGTTCCCGTAAAATTCGCGGGTGAACAGCCCCTCCCCGGGACCGAACGGGTCGGTCGAATCGACGATGATGAGGTCGTACTCGTTCTTGCAGGAGCGCACGAACCGCAGCCCGTCCTTATAATGGACGGAGACGCGCGGATCGTCCAGCCCGCAGGTGAGCGCGGGGAAATATTCGCGGCAGACCTCGACGACCTGCCTGTCGATCTCCACGAGGTCGATGCTCTCAATGTCGTCGTACTGCACGAGCTCGCGCACGACGCCGCCGTCGCCCCCGCCGATGACCAGCACGTTCTTCACGTTCGGGTGCACCGCCATGGGCACGTGCGCAATCATCTCGTGGTAGATAAATTCATCTTTCTGCGTGAGCATCATGTACCCGTCCAGCACGAGAAACCTGCCGAACTCGGGGCTGTCGAACACGTCGATGCGTTGCAGATCGCTCTGCCCGCTGTACAACTGTCTGTCCACGCGGATGGAGAGTTTTACGTTTTTCGTATGCCGTTCGGAAAACCAGAATTCCATAAAAGTTACCTGAAACTACGTTCCTTTGCCGCACCGCACAAAAAGGCGCGGCTCCTGTCAGATCACGTTCAGCCGTTCGATCTTCGCGTCTTCGGGACCCGTCATCTGGCAGCCCTTTGCCTTTGCGTATTCGATATAATCGAGAATGCGCCGCGTGATGCGCTCGCCGGGCGCAAGGATGGGGATGCCGGGCGGGTAGCACATGACGAACTCGCTGCACACCCTGCCCTCCGTCTGCCGCAACGGCAGCGAGGTCTTCTCCGCATAGAACGCGTCCTGCGGGGACATGGCGACGATGGGCTCGATGTACTCCTGTTTCATCAGCCCTGCCTTGCTCTTTTTATACAATCTGCGGATCTCGGAAAGAGCGCTGACAAGCCGTTCGATGTCGCGCTCTCTGTCCCCGATAGAGAGATAGGCGAGGATATTGCCGAGATCGCCGAACTCGATCTGAATGTCGTATTCGTCGCGCAAAAGGTCGTACACCTCGATCCCCGCAAGCCCCACGTCCAGCGTGTTGACGGAGAGTTTTGTCTCGTCGAAGTCGAAAATACTATCCCCGTTGACGAGTTCCCTGCCGAACGCGTAATAGTCGCCGATCTCGTTGATCTCGCTGCGCGCATAGCGCGCAAGCTCGACGACGGAAGCAAAGGATTCTCTTCCGCGGAGCGCTAAGTTACGGCGGGAAATATCCAACGAGGATAAGAGCAGATAGGAGGCGCTCGTCGTCTGCGTCAGGTTGATGATCTGGCGCACATACCCCTCCTGCATGGCCGGCCCGATGAGGAGCATGGAGCTCTGCGTCAGGCTCCCGCCCGATTTGTGCATGGAGACCGCCGCCATGTCCGCGCCCGCCTTCATCGCGGAGACGGGCATACCCTCCCCGAAATAGAAGTGCGTGCCGTGCGCCTCGTCCGCAATGCACAGCATGCCCGCGCCGTGCGCGATGCGCACGATCTCGGCGAGGTCGGAGCAGATCCCGTAATAGGTCGGGTTATTGACGAGGATCGCCTTGGCGTCCGGGTTCTCGGCGACGGCGCGGCGCACCGCCTCCGTGCGCATGCCGAGGGAGATACCGAGGTCGTCGTCGCACTCGGGGTCGACGTACACGGGCACAGCGCCGTTCAGGACCATCGCCGTCATGCCGCTACGGTGCACGTTGCGGGGCAGAATGATCTTCTCGCCGCGCTTGGCGACGCAAAGAATCATGCTCTGCACGGCGGACGTCGTCCCGCCGACCATGAGGAACGCCCACGCCGCGCCGAACGCCTCCGCCGCGAGCTGTTCCGCGTCGCGGATGACGGACACGGGGTGGCAGAGATTGTCGAGGCACTTCATCGAATTGACGTCCAGCCCCACGCAGCGCTCGCCGAGCAGCGACGTAAGCTCGGGGTTCCCCCGCCCGCGCTTGTGCCCCGGCACGTCGAAAGGCACGAGGCGCATGCGGCGCATCTCCTGCAGCGCCTCGTAGATGGGCGCGTTCTTTTGCGACAGTTCCTTCATCTTCTCGTCCTGACCCGTTCAGAAAATATTCTTGTTGCTGAAAATTTCGATCATCTCGCGGCGGAGGTTGCCGATCATCTCCAGCCGCTGTTTGGGCGGCAGCTCGTAGGCGTCCGTCTTGAACAGGTAGTTCTGCAGATCGATCTCCTTGACCATCATACGGGTGTGGAACAGGTTCGCCGCATACACGTTGATGTCCATCGCGTCGTAGCGCAGCAGCGTTTCGGGGTCGATATAGTCCTGTATGGAGCGAATCTTGTGGTCGAGGAAGAGCTTGTGCCCATTCACGTCCCGCGTGAAGCCGCGCACCTTATAGTCCAGCGTGATGATGTCCGAATCGAAGGAGCCGATCAGGTAGTCCAGCGTGGAGAGCGGCGTGATCTCGCCGCAGGTGGCGACGTCGATGTCCACGCGGAAGGTCGCAAGGCAGGTCTCGGGGTGGTACTCGGGATAGGTGTGCACCGTCACATGGCTCTTGTCGAGGTGCGCGAGCTGCGTCGTCCCCGCGGGGACCATGGAGCCCTCCGCGATGAGGATGGTCACGGACGCGCCCTGCGGCTCGTAGTCCTGCTTGGCGATGTTCAGCACCTTTGCCCCGATCATGTCCGTCAGCGTCGTGAGGATCTTCGTGAGCCGTTCGCTGTTGTACTGCCCGTCGATGTACGCGATATAGTCGCGCTGTTCGCGCGGACTCTTCGCATAGCACACATCGTAGATATTGAAGCTGAGCGACTTCGTGAGATTGTTGAACCCGTACAGATTGAGCTTTTCTCCCATAGTAAGAACCTCCGACAACAAAAAAAGCGATATGCCGCCGCATACCGCTCCTGAACAATCGCAGAACCATCCTTTTGTGCGCATAGGACGAGCCCCATGAACAGAGTCTATATAGCAAATACCTTACTTTTACTACTCTTATTGATCGTTTTACAAGCGTGCCTGCAGGCACTTCCGGTTATCAAGTAACCAACTTATAAGCTCGGGATTTTGTGCCCGATCACAATAAGGCAGCGGAGACCGCCGCGCCGCAGCCCGCACGAACGCACCGCGGATAAAATATTTGCATGGATACTCTGTTTCGCGCATCACATGGTAGTTTTATTGTAACCGAAAATCACGGCAATGTCAACGGTTTTGCGCATACAAAACAAACTGCGCGAACAAGTTCAGACTTTTTTCGCCTGCAGACAGAAGGCGCCCCCGCAGCCCTGCCGCGTGAGAGGTCAAAAAAGCGGAAACAATCTTCACTCTGCCGCGGCAGGCGGCAAAAAAAGATACGGAAACGACCTGCCCCACCGCGGAAAAAACCAAAAGAGAGCAAAAACGATCTCCGCTCCGCCGCGGCAGGCGGCAAAAAAGGCGCGGAAACAATTGACGGGAAGAAAAAAGCAAGCTATAATTTCAAAACAAAGAACACAAACAAGGAGCCGCAAAACATGAAGGAACTGCTCATCGTAGGCGGAGGCCCCGCCGGCATTTCGGCTGCGCTGTACGCCGTGCGCGGCGGCGCGCCCGTCACCGTCGTCGCAAAGGGCGGCGGCGCGCTCGCGAAAGCCGAGCTTATCCAGAACTATTACGGGTTTGCAAACGGGATCGCCGCAAAAGACCTGTATGCCGCAGGGCTGAAACAGGCAGAAAACCTCGGCGCAAAAATTCTGCACACGGAGATCTTCGGCATCGAATTTGCGGAAGAGGGGTTCCGCGCCAAGACGGCGGCGGGCACTTTGAACGCGGGCGCCGTCGTCCTCGCCTGCGGCACGGCGCGGAACGTGCCGCCGATCCGCAACATCGGAACATTCGAAGGCGCGGGCGTGAGCTACTGCGCGATCTGCGATGCCTTCTTCTACCGCGGCAAAAAGGTCGCCGTCGTCGGCGGCGGCGCGTACGCACGCAGCGAATACGCGGAACTTAAAAACGTCGTCGACGATGTGACCGTCCTCACCGACGGCGGCGCGGCTTTGGACGGGCTCCCCTGCAACACAAAAAAAATCGCCTCCTTTGAGGGCGGCGACCGGCTGGAAGAAGTTGTGTTTACAGACGGAACGCGCGAAAACTTTGACGGCGTGTTCATCGCCTGCGGCTCGGCAGGCGCCTTCGAGCTTGCCAAGAAGATCGGGCTGGAGAGCGCGAACGGAAAACTCGTCGTCGACGAGCGGCGCGCAACGAACGTGCCCGGCATCTTCGCGGCGGGCGACTGCATCCCCGGGCTGCAGCAGATCGCAAAGGCGGTCTGCGACGGCATGATCGCGGGCACGGAGGCACTGAAATATCTGAAAGCGCAAAAATAAACGCCGCAAGGCGGATATGAAAAAGAGGAGGGTACCCCTCCTCTTTTTTGCATTTATCGCGATTTATGCGGCGCATAGTACTTCAAATACAGGCATTTATTACGGAATATGCCCGTTCCATCTCCTCTTCATCGCACTCTTTTATCTCTGCGTACGGGAACGGAAGAGAAAGTTCCGCATACTTGTCCGCGCACAGTTTGCGGAACGGGAGCAGCTTTATCTGCGCCGCGGGGATGAATTTACGCACCAATGCGGCGAGCGCCCGCAGCTTTTCCTCCGAATCATTTTTCCCGGGGACGAGCACGTTCGTCACCTGCGGCACCTTCCCCTGCCGCGCGCACTCCGCAAAAAATTCCTCATACACGGAGAGGTCGTCGCTCTCCTGATTTTTCACGTCGCAGATGATCTCCCCCGCAGCGATCAGTTCAGCATCGCAGATATGCCCGTTCGTCTCAAAGGCAACGCGCACGCCGCGCTCCGCAAGCAAGCGCACAAGCGCAAGGCAGAACTCTTTCTGTAAAAAAGGTTCCCCGCCCGAAAGCGTCACGCCGCCGCGCTTAAAATACGGCTTGTAGCGAACAAGCCGTTCGGCGAGCTCTTCCGCAGAGGTAAGCGTGCCCTTTTTGAACAGCGTTTCGGGATTATGGCAGAACGGGCAGCGCAGATTGCACCCCGAAAGGAACACGACGCAGCGCAGCCCCTTGCCGTCTACCCCCGAACCGCAGTAGACGGAATCGATAAATCCGTATGGCGTCGGGGCGGAATACTCCGCCCCGACCTTGTTTCTGTCACACATAGTACTCCGAATACAGCCGTAATTCTGCAAATACGGGTCACATTCTGCCGTGATAGGTGCGCTTGATCACTTCGAGCTGATGCGCGCGGGAGAGCTTGTGGAAGTTCACCGCATACCCCGACACGCGGATCGTGACGCTCGGGTACAACTCGGGGTGCTCCATCGCCGCAATGAGCTTGCTGCGGTCAAACACGTTGACGTTGAGGTGGTGCGCCCCCTGCGCAAAGTAGCCGTCCAGCATGTCCGCAAGGTTCTCCCTGCGCTCCTCCGCATTGTCGCCGAGTGCGGACGGCACGATCGAAAAGGTGTTCGAGATGCCGTCGCGGCAGCAGTCATAGGAGAGCTTTGCGACCGAATTGAGGGAGGCGAGCGCGCCGCTCACATCCCGCTCGTGCATGGGATTTGCGCCGGGCGCAAAGGGCTCGCCCGCCTTCCTGCCGTCGGGCGTCGCGCCCGTCTTTTTGCCGTATGCAACGTTCGAGGTAATCGTCAGGACGGACAGCGTATGCTTTGCGCCGCGGTAGGCGGGCGTCTTTTTCAGCTCTTCCGAGAACTCCTCCACAAGCTCCGCCGCGAGCCTGTCCACGCGGTCGTCGTCGTTGCCGTACTTCGGGAACTCCCCTTCCGTCTCAAACCGCTCGATCAGACCGTTCTCGCCGTAGACGGGCGTGACCTTTGCGTACTTAATCGCGGACAGAGAATCCGTCACGACGGACAACCCCGCGACGCCGCAGGCGAGGAACCGCTCCACGTCCGTGTCGTGCAGCGCCATCTGGATCTTTTCGTAGGCGTATTTGTCGTGCATGTAATGGATGACGTTGAGCGTATTCACATACAGGCGGCACAGCCAAGCCATATACTTGCTGTACGCCCTGCGCACCTTCTCATAGTCGAGCACGCCCGTAAAGCGCTCGCCCTCGGGCGCGATCTGCAGCCCGCTCTTCTCGTCTCTGCCGCCGTTCAGCGTGAGCAACAGAAGTTTCGCCAAGTTGCAGCGCGCGCCGAAAAACTGCATCTGCTTGCCGATCTTCATCGCGGAGACGCAGCAGGCGATGCCGTAGTCGTCGCCGAAGATCGGACGCATGAGGTCGTCGTTTTCATACTGTACGGAGTCCGTGTCGACGGAGACCTGCGCGCAGAACTTTTTGAACGGTTCGGGCAGGCGCTCAGACCAGAGCACCGTCATGTTCGGCTCGGGCGCGGCACCGAGGTTGTACAGCGTGTGCAGGATGCGGTAGGACGTCTTGGTGACGAGCGTCCTCCCGTCCAGCCCCATGCCGCCGATGCTCTCCGTCGTCCACGTCGGGTCGCCGCCGAACATCTCGTTGTATTCGGGCGTGCGGAGCTGACGGGTGATGCGGCACTTGATGACGAAGTCGTCCACAAGCTCCTGTGCCCCGCTCTCGGTCAGCACGCCGTCTGCAATATCCCGCTCGAGATAAATATCGAAGAAGGTGGAGACCCTGCCGAGACTCATCGCCGCGCCGTTCTGCTCCTTGATCGCGGCAAGGTAGGCGAAGTACGTCCACTGGATCGCCTCCCGCGCGTTCTGTGCGGGCGCAGAAATATCCACGCCGTACAGGAGCGCCATCTCCTTGAGCTTTTTCAGAAAGTCGATCTGTTTGTACAGCTCTTCGAGGGTGCGGATGTTCTGCTCGTCCATCGGGCGCATGCCGCGCTCGCGCTTATCCTTCTGCTTCTCTTCGATGAGCTTATCCACGCCGTAGAGCGCGACGCGGCGGTAGTCCCCGATGATCCTGCCCCTGCCGTACGCGTCGGGCAGCCCCGTCAGAAGTCCCGCGTGCCGCACCGCCTTCATCTCGTCGGTGTAAACGTGAAAAACCGCGTCGTTGTGCGTCGTCTTGTAGCTGAACTCCGTCTCCACGAGGTCGGAGAGTTTGTAGCCGTACGCCTCGCACGCCTGCCGCGCCATGCGGATGCCGCCGAACGGGTTCACGCCGCGCTTGAGCGGCGCATCCGTCTGCAAGCCGACGATGAGCTCGTTCTCCCTGTCGATATAGCCCGCGGGATAGGTCAAAAGGGAGCTGACGCGCTCCGTGTCCACGTCCAGCACGCCGCCCTTGTCCGTCTCCGCCTTCAACAGCGCGTTGACCTTCTCCATGAGCTTTTTCGTGCGCTCCGTCGGACCGCACAGGAATGCCCCGTCGCCCTCATACGGCGTGTAATTGCGCTGAATGAAGTCGCGCACGTCGATCTCCTCGTTGTAATGCCCTTTGACAAATTCGCTCCGCATATCCGCTCCTCCCGAAAAAGAGAAATAAAAAAACCTGCGCAGCCGCATCTCTCTTGCAGTTGCCCAGGTGGCCGGCGATGCCGCTCTCCGCTCCCCCGCAGTTCCCTGCCTATCCACCAGTTGCGAAAAGCCGTCTCCGCAAAGCACAATATCTTGTGTTTGCACAGGTTTTTAAATCTGTATTTAGTATATAGCATGTGCGACGCAATGTCAAGGGAATTGAAGAAGAAAATTCGGGAAAACCAACAAAAAAGCGAGCCGAAAACGGCGCGGATCAACTCCCGGCGCAAGCGCCGCAAAAAGCAACGCCCCGCGGCTTTGCCGCGGGGCTGAAAGGTCCGAAAAACTCAGAGCAGCGTTTTGCGCAGCTCCTCTTCTCCGAGGGGCGAGAGGTACTTCGGCGCAATGTCGAACACCGTGACGGCGCCCGTCCTGCCCTCTTTGCGCAGCCGATACACCGCCCGCGCATAGGCGACCAGAACGCCCGACGTAAATTCGGGATTGGAATCGAGTTTCAGGGAAAACTCCATCAGGAATTTGTTGCCCGCCGCCGATTCGCCCGCGCGCAGCACGAACCCGCCGTGCGGGATGCCGCCGTGCTTTTCCTTCAGCTCCTCTTCGGAAATGAAATGCACCGTCGTGTCGTAATCCGCAAAATAGTTGGGCATCTCTTTGATCTCGCGCTCGATGCGCGCAAGGTCCGCGCCCTCTTCGGCGACGACGTAGCATTCGCGCGTGTGCTTTTCACGGGTGGAAAGCTGCGGATTCTCCCCGCTGCGCACCCGCTCGAGAGCGCTTTCGACGGGCACAGTGTACTGCCGCGCGTCCTTCACGCCCGCCACGCGGCGGATCGCGTCGCTGTGCCCCTGGCTCACGCCCTTGCCCCAGAACGTGTAAGCGTCGCCCGCCCCGGGAACCGCCGTAAAATAGGCGCGTGCCAGCGAAAACAGCCCCGGATCCCAACCGACGCTCATGACGCCGAGGTGCCCCGCCGCCTTGCCCGCCTCATCCAGCGCGGCAAAGTACGCGGGGATCTTCGCGTGCGTATCGAAACTGTCCACCGTGTTGAACAGGCGGATCGCCCCGACAGACTGCACGGGCAGATCGGTCGCACTGCCGCCGCAGAGAATAAGCACGTCGATCTTGTCCGCATACGATGCGAGCGCATCCGTATGCTCCACTCTGACGGGCAGCACCGTCCTGACGGAGGCAGGATCCCTGCGCGTGAAGACGGCGACGACCTCCATGTCCCCGCACTGCGAGGCGGCGTACTGCACGCCGCGCCCCAGATTGCCGTAACCCAAAATACCGAGCCTGATCTTCATTGTTTTTCCTCTATAATATAGTATATGGCATTCCCGCGCATCCGTCTGCGCGGGAACTGTTTTCAGAGTGTCTCTTCGGCGAGCACCGCACCGTCCAGATCTTTGAGAGTGACGGCGCCGTCTTCAAGAAGGAGATACCCGCGCGCCGTCCCCTGCTTGGGCAGCGAAACAGAGCCGGGGTTTGCGACGAGCACCTTCCCCTCCCGCCGCAGGAAACTTGTGTGATAATGTCCGTAGAAAAATCCGTCGCCGCAGTTTTTGGGGAGGCAGCCGATACTGAACCTGTCCCCGTGCTGCAGGAACACGCGTCTGCCGCCCGAGACGAGCACCGCCTCGCTCACGAACTCAAATTCGGAGATGAGCGTATCCACGTCGCTGTCGCAGTTCCCCTTGATGACCAGAAGGCGGTCCGCCAGCCCGTTCAGCACTTCCGCCACCTTCAGCGGCGCGTACTCTTCGGGCAGCGGATTGCGCGGTCCGTGGTTATAAATGTCGCCGAGCAGAACGAGCACGTCCGCCCCTTCCGCCCTGAAAATTTCCGCAAGTTTGCGCGCATAGAGCGCCGACCCGTGCAGGTCGGACGCGATCATGAATTTCACTGCCGAACCTCCCGCGGCTTTTCCGCGGCGCCCCCGAAAAGAGCCGCCGCTTACCGCACGCTGAATTTATAGACCGTCGTAAAATGATATACTTTATTGCGCTCGTAGATCGCATCGCCGAGCGCCGCATAGGCGGGCACGTTCACGCCGTTGGGAATGAACTGCGTCTCGAGACAGAACCCGTAATTGCGGTTGTAATAGCCGCCCTTGCCCTGCTGCGCCAGCCCGTTGCCCGTGTAGAGCTGCACGGCGGGTTTGTCCGTGAACACTTCCATGACGATGCCGCTGCGCTCGCTCTCCGCCTCGCAGACCTTCTCGAACGCGCCCTGCTTTTTGTCGAACACATAGTTCACGTCGTAGCCGCCCTGATAGACGATGTCCTGATCGTCGGTGTCGCCGATGCGCTCGCCGATGCGGTGCGGTCTGCGGAAATCGAAGGGAGTCCCCGCCACGTCCTTGAATTCGCCGTGCGGGATGAGCGTCTCGTCCGTGGGCGTGTACCTGCTCGCCGCGATCTGCAAAAAGGTATCGAGCACGTTCCCCGAACCTGCACCGTCCAGGTTGAAGTAGGCATGATTCGTCAGGTTGATCGCCGTCTTTTTATCGGACATGGCGGCGTATTCGATCTTCAGCTCACCGCCGACAAGGGTATAGCGCACTTCCACGCGCAGCATGCCGGGATAGTTTTCGTCCCCGTCGGGGCTGACCAGCGAAAGGGCGAGCGTGTTGCCGTCTCCGCCCTCGAAAACGTAATTCCAGATCTTGCGGTTGAATCCCTCTTTGCCGCCGTGCAGATGGTTGCCGCAGTCGTTGCAGTACAGCGAATACTCCTGCCCGTCGATGACGAGTTTTCCCTTTTCGATGCGGTTGCCGACCCGCCCGATCAGTGCACCGAGATAGCCGCCGTTGTTCTCGTACCCCGCAACATCGTCATAGCCGAGCACGACGTCGCGCAGCTCCCCCTCTTTGTCCGCAATTTTCAGCGACTGAATGATCCCGCCGTAATTGAGGATCGTCGCCTCGTTCTTCCCGTCCGTAAGCCTGAACGCGATGACCTCGCGTCCGTCGGCAGTTTTGCCGAACACATTCGTCCGTATCATAGTAAGATCCCTCCTCTCCTTGCATACGGCGCCCGCCGTCCCTTCTTATTATAATATAATAAGGAAGGGAGAACGGTCCGCTCTCCCTTCATTATACCATTAAACAACTTTATTGTAAACGATTTTTTTGAATTATTTGTTCTGCGGCAGGGCGGGAATGCTCGCAAACCCCTTCGCGAGCGCGGCATCGTCGGGAATGACGTCCGTCATCGCGCCGTCGTTGTACTGCTTGTATGCCGCCATATCGAAATAGCCCGTGCCCGTGAGCCCGAAGAGGATCTTTTTCTTCTGCCCCGTCGCCTTGCATTTGAGCGCCTCGTCGATCGCCGTGCGGATGGCATGGCTGGATTCGGGCGCGGGCAGGATGCCCTCGGTGCGGGCGAAGAACTCCGCCGCCTCGAACACTTTGGACTGCTCGACGGAGACCGCGCGCATATACCCGTCATGATAGAGTTTGGAGACGATCGGGCTCATACCGTGGTAGCGCAGACCGCCCGCATGGTTGGGCGAAGGCATAAATTCGCAGCCGAGCGTGTACATGCGCGCAAGCGGCGTCGTCTTTGCGCTGTCACAGAAGTCGTACGCATATTTGCCGCGGGTGAGCGACGGGCAGTTCGCAGGCTCTACGCCGATAAACTCGATGTCGTTCTTCCCCGCGATCTTGTCGCCCATGAAGGGCGCGATCAGCCCGCCGAAGTTGGAACCGCCGCCGACGCAGCCGATGATCGCATCGGGCTCCACGCCGTACTTATCCAGCGCCGCCTTCGCCTCCAGCCCGATGACGGACTGATGCAGCAGCACATGGTCGAGCACGCTGCCCAAAACGTAGCGGCAGGACTCGGACGTGACGGCGCGCTCCACCGCCTCGGAGATTGCGCAGCCGAGCGAACCGCCCGTTCCGGGGAACTCCGCAAGGATCTTCCTGCCCGCGTTCGTCGTATCCGAGGGCGAAGGAACGACCTGTGCGCCGTAGGTGCGCATGACTTCCTTGCGGTATGGTTTCTGCTCGCTGGAGACCTTGACCATATACACAATGAGGTCCAGCCCGTAGTATGCCGCCGCCATAGAGAGCGCCGTGCCCCACTGCCCCGCACCCGTCTCGGTCGTGATGGATTTCAGACCCTGTTTTTTCGCATAGTATGCCTGTGCCGCGGCAGAGTTGAGCTTGTGCGAACCCGAAGTATTGTTCCCCTCGAACTTATAGTAGATCTCCGCAGGGGTGCCGAGCGCCTTTTCCAGGCAGTACGCGCGCACCAGCGGCGACGGGCGGTACATCTTGTAGAAGTCGCGGATCCCCTCGGGGATGTCGATATACAGGTCTGTATAGTTCAGTTCCTGTTCGATGCACTCGTCGCAGAACACGGGGCGCAGGTCGTCCGCCGTGCAGGGCTTGCCCGTGGCGGGGTTGAGGAAGGGGTCGTGTTTCTCCTTCATCGCCGCGTTCAGGTTATACCACTGCCTGGGAATCTCGTTTTCGGACAGATAGATCTTGTACGGTACGTTTTGCTCAGACATTTTTGTTTCCTCCAAAAAATAATTTTTTATAACAAAAAAACACGGTCCTTTCGTTTTGGGACGAAACGACCGTGTTGCCACCCAAATTCACAGCGCAAAGGCGCCGCCTCGTTGCAGGTACTGACATACCCTCTCCCTGTAACGCGGGAGACGCGTCGGGCACTACTCGGAACTCCTTTTGCACCCGCCCTCGGTAATCCATTCGCCTGCGCCCCAACGCCTCCATTCCACCGCCGGAGGCTCTCTTTGGATGAGGTGATGCAGGTTACTCCTTTACTTCATCGGTTTAGCACATAATAGCACGCAAATTTGGAACTGTCAAGTAATTTTTCAAACTTTTTTTGAAAAAATTTTCCGCCGCAAAACACGGCAAAAAACAAAACGCGCTCCCCTATTATATGCGCACGCACGGGAAAAATTTTAAAAAACTGACTGAAAGTCATTGACTTTCAGTCAATAAAGTAGTATAATGCAGCCATAAAAAACATACGGGAGCGAAATAAATGACCAAACGGCAGCAGGCGGCGGCACAAACAAGGGACAAGCTTATCGCGGCCGCGAAAGAGCTGATCTGCAAAAAGGGGCTTTCCGAAACCTCTGTAGACGAGATCACCGAAACCTGCGGCGTGGCGAAGGGAACGTTCTACACCTACTTCAAACGCAAAGAAGATATTGTATTCGAACTCAGCGGCAGCATCTTCGGCGAGATCCTTGAAAAAGCCAAAAACCGCGCGGGAAGTTTCCTTGAAAAGCTAGAATACTATCTGTGCAGTTTTTCGGGATACATTGAAAAAAGCAGTTTGAAACTTTGCCAGGAATGGGTAAAAAATGTTGCATTCCCCGCCCCCGAGACGGACTATGGCAGAGAAAAGCTGCAAAACGATCTCGCCGCCCTGCGCGAACTTTTCCGTTTCGGCGCAGCGCACGGCGAGCTGAAAGCGGGCACGCCCGTCGGAGAACTTGCGGACATGCTCAACGATCTTTTATACGGAGAAATGCTCTGCTGGTGCATTGCCGACGGCGCATACAGTTTCGAGGAACGGACAAGGGAGTTCTGCGCGCGGTTTCTGCGCGGAGTACTATCCGATCATCTGAATTGAAACAAATCTGAAACAGGAGGTCTTGTAAAATGGAAAAAATTCTGCTCAACGACGGAAACAGCATCCCCGCGGTCGGGTTCGGCGTGTTCCGCATCCCGAACGACGGCTCGACCTACCGTGCCGTGCGCGCAGCGCTCGACGCGGGCTATCGGCATATCGACACGGCGGTTGCCTACTTCAACGAGGCGGAAGTCGGCAAAGCGGTGAAAGACAGCGGCATCCCGCGCGAAGAGATCTTCGTGACGAGCAAGCTGTGGCTGCAGGACTACGGCTTTGACGCCGCCCGGAAAGGCACCGAGCTTTCGCTCAAAAAACTCGGCTTTGACTATATCGACCTGTATCTTCTGCACCAGCCCTACGGCGACGTGGCGGGCGCATGGAGCGCGCTGGAGGAAGAGAAAGCGAAGGGCAGGCTGCGTTCTATCGGCGTCAGCAACATGACGCCGAAGATCTGGAACAAATTCGTCCCGCAGTTTTCGACGCTCCCCGCCGTCAACCAGGTGGAGTGCAACCCCTACTTCCAGCAGAGAAAACTGCGCGCGATCCTCGACCCGCTCAACGTGAAGATCGAAGCGTGGGGCCCGCTCGGGCAAGGAAACTGCAGGCTGCTTACAGACCCCGCGATCGTGCGGATCGCGGAAAAATACGGGAAGAATGCGGAGCAGGTCATTCTCCGCTTTGAAGTGCAGGACGGGATCATCGTTCTGCCCAAGTCGGTCAACCCCGAGCGCATCGCGGGCAACCCGAACATTTTCGATTTCTCCCTCACCGACGGGGAGATGAACGCGCTGCGCGCGCTCGATACGGGAAAAGGAACGCACGACCCGGATATGCCCGGGATCGGCGAATTCCTGCTCGCGAACTACGACGTACATAAGGAGGACTGAACCATGGAATACCGCACCCTGCGAAACGGCGTAAAGATCCCCGTCATCGGGTTCGGCGTCTTTCAGATTCCCGCGGCGCAGACGAAACAGGCGGTGCTCTCCGCCCTGCGGGCGGGCTACAGGCTGATCGACACCGCTCGCGCCTACGGCAACGAAAGAGAGGTCGGCGAGGCGATCCGCGAGAGCGGGATCCCCCGCGAAGAGATCTTTGTCACGACAAAGCTCTGGCTCAGCGACTTCTCCTACGACGGCGCCATACAGGCGACGCAGACTTCCCTAGAACGGCTCGGCGTCGATACGATCGATCTCATGCTCCTGCACCAGCCGATGGGCGACTACCAAAGCGCCTGGAAAGCGCTGGAAAAACTGTATAAGGACGGCACTCTGCGCGCGATCGGCATGGCGACTGCTACCCGCACGTCCTTGCCGACCTCTGCGAAACGTTCGAGATCGCGCCCATGGTCAACCAGGTCGAGATACACCCCTTCTTCCAACAGGAGCGCAACATGGAAGTCATGAAGGAATACGGCGTCATCCCCGAGGCGTGGGCGCCCTTCAACGAGGGAAAGCGCGATTTCTTCCGCAACCCCGTTCTGACGGAAATCGGGCAGAAGTACGGCAAGACGGCGGCACAGGTCGCCCTGCGCTGGAATATACAGCGCGGCGCGGTCGTCATCCCGAAATCCGTACATGAAGAGCGGATCAGACAGAATTTCGACGTGTTTGACTTTGCACTGACCGAAGACGATATGGCTAAGATCAAGACCATGGATCTCGGGCACAGCGAGATCGTCGACCACTTCGACCCGCAGTGGGTCAAATTCCTCCATTCTCTGAAAGTCTGACCCGTAAAACACGACAAAAAGCGGCGCTGATCAGAACGCCGCTTTTTTCATGCCCGCGGATTGAACCTGTTCCGCTTTTTCATGCTCAGCACCTCCGCTTTTTTCATGTCCGCGGATCGAACGATTCGCTCTTTTTCGGATGCGAAAATCCTATTTTCCATGTCCGCGGATTGAACATGCTCCTTCCGCACAAACTGCGGATGACAATGAAAAAGCTCTGCACCTTACTGCTTGCCGCACTGTTCGCGGTCTGCCCCTTCGGCTGCACGAAACAGACAACCGCCATGCCGCGCACAGCCGAACCGACCGAAACACAGACAGAAAACGAAAGGGATATCTTCCTCACCTTTGACGACGGACCGACCGATTCGGTGACGCCGCTCGTTTTAGACGTTCTGCACAGGGAGGGCGTGCACGCCACTTTCTTCCTCATCGGACGACAGGTCGCGGGGCGCGAACAGATCGTGCGGCGCATCGCCGCCGAGGGCCATGCGATCGGTATCCACTCCTATTCGCATGTCTATGAGGAGATCTACGCCTCACCCGCGGCGCTCATGCGGGACATCGAACACTGCATTGACGCCGTCCGCACGGCGCTGCCGCACTTCGAGGCGCGGCTGTACCGCTTCCCCGGCGGCTCTTTTTCGCACGGCGAGGATTTCAAACAGACGGTCAAGACACTGGGGCTGCGCGCATATGACTGGAACGCAGCCACATACGACGCGACAAGTCCGCTGCCAAGCGCCGAACAGCAGTACAACAACGCCATACAGAGCGCCGCAGACCGCAGGCATATCGTGCTCCTGCAGCACGACTGCGTGGGACAGCAGTCAACCGCCGAATGCCTCCCCGGCATCATCGCCTACTATCGCGAGCGTGGGTATGTGTTCAAAACTCTGTAAAATCAAAAAAGCGCCGAATTTCGGCGCTTTTTGTCATACATAGTACTTCGCATCAATTATTTAAACGCAATGTGCCGCGCAGTTCCTGCAAAGTTTTTATGCCGCGCGCATCCAGCCATTCGTTCAGGCCGCCGATAATGCGCGGCATCGCAAGGGTGTCCGTAAAGTTTGCCGTCCCCACCTGTACCGCACTCGCGCCCGCTATGATAAATTCGAGCGCATCCTCCGCGCAGGTGATCCCGCCCATTCCGATGACGGGAACGGAAACCGCCCGGCAAACCTCCCAGACCATGCGCACGGCGATCGGGCGGATCCCCGCCCCCGACACACCGCCCGTGTTGTTGGCGATGAGCGGCCGCCTGCGTTCAATGTCGACGACCATACCCGTCAGCGTATTGATGAGAGAAAGACAGTCCGCCCCGCCCTCCTGCGCCGCCAGCGCGTTCGCCGCGATGCTCTCCACGTTCGGGGAAAGTTTGACGATGAGCGGCGTCTTTTTCAGCGCGCCCTTTGCCGCGCGCGTCACCTCTTTCACGCTCTTGGGGCGGATGCCGAACGCCATGCCGCCGCACTTCACATTCGGGCAGGAAATGTTCAGCTCGATCATGTCGACCAGCCCGTCAAGGCGCGCGCAGATACCCGCGTAGTCGTCGATGGTGCGCCCCGCGACGTTCGCAATGACGACCGTATCTTTGCCGCGCAGGAAGGGAAGATCGTCGCGGATAAACTCCTCCACGCCGGGATTCTGCAATCCGACCGCGTTGAGGATGACGCCGTACCCCTCCGCAATGCGCGGCGTGGGGTTGCCGAGGCGGGGCTCCAAGGTCAGCCCCTTGGTGCTGATACCGCCCAGAACGCTTATATCGTAAATTTCATTGAATTCTTTGCCGAACCCGAAGGTGCCGCTCGCCGCAATCACAGGGTTTTTGAAGGGCACGCCGCAGACATTGACGCGAAGATCAGCCATTACAGATCCACCTCCCCGATTGCAAATACAGGTCCGTCCTTACAAACGCGCGCGCGCGCGCCGTTTTCCAGATCGCATACACAGACAAGGCAGGCGCCGACCCCGCACCCCATCCGCTCTTCGAGCGAGACGTAGCAGGGAATTTTTACGCCGCGTTCCGCAAGCCCGCTTTTCAGCGCGCGCAGCATGGGAAGCGGCCCGCAGGACAAAATCACATCCGGCTTTGCATTTTCAAGATCCGCAAAAAAGGCGGCGACCGCATTCGTCTTTTCCCCGAACGAACCGTCGTCGGTGACGAGCTTTGCGCGGGCACTGCCGTCGCGGAATATATCTTCACAGCAGACTGCAGCTTTCGTGCGGAACCCCATGTAAGAGCAGAATACCCTGCCCGTCCCCGCGTACTCTTTTAAAACGGAGATCATCGGGAAGACGCCGACCCCGCCGCCGACAAGCGCCACGCGGTGCTCATCTTCTTTCAGCACAAACCCGTTGCCGAGCGGCAACACGCAGGTCAGCTCTTCCCCCGCCTTGCGGGCAGAGAGGAGCCGCGTGCCCGCGCCCTTGATCTGATAGCAAACGGTGACCGTGTCGCCTGTATGCTCGCAGATCGCGATCGGGCGGCGCAGAAGGTGTGCGCCGTCCCCGACGGACAGATTGACGAACCGACCGCAGCGCAGCCCCTCAACCTTTTCGGGAAGAGCAAACCGAAGGCGGTTTATCCCCGCGGCGATCGGCATGTTCTCGAGAATGCGCACGCGCACTTCTTTCATGAAATTTCACCTCTTTATGCGTAACATAGTACTGTATAAAAACAGGGATTTATTGTTTTATCGCGGCGTTCAGGTCGGCTTTCATATCAAGGCAAGCCTGCCGCGCCGCCTCGTCAAAGGGCATACCCTTATACTTTTCCTGCCTGTATGCGCACAGAATGCCGCGAGAGGAGTTGACGATGCCGCCCGTTCCGTCCGCTTTAAAGCAGACTTTCAGATCCTGCGCCGTTCCGCCCTGCGCGCCGTAGCCCGGGATCAGAAAGAAAGTGTGCGGCATTTCGCGGCGCAGAATTTCCGCCTGCGCGGGATGCGTCGCCCCGACGACCGCACCGACGCAGGAATACCCGCTCTCGCCGACAAGCTCCCTGCCCCACTCTTCGACAAGAGCACCCATATATTCGTAGACCGTCTTGCCGTTTTCGAGTTTCAGATCCTGCAATTCGCCGCTGGACTTATTGGATGTTTTGACAAGGACGAAGATCCCCTTTTCGCCGTTCGGCGCCTTGCCGAGGAAGGGTCTGATTCCGTCCGAACCGAGATAGCCGTTGACGGTGAGGAAATCCGAATCGAAGGCGCGCACCGCGCCGCTGCCCGTCTGCGTTTCGCCGAGGTATGCCTTCGCATAGCACTCCGCCGTCGCGCCGATGTCGTTGCGCTTTGCGTCGGTGATGACGGCAAGCCCCTTCCCCTTCGCATAGGAGAGCGTATCCGCAAAGGCGCGCATCCCGTCGACCCCGTACATTTCATAATACGCGATCTGCACTTTTACGGCAGGGACGACGTCCGCCACGGCGTCGACCAATTTTTTATTGAAGACAAAGATCGCCTCCGCCGCGCCCTTTGCGTCGGAGACACCCGCGCGCATTTCGTCGGGCAGGTAGTCGAAACTCGTATCCAGCCCGACGACGGTCGGGTTGTCCTTTTCGCGGATCTTCTGAATGAGCGTATCGATGATCATCTGTTTGCCTCCGCCGCGCCGTACTGCGCAAGATATGCCTTGATCGCGGGAACGTGCTCCTTCCCCGCGATGACGCCCTCCTCGAGCGCTTCAATGATGTCGAGCACGTTCACGATGGAATACACCTTCACGCCCTCCTCCTCGTACGCCTGCTGCACGGCGGATTTTTCACTGCCGAGCGCCTTTTCCATCCTGTCGACGGTGATGACCATCCCCGCGATGTCGACCTTCGCCGCACCGCGCAGTTTGGGCAGCACCTCTTTGAGCGCCTTGCCGCTCGTCATCACGTCCTCGATGATGATAACTTTCTCCCCGTCCGCAAGCGGCTTGCCCACAAACATACCGCCCTCGCCGTGGTCCTTGACCTCTTTGCGGTCAAAGCAGTACCCGACGTCCAGCCCGTACTTTTCGTACAGCGCAACAGACGCGCTGACCGAAAGAGGGATGCCCTTGTAAGCGGGGCCGAACAGCGTATCAGCCTCCAGCCCGTTCTCGCGGATGCAGTCCGCATAGAACCCGCCCAGCTTTTTGAGCTGCGCGCCCGTCTTGTATTCTCCCGCATTCAGGAAATAGGGAGCGACCCTGCCGCTCTTCAGCGTGAACGTACCGAATTTCAGCACGCCGCATTCGGCAAGGAACCTGATAAACTCCTGCTTGTACGTCATTTTTTCCTCCGAAAAGCGCGATTATGCGCCGCATAGTACTTGATTTATTTTGAATAATCGGATTTTATTTGCCGAATTTGACTGCGCCGTCCACAATTGTCGCCTTCACCCTGCCGTACACTTCCTTCCCTTTGAAAGGCGTGTTCTTGCCCTTGGAGCGGAATTCGGCGGGGTCTATGACATACTTTTCACTGAGATCGGCGAGCATGAGGTCGGCAACGGCGCCCTCTTTCAGCGCGCCGCCCTCCAGCCCCAGGATGCGCGCAGGCGCCGCGCTCATCTTTTCGGCAAGCTGTTCGAGGGTGAGCACGCCGCCGCGCACGAGCGCGGTATAGGAGAGCGAAAAGGAGGTTTCGATGCCGCTGATGCCGAATGCGGCAAGGTTGTATTCCACGTTCTTTTCGTCCGCATGGTGCGGCGCGTGATCGGTGACGATACAGTCCAGCGTGCCGTCCGCAAGCCCCGCCTTTATCGCATCCACATCCCACTGCTCGCGCAGCGGCGGGTTGACCTTCGTATTCGCATCGAACCCCGTCACCACATCGTCGGTGAGCGTAAAATAGTGCGGGCAGGTCTCCGCCGTGACGCGCACGCCCCGCCTCTTCGCCTCGCGCAGAAGCTGTACCCCTCCGCGCGTGGAGACGTGGCACACGTGTGCGCGCAGACCGAGCGTCTCCGCAAGGATGATGACGCGCGCGATGTCGATCTCCTCCGCCGCGCGCGGACTGCCCTTCAGTCCTGCAAGCGTGCTGTTGAACCCCTCGTTGACGACGCCGCCGTCCACGAGCGCCTTATCCTCGCAGTGCGAGAGGGTGAGCATGCCAAACCCCGCCGCATACTCCATGGCGAGGCGCAGGATGCGCGAATCGGAGACGGGGCGCCCGTCGTCGCTGAACGCGACCGCGCCCGCATCCTTCATCTTGCCCATCTCGGCGAGCTGTTCGCCCTTCTCCCCCACCGTCATCGCGCCGATCGGCCGCACTTTGCACAGCCCGACCTCCTTTCCTCGCCGGACGATATAGGAGACGACCGCGGCATTGTCGCAGACGGGGTCCGTATTCGGCATACAGCACACCTGTGTAAAGCCGCCGCGCACCGCCGCGGCGGAGCCGCTGGCGATGTCCTCCTTGTATTCATACCCCGGCTCGCGCAGATGCACGTGCATATCGATGAGCCCCGGGAACACATGCAGCCCCGCGGCGTCGAGCACGTCCGCGCCCGCAGCCGAAAGCCCCGTGCCGATGCGCGCGATCTTCCCGCCCTCGAGCAAAAGATCGCATACAACGCACCCTTCGGGCAGGACTGCCGTCCCGCCTTTGATCAACAGTTTTTTCATACCTTTTCTCCTCCCTGCCTGTTCTTGCAGAGCAAGAACAGGAGCGCCATGCGCACCGCCACGCCGTTCAGGACCTGTTCTTCGATCAGGCTGCTCTCCCCGTCGATGACTGCCGACGTAAACTCCACGCCGCGGTTGACGGGACCGGGGTGCATGACGATATGGTCTTTGTCCGCGCCTTTGAGCTCTTCCTCGCCCACACCGAAGTACTTATTGTACTCGGAGAGCGAGGGGAACAGCCCGCCCTGCATGCGCTCGAGCTGGATGCGCAGCCCCATGACGACGTTCGCGCCCGCGATCGCCTCCTCTCTGCTCTTCGCGACCTTCGCACCCAGCCGTTCGATGCCCTGCGGCAGCATGGTGGCGGGGGCGAACATGGTGACTTCCGCACCCAGCTTGACGAGCCCGAAGAGGTTGCTCTTCGCGACGCGGGAGTGCAGGATGTCGCCGAGGATGGCGACTTTCAGCCCCTTGAAGGAGCCGAACTTCTCGCGCATGGTGTAAAAGTCGAGCAGTGCCTGCGTAGGGTGTTCGTTCATGCCGTCGCCGCCGTTGATGACGGATGCCTTCACGTTGCGCGCCAGAAGGTGCGGCGCGCCGCCCATCGGGTGGCGGATGACGATGACGTCGTTCTTCATCGCGTCCAGCGTCCTGCCCGTATCGATGAGCGTCTCCCCCTTCTGCACGGAGGAAGAGGATGCGGACACGTTCACAGTCCCCGCGCCGAGGTATTTCGCCGCGAGCTCGAAGGAACAGCGCGTGCGCGTGCTGTTTTCATAGAAGAGCGTTGTGACCGTGCGCCCCTGCAGGTGCGGCAGTTTTTTGAGGTTCTGCGTGAGCAGTTTTTTCATGCCGACCGCCGTGTCGAGAATGGCGGTTATGTCCTCGGCGGACGTTTCGTACAGCCCTAAAAGATCTTTTCCAAGCATGGCAACTCCTTTCCCGCACAGGCGGGATGCCTGTTTCTTCAAAAATCCGACCGCGCGCGGCTCCCTATTCTTCGCAGGAAGTGATCGAGAGGGAATCCTCCCCTTCCAGCTCTTTCAGCCGCAGGTCGATATACTCGCGGCGGGAAGTCGGGATATTCTTGCCGACGAAATCCGCGCCGACAGGCATCTCCCTGCCGCCGCGGTCGCACAGCACGAGCAGGCGAACGGACGCAGGTCTGCCGAGGTCGAAGATCGCCTCGATCGCGGCGCGCACCGTGCGCCCCGTATGCAGCACGTCGTCGCAGAGCACGACGTGCATGCCCTCGACGGAAAAACCCGGATCGTTGCGCTTTGCGTCGGGCACAAAGTAGCCGCTGACCAGATCGTCGCGGTACAGCCCTATATCGATCCCCGCGCAGGGAACTTCGGCGCCGTAGAACTGCGCGATCAGCGCGCGGACGCGCTCCGCCACGATCTCGCCGCGGCGTATGACGCCGAGCAGGCACAGCCTGTCCGTTCCCTTATTCTTTTCAACCACCTCGTGGGAGAGGCGGACGAGCGAACGGGCGATCGCCGCCCCGTCCATGATACGGTTTTCCATGCCGCACACCTCACAAAAAAAACGCGCCTGCGCGGAAATGCGCGGGTGCGTTCATACACGAAACAAGACGACAGGTCTTTTACGATTCTTCGCATGTTCGGATAAGGACTTCGCGGCATCTCCGTACCGTATGTTAAAGTCTGTCTTTATTGTACCACGTTCGGGCGGCAAAGTAAAGCGTTCGCCCGCAAAAAATCTCAGAGCGCGAGGATCTCCGCCAGCCTGAACCCCAGAAGGTCGCAGGAAGTCAGCCTGTACTCCACGCCGCCGCGCTCGCAGCGGAAGGGATACGCGCCCGCATTCCCGTGCAGATGCCCGTACACGACGACATCTGCCGCGAACTCTTCAAACAGCGCCGTGAACAGCGAATCTTCCCTCTTTGCGTTGAAGGGCGGATAATGGATCATGCACACGAGCTTGTCCCCCTCCTGCCGCAGCTTCTGCGCGCACCCGAGCGCGAGGCGGAACCGCTCCGCCTCGCGGCGGTAGATCTTCTCGTCCGCGTCCGTAAAATCCGAACACCCCGGACACACCCAGCCGCGCGAGCCGCACACCACCGCCCCGTCCAGACGGACGGCGTCGTTCTGCAAAAAGACGAAACTTTCGTCCGGCGCGCTCCTACGGAGCGCGGTGATGCCCGCCCACCAATAGTCGTGGTTGCCGCGCGTGAAGATCTTTTTCCCCGGCAGCCCCTTCATTTTTACGAGATCGGTGAGCGCGTCGGAAAGGAGCATCGCCCAGCTTATGTCGCCCGCGATGAGCACGGCATCCTCCGCGGAGACCTTTCCCTTCCAATCCTCCGCGATCTTATCGAAATGCCCCGCCCAGTCTCCGCCGAATACGTCCATGGGCTTATCCTGGTTCCCCGGCAGATGCAGGTCGCTCACCGCAAAAAGTTTCATGCGCAACCGTTCCCGTGTTTTTCGGATATTTTACCATAAATTTCTCGTTTTTGAAAGCGTTTGCCGCACTGTCCGCATAATTTCCGCGCGCGGATTTGCGCGTGATATAGTTCTCCATGTCGCACAGCGCCAAGCTCTCGCGGCAGCAGTCGCACAGTCCGCCGCGCGCCCTCGCCCCGCAGACAAAGCAAATCCCCTCTTCCCTCTCCCGCATATTTCCCTCCGAAAGCGGCATCGAACCGATAAAAAAACAAAAAAGCCGATAGGAACTACCGGCTTTTTGCAAGCAAAACTGCAAGCCTGCTCCCGCACTATCTGCCGCAGCCGCCGCTGCCGCAGTTGTTGCCGCAGCCGTTTCCGCGTCCGCCGACAGTCCCCTGCGGGTACAGCGGCAGTTCAAAAAATCCCGCACAGATCTCCTGCGTGTACTCCTGCGCAGGCGGGATGGCGCAGTACCCGTACGAGGGCACGAGCAGGTCGACGCTGATGACGATCTTCAGCACGACCGTGATGCACATGTTCACCGTAAAAGTGTTGTCCTCGGCGTTGAACGTGCCCTCCGCCGCGACCGCGCTCACGACGCTCTGCACTTCAAAAGGCACGATCGAGGGCTGCGGCACGAACAGGATGACGTCCTCGCTGACCCGCACGGAAGAAACCGCCTTCCCCTCCACTCCGTTCGCGTCCGTATAGATGACCTCGACGGGGATGTCGATCGTAGCCTGCACGCGCGCGCAGTTCGCCTTGTCGGGCAGGCGGTCGACCTGGAAAGCCGTGACGCTGCCCGTCGAAGAAATGCTGCGCGCACTGATGAATGTGAGCGGATATGTAGGGTTTGCGGGCGTCGGATTGGTGAGCTGGAGCACGATGCCGTCGCTCTGCCCCTGTTTTATGCACGCATCGAACACCCGCTGCGCCTGCAGACAGACTTTCTCGTTGAGCCCGTTCGCGGGATTTCCGCTGATGGGACCGGGGCATTTATCTGTCTGGAAATTTGAAAAAAACGACATTTTTGACCTCCGTTCGTTAAAACTTCGAGAGAGCGCGTTCCCGCTCCCTATAATCCAATATATGAAACGCGCCGCGCCCTTTGTGACTTCGCGCTATCCCTTCCCGACGAGCACGACCTGCGTGGGATAGACGAAACCGCAGGCGTTCATCTCGCAGAATTCCCGCTCGGAGATCCCAAACTTTGCACAGACGGAGGCGACCGTCTCCCCAGCGCCGACGGTGTACGTCCGCATCCCCGCAGGATCGGGAAGGAGCAGCAGCGCACCCGCGGGAGGAAAGGCTTGCAGCCCGTTCTCCGCCGCGACGAGCGCGGGCGGCACCCCGAACCGCGCGCAGACGGAGGAGAGCGTATCCCCCTCCCGCACGCGGTACAGCCCGAGCGGATTCCTGCCGCAGGTCTCTATCCGATACATGGTGCACCTCCGTAACCATTCTATTGTATGCCGGAAACCGAAGAATATGCCCCGCGCATGCGCCAAACGCAGGCCCCGCCCTCCCCGCAGAACGCGGGCGGGAAACACAGCCGACGCGGCAGAGCATATTCGGCAAAAACAAGGGATATATATAATGAGACAAGTTCCGCGCTTTTCCGCGCGAAGCTGCCATACTGCGCGCCCGACGGGCGGAAGGCTGGTGCCGCTTGAGCCAATCGAATCTCTATAAGACCGCTGTCTATGTGACGGCATTTTCCGTCGCCGAAAAATTTTTCGGGTTCGTGTACAGGATCATCCTCTCCCGCACGCTCGGCTCGGAGGGAATGGGATTGTACCAGACCGCGCTTTCCGTCTTTGCCGTACTCGCGACGGCGGCGGCATCGGGTATCCCGCTCACCGTCTCCCGCCTGATCACGAAATACAGAGCGAAAAACAACAGGGACGCGCAGCATTCCGTCGTGACGGCGGCGCTCCTGTGCGCCGTCTGTTTCTCCGTGCCCGTATTCTGCCTGCTCTTCTTCGGGCATGACCTGTTCGACTTCCTGTTCACGGACAGCCGCTGCATGAGCATCCTGCTCGTCCTTCTGCCGTCGCTGACCTTCAACTCCGTCTACTCCGTCCTGCGCGGCGCGATGTGGGGCAACAAAAAATTCCTGCCCTACTGCGTCATCGACCTCGCGGAGGAGCTGTGCATGATCGCTGCGGGCGTCCTGCTCGTGACGGGGATGACGAGCATCTTCGACGGCGCAAGGAGAGTTGCACTCGCCGTCGTGCTCTCCTACCTGCTCTCCTTCGCGCTTGCCGCGGCTTACTTCTTTATAAAGGGCGGAAAACTGAAAAACCCGCGCAGACAGCTCCGCCCGCTGCTGACCTCCGCGCTGCCGCTGACGGGCATGCGCACCTCGAATGCACTGATAAACACGCTCATCTCCCTGCTCCTGCCCGCGCGGCTGATCGCGGCGGGACTCAGCTCAAGCGAAGCAATGAGCGAGATCGGCACGGCGATGGGCATGAGCATGCCTGTCCTCTCCATTCCCGCCACGCTCATAGGGTCTCTCGCGCTCGTGCTCGTGCCAGAGCTCGCCGAAAACTACTACCGCAAAAACCATGAAAAACTGCGGGATAATATCGAAAAGGCGCTGAAGATCACCGTGCTCATCGTCTGCCTGCTCATCCCGCCGCTGTTTGCGCTGGGAAAGGACGTCGGCATCATCCTCTTCGGCAGCGAAACGAGCGGCGAGATCATCAGAAACTGCTGCATCATGCTGCTTCCTACGGGGCTTTCAATGATCACGACGGGCATCCTCAACGCGCTCGGGTACGAAAAAAAGACTTTTCTGTTTTTCTTTGCGGGCGCCGCGGTGACGCTGCTGTGCGTGTGGTTCCTGCCGCAGGTCTGCGGCATCTATGCGGTCATCATCGGCATGGCGGCAAGTTCCTGCGTGACGACGCTGCTCAACCTGCGGCTCATCGCAAAGACGAGCAAAGAAAAACCGCGCTATAAAAAATACACGCTGCTTGCCGTCGCCAGCATGCTCCCCGCGGCGCTCTTCGCCGTCCTTCTGCGCAACATGCTCGCGGCGCTCCTGCCCGCCGTGCCCGCAGCGATCCTCTGCGGCGCGATCGTCGCGGCGGCAGAAGCGCTGTTCGTGCTCGCCCTCGGGCTGGCGAAAACAGGCTGGCTGAAACTGCTCATAAAAAAGGCATGAAAAAGCGCGCCCCGAACGGGGCGCGCAAATTTTTACAACTTTTACACCGATTTGGAAACGGGCGCCTGTTCCTGCTCCCCTTCCTGTTTTTTGGAAGGCGGCGCAGAAAGTTCCTGTTTGAAAAAGCCGAACAGGCGCGTCGGCACGAGCACGGCAAGCACCGCGGCGCACAGCCCTACGTTGGCGGCAAAAACGACCGTCTGAAAGGCGAGCCTGCTGCCCAGCCATACCCAAAACACCGTTTTTATCTTGCCCTGCCAGATAAAGAGATAGACGTACCAATAATTGACGAGCGAATTGAGCAGGCAGGTGATGAGCGCGTACGAGAGCACGAAAAAGATGCACGCCTTAAAAAACACGCCCTTGCGCCCGTACAGCGGCAGCTTGCGCACCAGCCCCGCCAAAAGCCCGGTCAGCCCGAGCGTCACGCCGAACAGGAAATACACATCCTGCGGGACGAGCAAAAAGCCGATCGCATCCCCTAAAAACCCCACTAAAAAGCCCGGCAGCGGGCCGAGCAGAAACCCGGAAAAGAAACAGACGAAATAGGTGAACGTGATCTTGTTCGACGCGGTCACATTGATCTCGATCAGTGAGTTCGTCACCACGCTGAGCGCAATAAAAATAGCGATGTACGCGATCTTTTTTGCGGCGGAGAGGGACAGGAAATACCTGCTGAACAGCCAGCCTGAAACTTTGGAAAGCATAGAAAAAAACCTCCGGAAAAATTCCTGCGAGGTCCGTGGAAAAGGGGCGCTGCATGCCTGCGCTCATCTTGCAACGGACGCTCCTCGGCACCGCAGGGAAAAGCCCTTTCGTTTGCGAACAACGTCCCGTTTCGCAACACTTAACGCGCCTCGGATACTCTGCATTTGTATATTTATTGTACCCCTTTCCGCCCGAAAAAGCAAGCGTTTACGGGGGCGCGCACCGTGAAATTTTTACGGCAAAGAAAATGCACCCGCTGCCGCGGCTGTACTTTTTTTAAAAAAAGCACCGCAAACTGCCCCGCAAATCCGCGGCGAGCGACACCCGCCCACACACAAAGCCAAATTTGCCCGCGACGGTTTCCGCCCACACTCAAAAACGAACTTGCCCGCGGCGAGCGACACCCGCCCGCGCGCAAAGCGCACTGCACCGAGGAGAGGCGGCCCCTTCCGCATAATTCGGTGCGCCCGTTCCATACTTTTACCATGGGGCTTATCTTTTTGCGCACGGCGATCGTCTTTATCGCGCTGCTCATCGTCATGCGGCTGATGGGCAAGCGGCAGATCGGCGAAATGCAGCCGTTCGAGCTGGTCATCACCCTGCTCATCGCGGAACTTGCCTGCATCCCGATGGCAGACACGTCTATTCCGCTGCTGTACGGAATAGTCTCGGTGCTGACCATCTTTCTGCTGCATCAGTGCGTGCTGCTGCTCGATTTAAAAGTGCGCCCGCTCAAACGCGTGATCGGCGGGAAACCCTCGCTCGTCATCAATAAAAACGGCGTCGACGTCTCCGAACTGGAGCGGAACAATCTCGACGTCTCCGATCTCATCGAGTCCATGCGCTCGGCGGGATATTTTTCGCTGGACGAGGTGGACTACGCGCTCTATGAAGCAAACGGACAGTTCACCGCCATGCCTCGCGAAAATACGCCAAAGGAAAACAAAGTCTCCCTGCCCGTACTCATCGTGGACGACGGAAAATATGACAAGCACAACCTCGCGCTGACAAAAACGGACGAAACCTTTTTCGCGGACATCCTGCAAAAGCAGGGAGTGAAAAAACTGAAAAAAGTCTTTGTACTCACCCTCGACGGGACGGGGAAGATCTATCTGCAGGTGCGCGGAGAAAAATACCGTTCCTTCCGCATATCCCTGCCGGAGGGGAGCACATGGTAAAAATGATCGTCTCCATTGCCGTAAGCCTTGCACTGCTTGCGGGAGCCGCCGTATTTGAGACACTGTTCATCGACGCACAGTTTGCGCAAGTGCGCGAAGCGCTCGAAGTGCTGGAAGAGAAGGTGCGCGAAGAAAACGCCCTGCCCGCCGATACGCAGGCGGTCCAAAAGCTTTGGGAAAACAAAAAGGAAAAACTGCACGCAGTCATCCCGCACAACGACATCTCCTATATCGACTATTGGCTGGGAGAGGCAGACGGGTGCATCGAGGCGGGGCTGTACGCCGACGCGCTTTCAAAAATTGAAGTCCTCCTCGTCATTTGTAAGCAGATCCCGCAGACCTACGCCCTGACCTTTGAGAATGTTTTTTAAACAATTATGCGCCGCATAGTACTATGAAAATCCAGAAAAGCGCGCCTTTTAGCGCGCTTTCTTTATCGATCAGAGTATTTTCTTTAAAAACTGTCCTGTAAAACTCGCCTCGCACTGTGCGACCTGTTCGGGCGTTCCCTCCGTCACGATCGTGCCGCCGCCGTCCCCTCCTTCGGGCCCGAGGTCGATGATGTGGTCGGCAACTTTGATGACGTCGAGGTTGTGTTCGATGACGATGACGGTATTGCCCGCTCCGCGCAGGCGCTGCAGGATCTTGACCAGCTTGTCCACGTCGTAGCTGTGCAGCCCCGTCGTCGGCTCGTCGAGGATATAGCACGTCTTGCCCGTGGAGCGCTTAGAGAGCTCCGTCGCAAGTTTGACGCGCTGCGCCTCGCCGCCCGAAAGGGTCGTCGCGCTCTGCCCGAGCTTGATGTAGCCGAGCCCCACGTCGTTAATCGTCTTTAATTTATTGTAGACGGAGGGCACGGGCTTGAAAAACTCGCACGCCTCCTCTATCGTCATGTCGAGCACTTCGGAGATGTTCTTGCCCTTATAGCGCACTTCGAGCGTCTCGCGGTTGTAGCGCCTGCCGCCGCACACCTCGCAGGGAACGAAGATGTCGGGCAGAAAATGCATCTCGATCTTGATGATGCCGTCGCCGTAGCAGTGCTCGCACCGCCCGCCCGAGACATTGAAGGAGAACCTGCCCGCCTTGTACCCGCGCTCGCGCGCGTCCGTCGTTGCCGCAAACAGTTCGCGGATCATCGTAAAGACGCCCGTATAGGTCGCGGGGTTGGAACGCGGCGTCCTGCCGATGGGCGACTGGTCGATGGCGATGACCTTGTCGAAATATTCCAGCCCGTCGCAGCCGTCGCATCTGCCGAGCGGCTGATGCGCGCCGTTCAGAGCATTTGCAAGATAGGGATAGACGATCTCGTTGACGAGCGAGCTCTTGCCCGACCCCGACACGCCCGTGACCGCAGTGATCAGCCCGACGGGAAAGCGCACGTCGATACCCTTCAGATTGTTCTGCCTGCACCCGCGCACGGTCAGCCAGCGCCCGTCCGGCTGCTGCCGCACGGGCGGCACTTCGATCTTCCGCCGCCCAGCAAGGAAATCTCCCGTAACAGAGCGCGGCTCCGCCATGATCTCCTCCGCCGTGCCGCAGGCGACCACCTCGCCGCCGTGCACGCCCGCGCGCGGCCCGATGTCCACAATGTAGTCTGCGGCGCGCATGGTGTCCTCGTCGTGCTCCACCACGATGAGCGTATTGCCGAGGTCGCGCAGGTTCTTCAGCGTGTTCAGAAGTTTTTCGTTGTCGCGCTGGTGCAACCCGATGCTCGGCTCGTCGAGGATATACAGCACCCCCGTCAGCCCGCTGCCGATCTGCGTCGCGAGGCGGATGCGCTGCGCCTCGCCGCCCGAGAGCGTCCCCGCGCTGCGCGCGAGGTTCAGATAGGCAAGCCCCACGTTTTTCAGAAAGTTCAGCCGTGCGCGGATCTCTTTCAGAATGACGTCCGCAATGCGATGCTCCGTCTCCGTAAGCGCCAGCCCGTCAAAAAAGGCGAGCAGCTCCGTCACGGAAAGATCGCACAGATCGGCAATATTCTTCCCGCCGACATAGACGGAAAGCGCCTCCTTTTTCAGCCTCCTGCCCCCGCAGGCGGGGCACGGGAGCTGTGTGATATACTTCTCGATCTCCCCTTTCACGCCCTCGCTCTCGGTGTTCTGATAGCGGCGGGTGAGCGAATTCACAAACCCCTCCCAACTGATCTGATAGGTGCCGTGAAAATTGTAGGCGTCGTACTGCATGGGGATCTTCTCCCCGCCCGAGCCGTACATGAGAATGTCGTACTGTTCCTTGGGCAGATCTTTGACGGGCGTGTCGAGATCGATGCCGTAGTGCTTCGCCACCGCCTGCACGTACATGTTGTTGGTCTGCTTGCTCTCCAGAAACCAGCCGCCCACGTCGATCGCGCCCTCGCGCAGCGTCTTGTTTTTATCGGGGCAGATGAGCGCCTCATCCACGACCTGCTTGAAACCCAGCCCCGAACACTCGGGGCAGGCGCCGTAGGGCGTATTGAAGGAGAACAGCCGCGGCTCGATCTCCTCGATGCTGATGCCGCAGTCGGGGCAGGCGTACTTTACGGAGAAGAGCTGTTCCTCGCCGTCGCAGTCGATGACGACAAGCCCGTCCGCAAGGCGGAGCGCCGCCTCAAGGCTGTCCGTCAGGCGTTTCTGAATGCCGTCTTTGACGACCAGCCTGTCCACCACGACGGAGATATTGTGTTTGAGATTTTTATCGAGCCTGATCTCCTCCTGCAGGTCATAGACGATGCCGTCTATCTTGACCCTGCCGTACCCGCTCTTGCGGTAGGACTCGAGGTTTTTGGTATATTCCCCCTTCCTGCCCCGCACGACAGGCGCGTTGATGAGAAGTTTGCTGCCCGCAGGCATCGCCATGACCTTGTCCGCGATCTCGTCCACCGTCTGGCGCCTGATCTCCCGCCCGCACTTCGGGCAGTGCGGGATGCCGACGCGCGCAAACAAAAGGCGGAGATAGTCGTAGATCTCCGTGACCGTGCCGACCGTCGAGCGCGGGTTGTGCGAGGTCGTCTTCTGGTCGATGGAGATGGCGGGCGACAGCCCTTCGATGAACTCCACGTCCGGCTTTTCCATCTGCCCCAAAAACTGGCGTGCGTACGAGGAGAGGCTCTCGACGTACCGCCGCTGCCCTTCCGCAAAGATCGTGTCGAAGGCGAGCGTAGATTTGCCGCTGCCCGATACGCCCGTAAAGACGACGAGCTTATCCCGCGGGATGTGCACGTCGATATTTTTCAGATTGTTTTCCTTTGCGCCCTTAACAAATATTTCCTGTATCATTTTTGCCGCCTCTTCGTCTGCCCCTCAGTTCCTGCGCAGCCTGCGCCGCAGCAGATTGATGGTATCGCGGATCTCGATCGCCTTTTCAAAGTCGAGCTGGTTGGACGCGACCTTCATCAGCGCCTTGAGCTTTTCGATCTCATCGGGGATGTCCTCCGCCTTTATCTTGTCCGCGGAGACCGCCTGCTTCTTCTGCGTGATGCCGATCGTGCTCTTTACTTCTTTGATGATGGTTTTGGGCGTGATGTTGTGCGCCCTGTTGTACTCCTGCTGCACGGCGCGGCGGCGGTTGGTCTCGTCGATCGCCCGCCGCATGCTGCCTGTAACGGTGTCCGCATACATGATGACGCGACCCTCCGCGTTCCTTGCCGCGCGCCCGATCGTCTGGATGAGCGAGGTATCGCTGCGCAAAAAGCCCTCTTTGTCCGCGTCGAGAATGGCGACGAGCTTGACTTCGGGCATGTCCAGCCCCTCGCGCAGCAGGTTGATGCCGCACAGCACGTCAAATTCGCCGCCGCGCAGCCCGTTCACGATGTCGATCCGCTCGAGCGTATCGATGTCGCTGTGCATGTACCGCACTTTGACGCCGTTCTCTTTGAGGTAGTCGGTGAGGTTCTCCGCCATGCGCTTGGTGAGCGTCGTCACGAGCGTCCTGCCGCCGCTTTCGGTCACCTTTTTTATCTCGGCGAGCAGGTCGTCGATCTGCCCTTTTACGGGGCGCACCTCCACTTCCGGGTCCAGCAGCCCCGTCGGGCGGATGATCTGTTCGACCACCTGCCCCGCCTCCTTCAGCTCGTACTCGGCGGGCGTCGCCGAGACGCAGATCATCTGCGGCACGCGCGCGTCGAACTCTTCAAAGGTGAGCGGGCGGTTGTCGTAGGC
>JAGHJD010000075.1 GCA_017886895.1 Clostridia bacterium | reverse complement strand
TTCGTATTATAGAAATCGCGCGCGTTCACCCCTTTTCATAAAGCCGCAGGTATGCGGCAAATTGAGTGCGCTTGCAAAAAGTGTGATTTTTGCGCGCGCAATAGATTGTTTTAATTTACAGCGCGCGACTGCAAACCGAGCGGGTCACTGTTTTGAAAAGCATAAGGAGCAAAGGCAAAGGCGTGGCTTTGGAACGCGCAGCAGGATTATAGAAATGCCGCAAATTCACCCCTTTTCGGGAAAGCCAAAGGTTTTCGGGAATGGTGTGTTTAGGGAAAAGCACGCGGCAGTACAGGAAAATCGCAGGCGGAGGAGCCGCGGGCACTCCGCCTGTCATACTGAATTTTTTAGGAGAGAGACAGATGCGTAAGGCTATCATTGCGGGCAACTGGAAGATGAACAACACGGCGGCGGAGGGTGCGGCGCTCATTGAGGCGCTCAAGCCCCGCGTTGCGGATGCGGCGTGCGACGTTGTCGTATGCGTGCCGTTCACGGATATTCCTGCGGCGGCGCAGGCGGTCGCGGGCAGCAACATCAAGCTCGGCGCGCAGAACGTGCACTTTGCCGAAAAGGGCGCGTACACGGGCGAGATCTCGGCGGCGATGCTCAAAGAGTTCGGCGTCGAGTACGTCATCATCGGGCACAGCGAACGCCGCCAGTACTTCGGCGAGACGGACGAGACGGTGAACAAGCGCATGCACGCGGCGCTTGCGGCGGGGCTGACGCCCATCGTGTGCGTCGGTGAGAGCCTCGAAGAGCGCGAAACGGGCAAGACGGAGCAGGTGCTCGACGTGCAGATCAGAGAGGGGCTGAAGGGGCTGGACGACGTCTCGAAGATCGTCATCGCCTACGAGCCCGTCTGGGCGATCGGCACGGGCAGGACGGCGACGGCGGAACAGGCGAACGAGACGATCGGCTTCATCCGCAAAACGTGCGCCGAAGTGTTCTGCCCCAAGTGCGCCGAGAAGGTGCGCATTCAGTACGGCGGCAGCATGAACGCGAAGAACTGCAAAGAGCTGATGGCGATGCCCGAGATCGACGGCGGTCTGATCGGCGGCGCGTCCCTCAAAGCGGAGGACTTCTCCGCGATCGTGCATTACGACAGATAAAAACTTTTAAAGACGCCACGCCGCCTCTCTACGGAGAGGCGGCGCTTTTATATGGGGGGGAGAGGACGGCGTTTTAAATAAAGAGAGGACGCCGTCAGGGCAGGGGCGCCGATTTGTCAAAGCAAGAGGGCGTTTCGTGCAAGCAAATGCGCCCGCCCGCGGCTTTTGCCGCGGGCGGGCGTGTTGTATGCTGTTTATATGTTTAAAAGGAAGTGCATTGCCGTCCGCGCTCCGCAGGGTGCGGCGTCTGTGCCATGGTTCGGCGCAAGGAGGGTCGCTTTGTCGGCGGAAAATTCAACGCAGGCGAATCGCCGTGCGGCGGACGTTCCCCGCGAGAATGTCCGCAATGGAATATTTCCCGTTCGCGATATAGACGGTCGTGCCCTGCAGGGCGGCGTCCTTCACGTATCCGAGCTTTGCGCGCGCGCCGTTCGCGCCCTTGCGCGAGGCGCCGTCGCAGTGCGTCTGCGCCTCCTCGATATTCTTTTCGAGCTCGTATGCGTCCTTCCCGCCGATCTCCTCAATGAGGGTAGAGGGATCGTTCGGGTCGGCGTAGATGCCGTCCGCGCTCGTCAGGATGAGCAGCGTCTTTGCATGCACGAGCAGTGCGACCTGTGCCGCCGTCTCGTCGTTGTCGTAGTATTCGTGCACGTTCGGCTTTGCGAGCGAGAGCGCCGCAAGCTCCATGCGGCGGTTTTCCGCCGAGGAGAGCGCGTCGTTGTAGTTGATGATGGGGATGGCGTTCTGTTCGCGGCAGCGCAGCAGCAGGCGCAGCAGATGCTCCCTGCGCGCGTCGTCGTTGAAGTGGTTGTGCTCGACGAGGATCTGCCGCACCGAATACTTGCTGTCCACATATTGGCGGTAGGTCTGCATGAGGATCGCCTGCCCCTGTGCGGCATAGTCCGTCTTGGAGTCCTCGGTGTCGGGCAGTTCTTTCCCCGCGCGCATGATATAGTCCAGCCGCCCGATCTCCGTCGCGCCGCTCGAGATCCAGATCCAGCCGGGGCGCAGCTCGCGCGAAAGGCGCGCCACGCGCGTGTAGTCGATGATCTTGTCCTCTCTGTCAATGAGCGCCATCGAGCCGATCTTGCCCACGAGTTCCACGTCGAATTTCATTGCATCCTCCGCGCGGCTGCCCTTTGCCGCGCCGTTTTTTTGTCTGCGCATAGAGCGCGCCGCCTCTCCGCATACTGTTAGCGGAGAGAGTATTTTGAATTATTATACAGGCAATTTCCCGAAAAAGCAATCAAAAAACACGGGGCGCGGCATTTTGCGCGCGCTCCCCGCTCTGCTGGCGGCGGCGCTGCTCATAGGCGGGGTGCTGTTTTCTTTTTTCTTCCTGCTCGCGGCGGGCGGGTGCGCGGCGGAGGAACTCTCCTCGCTGCGCTCCTTCTCGGGTACCTATGCGGGCGTGTACGAATGCGAAGAGGCAGCGCTCAACGGCGTCGACCTGCTCGAAACCTACCGCGAGATCACGCTGGAGCTGCGCGAGGACGGCACTTTCTGCGTCATTGCCTCGCCCGCGGGCGAAAACGCGCTGCATGCGGAGGGGGAGTACTCCTTCGACGAGACGGGCGGCATCCTGACCCTGCAGGGGCAATACGGCGGCAGAAAATTTTCCAAGCGGTGCGTGTACGAGAACGGTGCGTTCGCGATCGTGCACACCATGCCGGGCGTGCGCTTTGCCGCGCGGTTCCGCATGCTGCCGTAAAAGCGCTTGCCATAGGGTTCGCGAACCGTTGCGGAGGAGCGCCGCGAGGCGCTCTTTTTCGGTTGACTGCGCTGCGCGAAAGGTATATACTTAGGTATGTGCCGCCGCTTCGGCGCGGGCGGTCGGGGAGAAAGACATATGGATCTGAAAGCGGCGATGGAGGCGCGCCATTCGGTGCGGGCGTATCTCGATAAACCGATAGAGGCGGAACTGTGCGAACGGCTGCGGGAGACGACAGAGGCGTGCAACCGCGAGGGCGGGCTGCACTTCCAGCTCGTGACGGGCGAGCCCAAGGCGTTCGGCGGACTGATGGCGCACTACGGAAAATTTTCGGGCGTGAAAAATTATGTCGCCCTGATCGGGAAAAAGAGCGGCGATCTGCAGGAGAAAGTCGGCTATTACGGAGAACGGGTCGCGCTGACGGCGCAGGCGCTCGGGCTGAATACCTGCTGGGTGGCGCTGACCTACAAAAAGGTCAAAACGGCATATACCGTCGGCAAAGGCGAAAAGCTGTGCTGCGTGCTCGCGCTCGGCTACGGCGAAACGCAGGGCGTGCCGCACAAATCAAAGAGCGCAGAAGAGGTCTCCGCCGCAGAGGATCCGCCCGCGTGGTTTGCGGAGGGCGTGCGTGCGGCGCTGCTTGCGCCCACGGCGATGAACCAGCAGAAATTCCGCTTTGCGCTGCGGGGCGATACGGTAGAGGCGGCGACAGGGAAGGGGTTCTACGCGAAAATCGACCTCGGCATTGCGAAACTGCACTTTGAACTGGGTGCGGGGAAGGAGAATTTCCGCTGGGCGTAACTGTGCCCGTTCAGTCTCCCGCGCCATACGGAAGCGCAAAGAAAACCGTCGGCTCTGTTTAGCGCAAAGCCGACGGTTGTTTTTGTGTTTTTTACCCGAAGGACGGGAAGACGCCGCTGTGTGCCGCTGTGCCGGACTCAGCTCAGCGTGACGGTGTCTCCGCTGACGGAGTAGGTAAATTCGCGGTCGGCATAGTCGCTCCCGGCGGAATAGTCGCCTCCGACGAGCATGACGAGGAAGGTCCCGCTGCTTTCGGAAAAGAGCGAGTCGGGCAGCGTCACTTCGGCGCCCCCTTTCGGGAAGTCGCAGGTATATGCGACCATGCCGGGGATGAATTCGTCCTCGATTGCCTCCGTGTTGTAGCCCTCGTCCGTGGAGAAGGAGAGCGGCAGAGTGTAGACGGATGTAAGATTGCCGACCGTGCCCACATAGATCGAATAGGGAACTTCTTCCGCAGAAACAGATTCGTGCGCAAGTTCACTTGAATTTTCACGCCGTCCGAACGGCTGTTTGTCTCGTTGAAGTTGACGCCGAGAAAGACCATGCTGCCCTTTTCGCCCGTGTAAGCGATGGTTTCCGATTCATATCCGCTGCATCCCATGAATGCCGCAAGGAGCGCCGTGCACAGCAGGCAGGGGAGCAAAACTTTCCAAAACTTTTTCACATACAGATCCTCCTGAATTGCTTTCATTATACAGTACGCCCGTGAAAATGTCAATAGGGGAAATTGCAGAAAAAGCGGGCGGTTTCGGAATATTCCGAAACCGCCCGTCTGCGCGGACAGATCGCTTTACAGGGGAATTACACTTTGTTCAGCGAGCGGAACGCCTTTTCGACGACGTTCTCCGCCGTGAACCCGAACATCTCGAACAGCTTGTTCGCGGGGCCGCTCGCGCCGAAAGTCGTCATGCCGATGATCTCGCCCGCGTCGCCCGCGTACTTGTACCAGGAGTAGGGGGACGCCGCCTCGACGCACACGCGCGCTTTGACTTCGGGCGGGAGCACCTCGTCCTTGTAGCTCTGCGGCTGTTTCTCGAACTCTTCAAAGCAGGGCATGGAGACGACGCGCGCGTCGACGCCCTTCGTCTTCAGGATCTCCTTCGCCTGCATGCACTGCTCGACTTCCGAGCCGCTGGCGATGAGCAGCACGTCGGGCGTCTCCTTCTCGCTGTCGGCGAGGATATAGCCGCCCTTGAGCGCGGCAAGCCCCGAATTTTCGTACTGCGGCAGGTTCTGGCGGGTGAGGACAAGGCAGGTCGGCGCGTTCCCTTCGAGCGCGGAGATCCACGCCGCCGTCGTCTCCTTGCCGTCCGCGGGGCGGTACACCTTCATGCCCGGGATGGAGCGCAGCGCGATGAGCTGTTCGACGGGCTCGTGCGTGGGGCCGTCCTCGCCGACGCCGATGGAGTCGTGCGTCAGGATATAGGTGACGGGCTGGTGCATGAGCGCGGAGAGGCGCATCGCGTGTTTCATGTAGTCGGAGAAGATGAAGAAGGTGGAGCAGTAGCACTTCAGCCCGCCGTGGAGCTGCATGCCGTTCGTGATCGCCGCCATCGCGTGCTCGCGGATGCCGAAGTGCATGTTCGAGCCGCTCTTATCCTCCGCGGAGAAGTCGCCGCGCTTTTTCATGTTGGACTTGTTCGAAGGCGCGAGGTCCGCGGATCCGCCGATGAGGTTGGGGATGAGGTCGGCGAGCTTGTTGAGCACGGTAAAGCTCGTGTTGCGCGTCGCGTCGGGCTTTGCGAACTCGAAGAGGGAGGCGTTGTTCTTGAGGTCGGGCAGTTCCCCGCTCATGAACAGCTTGTACTGCGCCGCAAGCTCGGGGTACTTCGCCTCGTACTCGCGCATCATCCTCTTCCACTTGCCCTCGCGGGAGATGCCCTTCTTCGCGATCGCGGCGCAGTGCGCGGCGACCTCGTCGGGGACCTCGAAGGGCGCGCTCGTCCAGCCGAGGTTGTCCTTCAGCTTTTGCAGGTTCTCCGTGCCGAGCGGCGCGCCGTGGCACTCGTGCGAACCCGCGAGCGGCGAGCCGTAGCCGATGACCGTCTTGCAGATGATGACCGAAGGGCGCTCCGTGTCAGCCTTCGCCTTGCGCACGGTGCGGCGCAGCAGGTCGAGATCGTTCGCGTCGTCCACCTTCAGCACCTGCCAGCCCTGCGCCTTGAACCGCATGGCGACGTCCTCTTTGAAGGTGATGTCCGTATTGCCCTCGATGGTGATGTCGTTGTCGTCGTAGAAGAGGATGAGTTTGCCCAGCTTGTGCGTCCCCGCAAAGGAGCACGCCTCATACGAGATGCCCTCTTCGAGGCACCCGTCGCCGCAGAGGACGTACGTGTAGTGGTCTACGACGGGGAACCCTTCGCGGTTGAAGGTTGCAGCTAAGTGCGCCTCGGCTACCGCCATGCCGACGGCGTTGGCGATGCCCTGCCCGAGCGGGCCCGTCGTCGTCTCGATGCCGGGCGTGTGGCCGTATTCGGGGTGCCCGGGCGTCTTATAGCCGAGCTGGCGGAAGTTCATCATATCCTCTTTGGAGATGTCGTACCCGAAGAGGTAGAGGAGGGAATAGTTGAGCATGGAGCCGTGCCCCGCCGAGAGAACAAAGCGGTCGCGATCGTCCCATTTCGGGTCCTTCGGGTTGAACTTTAAAAAGTCCGCGAAGACGGTGTACCCGATGGGCGCGCTGCCCAAGGGCAGCCCGGGGTGCCCAGAGTTCGCCTTCTGGATCGCCTCCGCAGAGAGGACGCGGATCGCGTTTACCGTCTGTTGCCGTACGTCGTTCATTGCAGTATCTCCTTAAAACAAATTTTTATTTGCGCTCCGCGGCGCTGCCGCGGGGAAACTTTACAGACATTTTTTCAGATTGTCGGTGACGAGGAAGGGGTAGCGGGAGAGGAAGGCAAGGAGTGCCTTCGCGATCTTCGCGTTCCCGCCCTTTTGGTTGCTCTCGAGGTTGATTGGCATGATCGGCTCGTGCAGGCTCATGCGCACGAGTGCCCAGCCGTCGCCGTGCGCTTTGTCGAAGTTGATGCGCACGCCCTCATAGTTGTCGGGCGCGAGAGACAGCCCCTCCGCCGTCGGCACGTATTTTTTCAGATCCTCGATGGCGCCGCTGCCGAGCGTCCTGAAATCCGCGCCCGCAGCAAACGTCAGCCGCGCCTCCGCCGCTTCCGCGGGTTCGGGCAGGTCTGCGATGAGGTCTGAGACGCTCCTGCCCTCTTTGGCGAGCTTTGCGACGGTAATGAGGATGCGCGTCACGAGGTAGGCGCCGTCGTCGAGGAAGTAATTCTCTTCCAGCGCCGCGTGCCCGCTCGTCTCGATGCCGATGGGGGCGTACTGCCCCGCGCCGCACAGTTCTTTCGCCTTGTCGATGACGTTGCGGTACCCGCGCCTGTAACGGCAGTGCGTGCCGCCGCGGCTTCGGATGAACTGCGCCAGCCCGTCGGATGTGACGGAGTCTGTCACGATGGTCGCGCCGGGATGTTCTTCAAGCAAAATCGCGGAGATGAGCGCGATGAGGCGGTTGCGGTTGATCTCCTCGCCGTTTTTATCGACTGCGCCCGCGCGGTCGACGTCCGTGTCGAAGATGATGCCGAAGTCCGCGCCCGTATTCCGCACCGCCTCGCAGACGGAGCGCATCGCCTCCTTGTTCTCGGGGTTGGGGATATGGTTGGGGAACCTGCCGTCGGGGTCCAGGAACTGGCTGCCCGTCGTATCCGCGCCCAGCGGCTTTAAGACTTTGTCCACGTAGAACCCGCCCGCGCCGTTGCCCGCGTCGACGACGATCTTCTTCCCCGAAAGCGGTCTTTCCTCGCCCGTCTTTTCGCGCACGAAGGCGACGAGGTTCGCGCTGTAGCGGTCGATATAGTTCATCCCGCGCACAGTCCCGCTCCCCTGCGGGAGGGCTTTGCCTTCGGCTGCGAGCGTTAAAAGCTGCGTGATGTCCTTCCCTTCGAACCCGCCCGAGGGGAGGAAGAATTTCAGTCCGTTTTTATTATAGGGCAGGTGGCTTGCCGTGACCATGACGGAGGCGTCCGCGGGCGTGTCCTTTTCCTGCAAGAGCATGAACATGCTCGGCGTGGACGAGAGCCCCGTCAGCACTGCATCGCAGCCGCTTTCGGTGACGGCTTTTGCCGCGGCGGCGCAGATGCGGTCTGCAGACAGGCGCGAATCGTGCCCGATCGCGATCGTCAGTTTCGTCTTGCCGAGCCGTTGCGCGAGCAGAGCGCACAGCGCCTTCACGATCCCGTGCACCGCCTCGTCGGTCAGGTTGACGTGCTCGCCCTCCACGCCTTCGAGCGCAACGCCGCGCACGTCGGTGCCGCTTTTGAGTTCCAGCCAGTCTTTCAGCTCCATGTTCCCCTCCGCGGAAGTTTCTCACTTTCGATTATACTTCAAAAATCGGCTGTTTTCAAGCCCTTTTTGAAAATTAACGGTCGGAATATGAAAAAAATATGTGTTCCGCCGCCGCGCGCGGCGGCGCGCAGTCCGTGCGCAGGAGGGTGCCGTCCGCGCGCGGCGGCGCGGCGTCTGCGGAAAAATGACCGCCGGACGGGTAAAGCGGCTCTTATTTCTTTACAATCGGCGTCGGATATGGTACAATACAAATATTCTGCAGCAGAGTGGCGCACCGTATATACAAGAAAAACTAAGGGAGAGAATATGAAAAAATTCATTGTTTCGTCCGATTCCACCTGCGATTTTTACAGCGATTTCGCGCGCGCGCAGGATGTGCGGACGATCGCCTTTCCGTTTACGATGGAACTTGGCGGCGCGATCTCGGAGGAGTTTGACGATTTCACCGGGTATGCGCAGTATGTAGATTTTTACGAGCGGGAGAGAAAGGGCGGGCTGCCCCGCACTTCGCAGATCAGTTTCGAGCGGCACCACGCGTACTTTTGCAAACTGCTCGAAGAGGGGAACAGCATCCTGCACGTCTCCCTCTCGGGCGGGCTGTCTCCCACTGCGGACATAGCGCGCCAGGCGGCGGAGGCAGTCATGCGGGAACACGCGGGCGCGGAGATTCTGACCGTCGATTCGCTCTCGGCTACGATCGGGCAGGGAGAGCTTGTCAAAGAGGCGCTGCGCATCCGCGACGCGGGCGGCACCGCGCGCGAGGCGCAGGCGCGCCTTGCGGAGATGACCCGCCATATCCAGCATACGATCATTGCGTACGACCTCAACTTTCTCTGCCGCGGCGGCAGGGTGTCGCGGGCGGCGGCGATCGCGGGGACGATGCTCTCCATCAAGCCCGTGCTCACCTTTACGGAGGACGGAAAACTTACCGTCATCGAAAAGTGCAGGGGCATGAAGGGGGCGTTCCGCTACGCCGTGGAGCGAATCAGAAAGGCGCCCCGCCGCGAGGGGGCGGATTGGTTCCATATCGTGCACACCGACGCGCCCAAAGAGGCGGCGCAGCTTGCAGACCTGCTCGAACAGACCTTCGGCATCCGCGCCGAGATCAGCATCATGGGGCCCGTCATCGGTTCGCACGTCGGACCCGGCTCCGTCTCCGTCGTGTGGGAGAGCGAGGGGGAGAGGATAAGATAAGCTGCTCGCGGATTTCTCGCCGAGCTGACGGCTGCGAAATCCTGCGATTTGAGGGCGACACCGCCGCCCTCCCTATGTTCGGGACGGCGGTTTCTCCCTCTTTCGGGCACCTTTTGGGGCACACCATTATAGAAGTGCCCGAAATTCACCCTTTTCCTTTACGCTTTCCATAAAGCGCAAGGTGCAAAAGCAAAAAGCGTGGTTTTTGCTTTTGCGAGAGATTATAGAAATCGCACACATTCACCCCTTTTCCTAAGAGCCGAAAGGTTTCGGCAAATTGAGGGCGCTTGCAAAAAATGTGATTTTTGCGCGCGCAAGTGATTATTGAAAAGCGGCTTTCTCCTCCATTGTCATCCTGAGCGGAGCCGCCCGTAGGGCGGCGCAGTCGAAGGATCTCTATTGAAATATTGACGATATTTACATAGAGATCCCTCGCAAGGCTCGGGATGACAGGGTAAGCAGTTTCGTCTTTTCCGGAAAAATTTTTGTGCGCGGTGTGAGACCGCAAAAACATATCTGTAAAAAGCAACCAAAAGAGGTTTTTTATCATGGCTAAGGACAATCAGTTCGTCAATCAGATCGCAGACATCGAAACGGATTTTCCCCGCTGGTACACGGACGTCGTCATAAAGACGAAGCTCGTCGATTACGGCCCCGTCAAGGGGACAATGGTCATCCGCCCGTACGGCTATGCTATCTGGGAGAATATCCAGAGGGAGCTGGACGCGCGGTTCAAGGCGACGGGGCATAAGAACGCGTATTTTCCGCTGCTCATTCCGTACAGCTTTATGACGCGCGAGGCGGAGCATGTCGAGGGGTTTGCGCCCGAGGTCGCCGTCGTCACCGTCGGCGGCGGGGAAGAGCTTGCGGAGCCCCTCGTCATCCGCCCGACGAGCGAGACCATCTTCGGCGCAATGTATTCCAAGTGGATCCAGTCCTACCGCGACCTGCCCGTGCTCATCAACCAGTGGGCGAACGTCATGCGCTGGGAAAAGACGACCCGCCCCTTCCTGCGCACCAGCGAATTTCTGTGGCAGGAGGGGCACACCGCCCACGCCACCGAGGAGGAGGCGCTGGAGGAGACGATGAAGATGCTAGGCGTCTACAAGGAATTCGCCGAGACCGTCCTCGCCATTCCCGTGTTCACGGGCAGGAAGACGGAGAAGGAGAAGTTCGCGGGCGCCGTTGCCACCTTCGGCATGGAGGCGATGATGCACGACGGCAAGAGCCTGCAGGCGGGCACTTCGCATTACCTCGGGCAGAACTTTGCCAAGGCGTTTGACGTACAGTTCCTGGATAAGGACGGCACGCACAAATACGTGTACACCTCTTCGTGGGGCGTCTCTACCCGCCTCATCGGCGCGCTCATCATGACGCACGGCGATCAGCGCGGGCTGATCCTGCCGCCCGCCGTCGCGCCCGTGCAGACCATCCTCGTGCCCATCGCGGCGAAAAAGGAGGGCGTGCTCGAAGCGACCGAAGCGCTGTGCGCGCAGCTCACGGCGGCTGGCATCCGCGCCGAGACGGACACGACGGACAACAGCCCCGGCTGGAAGTTCAACGAATGGGAGATGAAGGGGGTGCCGCTGCGCATCGAGCTCGGACCCCGCGACATCGAGGCGGGCAAGATGACGCTCGTGCGCCGCGATACGCACGAAAAGACGGAGGCGCCGCTCGAAAACGCCGCCGAGACGGTCAGAAACCTGCTTGCGGACATTCAGGCGAACCTTCTGGCGCTCGCGAAAAAGCGCAAGGAGGAGCGCGTCGTTCCTGCGGAGAACATGGACGAGCTGCTGCAAGGCGTGGAAGGGGGCAACTTCGTCAAGGCGGGCTGGTGCGGCTGCCGCGAATGCGAGGACAAGGTCAAGGAACAGACGGCGGCGACCGCGCGCGTGCTCGTCGAGGGCGAACAAGCCGACACCTGCGTGTGCTGCGGCAAAAAGGCGAAACACGTCGTGCTGTTCGCGCGCGCCTATTAAAAATCCGCGGCTGATAAAGTACGGAAAAGAAAGGAAGTGCGCTTAAAAAACGCCGCAGTTCCGCCGTCCGCGGCAGCGGACGGCGGAAATTTCACAAAAATGCGCGCTGTTTCGTTTGACAAACGGGCGGAAGCGTGGTATAGTGAGTGCAATTTCAGGTTCAAACCGATGAGGCAGAGGAGTAGCGCAAAAGCACTCGCATACAGAGAGCTTTTGGTCGGTGCAAAAAAGCGGCGAGCTTTGCGTGAATGGACTGCCGAGGGCATCTTCGAGCCCGCGTCTGCGGGGGTAGCGGATGACGCAGCTTTCGCGTTACAGGAAGGGGATATACCTCCCGTGAGGGAGCGTATCTGCAAAGAGGCGGCGGTCCCGTGAGGGGTCTGTCGCGAAATCGGGTGGCAACACGGTTCATTCGTCCCGAACGGATGAGCCGTGTTTTTTATGTCCGGAAGGGCATGCCCTTTTTTCGCTGTAAAACAGCGAAAAAGATGCCTTGACGGTCACATTGCCGGAAAAACGGCGCCTATGGGCTCCGTCGGAATAAAAAAGAGAGGTGCAAGACCATGAAAAAATGTATCGCGATCCTGCTCTCCGCGTTTCTGCTCGTTGCGGGCGTCGGGCTGTTTGCGGGCTGTGACGACCGCATTCAGGTGAGCGTCCTGCAATATGCGGAGCACGGCTCGCTGGATAACTGCTACGAGGGCATCGTGGCGGGGCTTGCCGAGCGCGGCTATACGGAGGAGAACACGAATATCTCCCGCTACAACGCGAAAAGCAACGATTCGGAGAACACGACCAGCGCGCACACGATCATCAACTCCGTGCCGGACGTCGCCGTCGGCATCGCGACGCCCTCGGCGTATGCGCTCGCGGTGGCGGCGGACGGGGACGTCCCCGTCGTGTTCACGGCGGTCTCCGACCCCACTTCCTCTTCGGCGGATTTTTCGGCGTTCGAGAACGTGACGGGCTCCTCCGACCAACTCCCCGTATCGGAGCAGTTGCAGCTCATCCGTGATTTCTTTAATGCGAAGGGGCGGGAGGGCAACGTCAACGTCGCCATCCTCTATACGCTGACGGAGGCGAATTCCGTCTCGCAGGTCGCGCAGTTCGAGGCGCAGGCGTCCGCCTATGACATCACGATCCTTGCGCACGGCGTAAACGACGCGACGGAGATCTCCTCCGCCGCCGACGCGCTCATCACGGAGGGAGCGGACTGCTTCAACAACCTGACCGACAATACGGTGGTGCAGAACCTTTCCACCCTGCTCGACCGCGCGAGCAAGGCGAAAATCCCCGTGTTCGGCAGCGAGATCGAACAGGTGGAAAACGGCTGCATCGCGAGCGTCTCGCTCGACTATGTCGAACTTGGCAGGCAGACGGGGCTGATGATCGCGGACATCCTCAAAGGGGCGGACCCCGACGACATCGAATTTCTGTATATTTCGGACGGCTACACCGTGGATTACAACTCCGACGTGCTGGCGAGCTTAGAGTTCACGCTCCCCGACGGTTATACGGACGCGAACGACGTAAAGGCATAAGCGGAGGGTGCAATGTTCTTTGTCAACCAGATGAGCACCATCCTCCAGCTCGGCTTTATCTACGCCGTGGTGGGGCTGGGCGTGTTCATCACCTACAAGATACTCGATTTCCCCGATCTCTCGGTGGACGGGACGTTCCCGCTCGGCGGCGTCGTGTTCTCGGTGCTGCTGACGGCGGGCTGCCCGTGGCCGGTTGCCATGCTCGTCTCCTTCTTTGCGGGCGCGGCGGCGGGGCTCGTCACGGGGCTTCTGCACGTCAAGCTGCGCATCAACGGGCTGCTCGCGGGGATCATCACGATGACGGCGCTCGTCTCCGTCAACTACCTCATCGCGGGCGGGCCGCAGGTCTCCTTCGCGCAGGAGGATACGCTGCTCAACAACGGGCTGCTCGACGGCATGTCGCGCGCCCTCTCCAACTACATGGAGGTGCTGTTCATTCTGCTCATCGTGGTGCTGTGCAAGGTGCTGCTCGACCTCTTTTTAAAGACGAAGGCGGGCTTTCTGCTGCGCGCCACGGGGGATAACCCGCAGCTCGTCACGCAGATGGGGAAGAATACGGACAACTACAAGATGCTCGGGCTGGCGCTCGCCAACGGCATCGTGGCGCTGGCGGGCAGCCTGTACTGCCAGTACAGCGCGTCCTACAACTCCAACATGGGCACGGGCACGGTGGTCATCGCGCTCGCGTGCGTCATCATCGGCTGCGTCATTGCAAAGCATATCCGCCCGATGGCAAACACGACGGGCGTCGTCGTGGGCGCGCTCATCTATTATGCGATTCTCTCCGCCGCGATGCTCCTTTTGGGCAGCGACTACACCCGCCTCATCGTCGCGGTGCTCTTCGTCATCGTGCTGCTCTTCGATACGGGGCTGATCGGGAGGACGATGAAAAAACTGTTCCGCCGCAAAAAGCGGAAGGAGGGCGGCGATGCTCGAACTTAGAGAGATCCGCAAGGTATTCAACAGGGGCACGCCCGACGAGAACGTGCTCTTCGACGGCTTCTGCTTTTCCGTCGCGGAGGGGGAGTTCGTCTCGATCGTCGGCTCCAACGGGTCGGGCAAGACGACCCTGCTCAACCTCATCAGCGGGACGATGCAGCCGGACGGCGGGCAGGTGTTCCTGCGCGGGCAGGACATCACCGCGCAGAAGGAGTTTGTGCGCGCGCGGCGCATCGGCAGGGTGTTCCAGGACCCCGCGGGCGGCATGGCGAATAACATGACCGTCGCCGAGAACATGGCGATCGCCGAGAACAAGGGGCGCGGCTACGGGCTCTCCGCGGGGCTGAACAGGCGGCGCGTCGAGGCGTACAGGGAGCTTTTGCGCCCGCTCGGGCTGGGGCTTGAGATGCGCATGAACGTGCCCGTCGGCGCGCTCTCGGGCGGGCAGCGGCAGCTTCTGACCCTGCTCGTCGCGACCATGACGCCCATCGACCTGCTCCTCCTCGACGAGCATACGGCGGCGCTCGATCCGAAGACGGCGGAGCAGACCATGGAGCTGACCGACCGCATCGTGCGCGAGAAGAAGATCACGACGCTGATGGTGACGCACAACCTGCGCTTTGCCGAGCAGTACGGTACGCGGCTGTGCATGTTCGACAAGGGCAGGATCGTGCTCGACGTCGCGGGCGAGGAGAAGAGGGCGAAGAAGGTGGACGACCTGCTCGGGCTGTTCAACGCGATCTCCGTCGAATGCGGCAACTGAACCTTTTTGCCGCGGCGGGCGGTTTCTGCTGTCCTGCCCGCCGTTTCGCCGCGCCCGCCTTCAGGCGGCGCGGCGTTCTGCGGAGCGGGCGGCGGGAACGCCCGACGCCTTTTTATGAAAGGATTGACAAAGCGCCGCTGATATTGTAGAATAGTATCAAAAAGGGGACGGGTATTCCGTCTCCGAGCAGAGAGGAGATATGGAGAAGGACAGGGATCTGGGGAGCGCGCCGCTGCGCGTCGGACTGTTCATCGACTGCTATTACCCGATGGTGGACGGCGTCGTGCACGTGGTGGACAATCTCGCGCGCAACATGATCGCCGCGGGGGCGGAAGTGACCGTCTTTGCGCCGACGGCGGACAAGAAATACGACGACGCGCAGCTTCCGTACAGGGTGGTGCGCGGGCCGTCGCTGCGGGTCGGGTTCATGGACTACACGCTGCCGCTGCTCTCGTTCAGCGCGCGGTTCAAACGGGAGATCAGACGGGCAAAGCTGGACGTAATGCACATCCATGCACCCTTCGTCTCGGGCCCCATCGCGGAGAAGATCGCGAAAAAGCAGGGCGTTCCCGTCATCGGCACCTTCCATTCGCAGTATAAAAAGGACTTTGCGCGCTATTTAAAGAGCCGTTTTTTGCAGAAACGGCTGCTTTCGCACGTCGTCAAGGTGTTCGACCGCTGCGACCTCGTGCTCACGATGACGGAGGCGACCGAGGCGGTCGCGCGCAGCTACGGCTGCAAGGCGAAGATCGCGCTGCTGCCCAACGGCACGAACCTGAAGGAGACGGAAAAGACGGCTGCCGCCGCCGCGGAGGTCGCGGCGCGCTACCGCGAAAACCCGCGGCAAAAACTGCTGCTCTTTGTGGGCAGGCTGTACCTTCTGAAAAATCTCGAACTTGCGATCGATGCCTGCGCGCGCCTGCGCGACAGAGGATTCGACTTTAAATTCCTGCTCGTCGGCTGGGGCAAGGACGAGGAAGTGCTGCGCAGACAGGTGCGCGATCTCTCCCTGGAAGAGCGCGTCCTCTTCGTCGGGCGCGTGGACGGGGCGGAGAACCTCGGCGCGTATTACAAGGCGTGCGACCTGCTTCTGTTCCCCTCCGCATACGACATGGACCCGCTCGTCAAGAACGAGGCGGCGGCTTTTTCGCTGCCCGCCATTCTCGCGGAGGGGACGCCCGCCGCAAGCGGCGTGACCGACGGGGTAAACGGGTACATAGCGCCGCTCGACGCGGACGCGTTCGCGGAGCGCATCGTCTCCGCGCTGTCGGACGAGGCGGCGCACGCCGCCGTCCGTGCGCGCGCACACGAGACGCTCTACCGCCCGTGGGACGAGATCGCGGCGGAGCATCTGCGCCTGTACCGCGAGGAGATCGCCCGCAAGGCTGCGCAGGGCGAAAAAACGCGGGGGGGGGTAGATAATCCCTCTAATCTGATCGGAATCACTGAAAACATAGCCCTGCGGCTTGCCGCAGGGCATTTGTGCGTTGCGGGGGCTCCGTTGCGTGCAGAAAGGACCGTTCCGCAGTTCTGCGCGGGGCGGCTCTGCACCGGCGCCGGGATCCCGCAGTATAGGAAAAACACAGCCTCGCGGCTTGCCGCGGGGCGTTTCCGCGTGCCGCGGCAAGCCGCGTGAGCGCGGGAGACAATACCGTTTTTGCGTTGAGGTACCGATATGGAAGAAAAGAGAGAACAGACAGAACGGACGTCGCCGTGTGCCGCTGTCCTTGAAACGGCGGCGCCCGCGGAGGCGGGCGCAAAAAAACTACGCGTGCTCGTCGCGATGGACGTCTATCTGCCGAACGTGGACGGGGTCGTGAACGTCATGCGCAACCACCTGCTGCACTTCCCCGATTGGGTGGAGGCGACCGCCGTCGGCCCGAAGGCGAAGTATTATACGGATACCGACCCGTACCCCATCATCCGTTACAAGGGGTTTCATGTACCCTTTTTAAAGACGGTGGACTTCGGTTTTCCCTCGCGGGACAAGGCGTTTTTGCAGCGCGTGCGCGAAATGGACCTGGACATCATCCACGTGCACACGCCCTTCGGCGTCTGCAAGGCGCTCACGAAACTCGCGCGGGAGAAGGGGATCCCCATCGTGGCGACCTTCCACACCAACTACCGCATGGTGTTCAAACACATTTTCTGGCTGCCCTTCATCTATGAACCGTATATCCGCACGCTCGGCAGGCGGTACGGCAGGATGGACGAGATGTTCGCGGCGACGGGCGCGACGGAGGCGCAGCTCCGCAGTTTCGGGTACAAGGGGAGCTGCTCGATCGTGCCCTTCGGCACCTCTCTCAAAGAGCCTGAGGACCGCATGCAGTACGTGCGGCGCGCGAACGAGCTGTACGGGCTGCGCGAGGACGAAACGGTATTCTGTTTCGTGGGCAGGCTGGTCAAGAGCAAGCGCGTGCAGTTCACGCTCAAAGCACTGCGCATCGTGCGCGACAGGGGGTACTCCTTCAAATTCCTCGTGGGCGGGATCGGGAACTACGAGCGCGCCCTGCGCAGGAAAATCAAAAAGCTCGGGCTTTCGGACTGCGTCGTCATGACGGGGTTCCTCGAATCGGAGGGGCTGAAAACGGTGTATTCGCGCGCCGACCTGCAGCTCTTTCCCTCCATTCTCGACAATTTCGCGCTCGTCAAGGTGGAGGCGGCGACGTTCTGCACGCCGGGGCTGTACCTGCGCGGCTCCAACACCGCTTACGGTACGACGGATATGCGCAACGCGATCCTTGCCGAAAACAGGGTGGAGGACTTCGCGGACAAGATCGAATGGGCGCTCACACACCCGCGCGAGCTTGCCGAGATCGGGCAGCACGCGCACGACGAGCTGTATTTTTCGTGGGAGGACGCCGCCGCCATGCAGGCGAAAGAATATCTGCGCGTGATACGGGAGTACAGGCAAAAACACGCCGCGGACGGCGCGGAAAAGGGCTGAATGCGCACGCGCGGTCGATGCGGAAAGCGGCTGAACGGCTGAGCGAACAGCTCCCCGCCGTCGCGAAAATACCTGACCGGTATGCAACCCGCGCCGGAAACGCGCAGAAGTGCGCGGCTGAAGTGTGCGGCGGGCAGAATGTTTTTTTAAAGACGGAACGATCTTTTTACAATATCCGAAACAGTCTCCGCGGCGGGCACAGTCCGCCGCGGAAAAACCGACTTCTTTCCGGCTGCCGTGCATACCGCGGCGGTTCGCTTGCATAAAAAAAGAAGCTCCCTGCGCACCGAGAGGTGCGCAGGGAGCTGTTTTGTGTTGTATTACTCCTGTCCGGCAAGTTTCTTGTACCCTTCGTAGCGGGCCTTGCTCTCCTCTTCGTTCTCTTTGAAGAGCTTTTCCGCCGCTTCGGGCTGCGTCTTTTTCAGCGAAGAGTAGCGCGTTTCGCCGAGAATGAACGCCTGGTAGTCGCCCGTCGGCTCCTTGCTGTCCAGCGTGAAGGGGTTCTTGCCCTCTTCTTTGAGAACGGGGTTGTAGCGGTAGAGCTGCCAGTAGCCGCAGTCGACCGCGCGCTTTTCCTCTTCCTGGCTCTTGCTCATGTTGATGCCGTGGTTGATGCAGGGCGCGTACGCGATGATCAGCGAAGGAC
>JAGHJD010000074.1 GCA_017886895.1 Clostridia bacterium | reverse complement strand
TTGGCAAATAGCCTACCATACGCCTTTCTCACATCAAGCGGCTTTCGCGGCATAAACCGTCCGCTTGTATGCGATTGACCAAATAACTCAATACAAACGGCTACAAGCCGATATAGGCGGTTTGACGACGATATATGCAATAATAAAAGCGGAAAAGAATAAAGAAAAAGAACCTAAACCGAGGGTTCGATTTAGGTTCTTACTGGCGGAAGGTGAGGGATTTGAACCCCCGGAGGCTTTCACCTCAACGGTTTTCAAGACCGCCGCAATCGGCCGCTCTGCCAACCTTCCTTAAAAAATTTGCAGGCTTTATTGTAGCAGAACGGCTCTTTTTTGTCAATCGCCCGCGTTTTGCTTTGCGGAATATCCGCAAAAAATATGACGGCGCGGCGCGGTGTTTTGCTGACTCGCTGTGGCGCTTCGCCGTTTCGCTGCGGAAGCAGGATATGAGGCGAACAGGTTTGCGGGCAGATCAGGCAAAAAGACCGACGAAGGCGGGAGCAAGCAGATCAGGCAAAAAGACTATCGAAGGCAGGGGCAAGCAGATCAGGCAAAAAGACTGCCGAAGGCAGGGGCAAACGAATCGTGCAAAAAGACCGCCGAAAGCGGGCAGATAAAGAGCGGCGGCAGGGCAGGCGGTGCTGCGGTCATGCTGCACGGACAGGACAACGTTGACAAAAAAGTGAAAGCACTGTAAAAAATTCCGAAAATCTGATTTCAGAGGATTCAGACAGTTGACGCGGGGGGGGGTAGTTTCATTATAATAGCCCCGGTCTACAGGAGTAGGCAAAAATCAGGAGGTATAGAACATGAAAAAGAAGGCTGTTGCCTGCGCCGTTCTCGGCGCGGCGCTCGCGCTTTCGCTGGCGGCGTTTGCGGCGTGCGATCAGGAGACGGAAGAACAGGTAGCCGCAACGGGCATCACGCTCAGCGCCGAAACGCTCGACCTGACGGTCGGGGAAACGGAGACGCTCACGGCGACCGTCGAGCCCGCGGACAGCACGGACACGGTAGAATGGAGCACGGACGACGGCGCAGTCGCCACCGTTTCGGACGGCGTTGTGACGGCAGTTGCCGCAGGCACTGCTACGATCACGGCGACGGCGGGCGACGTGACGGCGAGCTGCACGGTCACGGTCAATGAGGCATACGACGTTCTGGTCGACAGTGCGGATGAGCTGATCGCGGCGGTCGAAAATACCGCGAACGAGGGCAAGACCATTGCGGTTGCGGCGGGTTCGTACACGCTCACCGAGACGGTTTTCGTCACGCAGGATCTCACGCTGGTGGGCAACGGCGACGTTACGCTGACCGCTGCGGAGAGCGGCTGGCAGCATGACGGCACAAGCCGCGGGCATTCTTCCATCATCACGGTCACGAACGGTGCGGACGTCACGATCCGCAGCCTGACCGTTTCGGGCGCGAAGGATGTTTCGCTCACGGGCAGCGGAACGGACTACGGCCACGGCATCAATCTGGCGCAGGCGGGCGAAGTCACGCTTGAAGACGTTACGGCGACGGGCAACGACGGCGTGGGGATCCTCGTCAACGATACGGTCGCGACGCTCAAAAACGTGCACACGAGCGGCAACGGCTGGGGCGGCGTCAACGTGGACGTTGTCGGCAGGGATTGGACCGTTCCCGAAACCGTTCTGACGGTGGACGGGGACTGCGTCTTTGCAGAGAGGTATCAGATCTACTGCGACGACGCCGATGAGACGGCGGCGCTGACTGGCAAGCTCGATTTGCCCGATACCTATACGTCGGTGTCCAACGGGGGTACCGTTTGGACGACTGCCGACGTTGCGTAAAGCCGCGGTAAAAACAGACGAAACACAGGGGCGCAGGCAATTTTCCTGCGCCTTTTGCATTGCCCTGCGCCCTTTGCGTTTTTCTGCGCTCTTTTTGTTTTGTCCGCGGGAGGTCTCCTTACGGTGAACTCTCCATATTGTTTTTTGACGCCGCCGCGCCGTGCACTTTGTGCGCGGCGCGGCTTTATAAGTGCGCGGCGGTTTGGCATGATGCGGCGGCATATGCCTGCTCTCGGCGCGCATAACGGGCGGCGGGGCGCGAATAGAATAGAGGGGTATGAAAACGTTTTTTTGCCCGTCGGGCGCGGGCGGCAGGCTGATAAGCGGCAGAAAGGGCGCGGGCGCCCTGTTCGGCGCGGCAAAAGCGGGGTTTTCGCTGACGGGCGCGGTCATCGGCGCGGGGTTCATTTCGGGTGCGGAGCTCGTCCGCTTTTTCCCGACGGGCGGGTTTCTGCCGCACGTCGCCGTCGCGGCACTCCTGTTCTTCGCCTGTTTTTTGCTGCTGTTCGAGTGCGGAAGGCGGTTCGGCGGCTTTGCGGGCGTCCTGCGGGCGGTGTTCGGGCGGCGCGCAAAGTGGATGCGCGCGGCGCTGCTCGCCGGCTCCTTCATCACCTGCGGCAGCATGCTGGCGGGGCTGTCCGCTCTGGCTGGCGAAACGCTCGGGCTTGGTGCGGAGCGCTGCCTGTTCGCTCTGTCCGGCGCGGCGTTCGCGTTCGCGCTCGCGCATGCGGGCATGCGCGGGCTGTATGCCGTCAACCTCGCGCTCGTGCCCGCGATCCTGCTCTTCCTCGCCGTGTACGCCGCGGCGCCGGGAACTGCGGCGTACGCGCAGCCCGTCGCAGAGGCGGATGCATGGACGGGGCTTGTCCGCATTCTCTTGTACGTTGCGATGAATCTCTTTCTCGCCGCGCCCGTCGCGTGCGATCTGGGCGCGCGGAGCGGAAGGAAAGAGGGCGGCGCGGGGTGCGCTCTCTCGGCGGGGCTGGTCGGGTTCGGGGCTGCGGTCGTGCTCGCGAATATCGGCGCGGCGGGGGACGCGCTGTATGCGGAGATGCCCTTTCTGCGCGCGGTCGGGGCGGAGGGCGTCGCGGGCGCGCTGTTTGCGGCGGTGAGCGCGTGCGGCATCTTCACGACGCTCATCGCGTCCTACTACCCGCTGCACGGCGCGCAGCAGGGCAAAGCGCGCGCGCCGCTGCGGCGCGCGCTGCTCTGCGCGGGCATGTTCCTCTTTTCCCTCCTCGGGCTTACGCGTATCGTGCGCTTTGTGTACCCGCTCCTGGGCGCGGCGGGGCTGCTCTTTCTCCTCGCCTGCGCCTTTTCGCTGCGCCGCCTATTTTTTGACGAGCGCCTTTTCCGCCAGCGCGACGAGCGCATACATGCCCGCCGCGAGCACGCACAGGATCACCGTCGCCGCCATCACGAGGTCTAAGCGGAACACCTGCCCGCCGTAGACGATGAGGTAGCCCAATCCCGCGTTCGAGCTGATGTATTCGCCCATGATCGAGCCGATCCACGCCATGCCGACGCAGATCTTCAGCATGCCGATGAACGCGGGCACGGACGAGGGGATGACGAGTTTGCGCAGGATCTGGAATTTGCTCGCACCCATCGAGCGCAGCAAAAGGATCTTTCCCGGGTCGGTCGCGGCGAACCCGCCGAGCATGTTCAGGATCGCCACGATGATGCCGACGAGCACCGTCATGAACAGGATGGCGGTGGATCCCGTGCCGAACCAGACGATGATGACGGGCCCGAGCGCGATCTTCGGCAGGCTGTTGAGCACGACGATATACGGTTCGAGCACGCGCAGTGCCCGTTCGCTCCACCACAGCAGCAGCGCGATGAGCGTGCCGAGCACGACGGCGATCGCAAAGCCCGCGAGCGTCTCCCACAGCGTCGTCCAGATATGGTAAAGCAGCGTCCCGTTCGCGGCAAGGTCGGCGATCGTCGTGCAGATGCGCGAGGGCGAACTGATGATGAACGGGTCGACGATGCGAAGCTGTGCGACGAGCTCCCACACGCCGAGGATGAGCAGCAGCACGCCGACGCGCAGCGCCTGTACGAGCGCCGTTTCGCGCTTTCGCTTTTTTAAGTAGAGCATGTGCTCGCGTGAGTACAGCGGTTTTTGTTTTTTTCCGCCGCGCGGTTTTTCTGCGTGCGGTTTTGTTGTGCGCAGTCCGTCGGCGCGCGGTTTTTCGCCGCCCTCACCCGCGGCGCGCGGTGCTTTATCCCGCGCGCGGGCGGCGTCCCATTTGTTTTTCATAAGTTCAGCTCCTTCCACAGTAGTTCGAACCAGCCCGAAAACTGCGGCGATTCCCTCCGTTTGAGCGGCGAGGTCTCCGCAAAGTCGAGCGTGTGCGACGCGATGACGCGCGCGGGGCGCGCGCTGAGTACGAGGATGCGGTCGGCGGCGGAGATCGCCTCCGAAATATCGTGCGTGACGAGCAGCGCCGTCTTTTTCTCCTCGCGGATGACGCGGCAGACGTCCTCGCAGACGTTCAGGCGCGTCTGATAGTCGAGCGCGGAGAACGGCTCGTCGAGCAGCAGCAGGCGCGGGTCGGATGCGAGGGTGCGGATGAGCGCGGCGCGCTGCCGCATCCCGCCCGAGAGCTGCGCGGGGTAGTGCTTTAAAAACCCGCCCAGCCCGTATTTTTCCGCGAGCGCCACGGCGCGCCGCCTGTTTTCGGGCGTGTCCCTCTTTCCGATCTCAAGGGGCAGAAAGAGATTTTTTTCCACCGTGCGCCAGGGGAACAGTTCGTCCTTTTGCAGCATGTAGCCGATATTCCCCGGGTGCGCCGCGCCTCCCGCGACGCGCACCTCGCCTGCGGAGGGGCGCAAAAGCCCCGCCGCAAGCGAAAGCACCGTCGTCTTGCCGCAGCCCGAAGGCCCGATCACCGCGATGAATTCGCCTTCGTCCACGCAAAAACTCATGTGCTCGGCGGCTGTCGTCTCGCCCGCCTTGGTGTGGTAGGTGAGCCGCACGTCCTTAAATTCGAGCACCTGCTTCCCGTTGTTTTCCATTGGTGTTTCTCCGTACCGTTCCGCCGCGCGGGCTGCATACAGCGCCCGCGCGGCGCAGTTCTTTTACGGCATGCGCCTCTATGCCGCCTGCAATGCGGCATACACCGCGGCGGAGCGCTCCACGTCCGCAAGGTCTGTGAGCGCAACTCTTTTTTCCAGCTCGCCCGCGTTGTCGATGATGTCCAGAAGGCGGTTGAACGCGTCCTCTGTCATCGTCATATCCTCCTGCCAGGCGTCGATCGCCTTATAGCTGTCCAGCGAGGTCGCGAGCGCATCCACGTCCGTCCCGTCGAAATAGGGGGCGAGAAGTTCGGCGCATTCCGCGCTCGGCGTGGTTTTCACATACTCGATCGCCCGCATGACCGCGCGCAGGAACCCGTCTGCCGTTTCGCTGTTTTCTTCCAGCCAGCTTTCCTTTGCGATAAAGCAGGTGTAGGGCACCTCGCCCGATTCTTCGCCGACGGACGCGACGATATATCCCTTCCCCGCCGCTTCGTAGTCGGACGCGGTCGGCTCGAACATGGTGCAGTAGTCCGCAATGCCCGATTCGAACGCCGCCGTCATGTAGTCGAAGTTCACGTCGTAGTTCATCGTCACGTTCGTGCCGTCGTACAGCCCGTTCTGGTTGAGCACGTATTCGAACGTCATGGCGGGCACGCCGCCCTTGCGCCCTGCCAGAATTTCCTTGCCTTCGAGCGAAGTCGCCCAGTCGAAGGTGTCCGCCTCGTCCACCCGCGAAACGAGGAACGAGCCGTCGCGTTTTGTGAGCTGCCCGAACACCGTCGGCACGTCGTCCGACCCGCCGATGAGCACGTACAGCGCCGCCTCGGGCCCGCAGAACCCTATATCCGCCGAGCCCGAGAGCACCGCCGCCATTACGTTGTCCGCGCCGCCGCCGTTGGTCAGCTCGATCGTGATGCCCTCTTCCTCGAAGTAACCGAGTGCCTCTGCCGCGTACATCGGCGCGTAAAAGATGGAGTGCGTCACTTCGTTGAGCCGTATCACCGTTCCGTCGCCGCTCTCGGTGCAGGCGGCAAAGGGCAGCACCGCAAAGAGCGCGCACAGAATAGCCGTTATGATCTTTTTCATGGATTTGTCTCCGTTCATTTCTCCTCCCGCCCGCGGGCGGAAATCAATACTATATGGTATGCGCCGCCGTGCGGCAGGTGTGCGCGCCCTTTGCCGCGGTAAAAGAAAAAGCCGTGCGGGAGCGGTCGGATCGCTTTCCCGGTTTTTTTGTGCAAAATGCGGGAGGGTGCGGCGCGCTGCGCGCGCTTTTTTTAATTGACAATCATGCCCCGATTTACTATAATGTTCTATACGGCGGAACCGGCGCCGCGGTGAGACTTGGCGCCGCAGAACAGAGACAGCAGAGGTCAGCGGAAATGGATATGCAGAAGAATTACGATCCCAAAGAGTTTGAGGACAGGCTGTATAAAGAGTGGATGGACAAGGGGTACTTCCGCGCGGAGGCGGACCCCGCAAAGATCCCGTTCACGATCGTCATCCCGCCCCCCAACATCACGGGGCAGCTCCATCTCGGGCACGCGCTGGACAATACCATCATCGACGCGCTCATCCGTTTCAAGCGCATGCAGGGCTATGCCGCCCTGTACCTTCCCGGCTGCGACCACGCCTCCATTGCGACGGAGGTCAAGATCGTCGAACAGATGAAGGCGGAGGGGCTGACCAAAAAGGACGTGGGGCGCGACGGCTTTCTGGAGCGCGCCTGGGCGTGGAAGGAAAAATACGGCGGGCGCATCGTCGAGCAGATGAAGAAGATGGGCGTCTCCTGCGACTGGTCCCGCCTCGCCTTCACGATGGACGAGAATTGCTCGCGCGCCGTGCGCGAGGTGTTCGTCAACCTCTATGAAAAGGGGCTCATCTACCGCGGCGACCGCATCATCAACTGGTGCCCGAGCTGCAAGACGGCGCTCTCGGACGCGGAGGTGGAGTACAGCGAGGAGGATTCCTTCTTCTGGCACCTGAAATACCCCGTAAAAGGCAGCGACGAGTCTATCGTCGTGGCGACGACCCGCCCCGAAACGATGCTGGGCGATACCGCCGTTGCCGTCAACCCCAAGGACAAGCGGTATGCGCACATGGTCGGCAAAACACTTGTTCTGCCCCTGGTCGGGCGTGAGATCCCCGTCGTCGCGGACGACTACGTCGACATGGAGTTCGGCTCGGGCGCCGTCAAGATCACGCCCGCGCACGACCCCAACGACTTTGAAGTGGGGCTGCGCCATTCGCTGCCCGTCATCCGCGTCATGAACGACGACGGCACGATGAACGAAGAGGCGGGCGCGTACTGCGGCATGGACCGCTACGCCGCGCGCGAAAAGATCGTGGAGGACCTCAAAGCCTGCGGCGCGCTCGTGAATATCGAGCCGCACAAGCACAACGTGGGGCACTGCTACCGCTGCCACAGCACGGTCGAACCCATCGTCTCCAAACAGTGGTTCGTCAAAATGGCGCCGCTCGCAAAGCCCGCCATCGACGCCGTCGCGCGCAACAAGATCAAGTTCACGCCCGAACGGTTTGCGAAGATCTATTTCAACTGGATGGAGGGCATTAAAGACTGGTGCATCTCCCGCCAGCTCTGGTGGGGGCACCGCATCCCCGTGTGGTACTGCGCCGACTGCGGCGAGATGACGGTCAGCAAGACCGACCCCTCGGAATGCGCGCACTGTCATAGTAAGCACATTCACCAGGACGAGGACGTGCTGGATACCTGGTTCTCCTCGGCGCTGTGGCCCTTCTCCACCCTCGGCTACCCCGACAAGACGGACGACTTCAACTATTTTTACCCCACCGACGTGCTCTCCTGCGGGTACGACATCATCTTCTTCTGGGTCGCCCGCATGATCTTTTCGGGCATCGAGCACACGGGCAAGGTCCCGTTCCGCGACGTGCTTTTGCACGGCATCGTGCGCGACGAACAGGGGCGCAAGATGTCCAAGTCCCTCGGCAACGGCATCGACCCGCTGGAGGTCATCGGCGAGTACGGCGCCGATTCGCTGCGCTTTTCGCTCATCTCGGGCGTGGGGCCGGGCAACGACACCCGCTACAGCAGGACGAAGGTCGAGGCGGGGCGCAACTTTCTGAACAAGGTCTGGAATGCGTCGCGGTTCGTGCTCATGAACTGCGAGGGGATGAAGGTCCCGCCCCTTTCGGAGATACGGCTCTCGCCTGCGGATAAGTGGATCGTCTCGCGGCTGGAGAGCTGCATCCGCGAGGTGACGCTCAACATGAACAAATTCGAGCTGGGCATCGCCGCGGGCACGCTGTACGATTTTCTGTGGAGCGACTTCTGCGACTGGTATATCGAGCTCTCCAAAAACGCGCTCTACGGCGGGGACGAGGGGAAGAAGGCGGCGACGCTCGGCGTGCTGTGCTTTGTGCTCGACAACGCGCTGCGCCTTCTGCATCCGTTCGTGCCCTTCATCACGGAGGAGATCTGGCGCAATATCCCCGGGAACGAGGGCAAGAGCATCATGGTCGCCGAGTTCCCTCGCTACAACGCAAAGCTTGCCTATAAGAAAGAGGCGAAGGCGTTCGAGCCTGTCATGGACATCATCAAGGCGGTGCGCAACATGAAGACGAGCGTCAACTGCCCGCCGTCCAAGAAGGTCAAACTGTACGTTTCTGTGCCGAACAGGCGCGTTGTGCAGGCGAACGCGGGCTCCGTCCTCAAACTCGCGGGTGCGAGCGAGATCGCCTTTGTCGAGAGCGGCGCGGACGTCGCGGAAAAGACGATGTCGCAGGTGACGGAGACGTGTACGGTGTACGTGCCGCTCGGCGAACTCGTCGACCCCGAAAAGGAGCGGGCGCGCCTTTCGGCGGAGCTGGACCGCATCCTCGGCGAGATCGCCCGCGCGGACGGCAAGCTGCAGAACCGCGGGTTTGTCGAAAAGGCGCCGCGTGCGCTGGTGGAGCAGGAGCGGGCAAAGCTCGAAAAGTTCATCGGCATGAAGGAGAAAGTAGAGGCGCAGCTGCGCGAACTCGAATAAAAAGGAGCGCTCCCCGTGCGGGGAGCGCTTTTATCGGACGGAGGAAAGTATGTTCAATATCGTGCTCGTCGAGCCGGAGATCCCGCAGAACACGGGCAATATCGTGCGCACCTGCGCCGCCACGGGCTGCCGCCTGCACCTCGTGCGCCCGCTCGGGTTCGAGGTGACGGACAAGTATTTAAAGCGCGCGGGGCTGGATTACTGGCATTTCGTGGACATCTCGTACTACGACGGCACGGACGAGCTGTTCGCAAAGTACCCGCAGGGCAGGTTCTGGTTCTTTTCGACCAAAGCGGCAAAGACGCACAGCGATATAGCGTACGAAGAGGGCGACTTCCTCGTGTTCGGCAAGGAGACGAAGGGGCTGCCCGAACCTCTTCTGGCTGCAAACTACGAAAAGTGCGTGCGGCTGCCCATGGCAGGGGAGATCCGCTCGCTGAACCTTTCCAACTCCGTCGCCGTCGCCGTCTACGAGGCGTGGCGGCAGCACGGCTACGCGGGCGCGCAGCTTGCGGGAAGATTGCGGGGAGACGGGAGATAGACGCGCGGGCGGGGCGTGCGCCCGCCGGGCGAAGAAATTTCGCGTGCTTTTTGCGGCCGCACTTGACAAATTTTACAAAAAAGTATATCATAGTATTTGGATAAAATCCAAAAGGAGAAAATGAGCTATGAACAAGAAGTCTGTCACCGATGTAGACGTCAAGGGCAAGCGCGTCCTTGTCCGCTGCGACTTCAACGTCCCCATGAAGGACGGGAAGATCACCGACGAAAACCGCATCATGGGCGCACTGCCGACCATCAAGTATCTGATGGAACAGGGCGCGAAAGTCGTGCTCTGCTCGCACATGGGCAAGCCGCACAACGTGTTCGACGAAAAGGTCAAACTCAACAAGAAGGAGAAGAAGGCGGTCGAGGCGCTGCCCGAATCCGAGCGCGAGGCGGCGACGGCGGAGTACATCGCCAAGGCGAAGAAGAACGACCCCGTCAAGCTCACGCTCAAGCCCGTTGCAGACAGACTCAATCAGCTTTTGGACAATAAAGTGACGTTCGCGGCGGACGTCGTCGGGCCCGACGCGGCGGCGAAAGTCGCGGCGCTCAAAGAGGGCGAGTGCGTCCTGCTTGAAAACCTGCGTTTCTACGCGGGCGAGGAGGGGCGCGACCTCGAGTTCTGCAAAAAACTCGCGTCCTACTGCGACATCTATGTGAACGACGCGTTCGGCACCGCGCACCGCTCGCATGCCTCCACGGCTGCGATCGTCGAATACGGCCTTGTCAAGACCGCCGTCTGCGGGTTCCTCATCCAGAAGGAGATCGACGTGATGGCGAACAGCCTCGAAAACCCCGTCCGTCCCTTCGTGGCGGTGCTCGGCGGCGCAAAGGTCGCGGACAAGCTCAACGTCATCAACAACCTGCTTGCCAAGTGCGATACGCTCATCATCGGCGGCGGCATGGCATACACCTTCATCAAGGCGCAGGGCTATGAGATCGGCAAATCCCTCGTCGACGACGAGAAGATCGGCTACTGCAAGGACATGATGGCAAAGGCGAAAGAGCTCGGCAAACAGCTCCTTCTGCCCGTCGACGCCGTCATTGCGGACTCCTTCCCCGATCCCATCGACGCGCCCATCGCGGTCGAGACGGTGAAGATCGACGCGATCCCCGCCGACAAAGAGGCGCTTGACATCGGCGAAGAGAGCCGCAAGCTGTTTGCGGATGCGATCAAGGGCGCGAAGACGGTCGTCTGGAACGGTCCCATGGGTGTGTTCGAGAACCCCATCCTCGCCGCAGGCACCAAGGCGATCGCGCAGGCGATGGCGGACGCGAAGGACGCGACCACGATCATCGGCGGCGGCGACAGCGCGGCAGCCGTGCAGCAGCTCGGCTATGCCGACAAGATGACCCACATCTCCACGGGCGGCGGCGCGTCGCTCGAGCTGATGGAGGGGAAGGTGCTGCCGGGGATTGCTTGCCTGAACGACAAGTAAGAAAACGGGTTCACGCAAATCTCGCGCAAAGGCGCTGCGATTTGCCGTGATTTGAGGGGACACCGCCACTCTTACGAGATGGCGTTTTCCCCTCCGCGCGCGATGTTTTGGGGCTTCGTATTATAGAAATCGCGCGCGTTCACCCCTTTTCATAAAGCCGCAGGTATGCGGCAAATTGAGTGCGCTTGCAAAAAGTGTGATTTTTGCGCGCGCAATAGATTGTTTTAATTTACAGCGCGCG
>JAGHJD010000013.1 GCA_017886895.1 Clostridia bacterium | reverse complement strand
TCTTTGACGTATGCCAGAACGTCGCTCATCATATCCGACCCGCAGGCGGTGTGGATCTCGGTATCCAGCCTGTCCTCGCCGCAGAGGATCTCCGCGTCCAAAAGTTTTACGACTTCACCGATCGTCATAGAGAGTGATCCCCCTTCTCAGGAATTTCAGATTTGCTTTTCTACTATCATATCACAAAAAGCGCGTACTTTCAATGCTTTTCAAAAAATTTTGCGCGTCCGAACGCGCAAGACGGCAAAAAAACCGAACGGCGCGCCGCAAACAGGCGGCGCGCACGCTTTTCCCCGTCAGATGCCGAACAGCACCGTCACGCCCGTCGTTGCGTACCCCGCCGCCGCGCCGATCGCGAACAGCACGCCGAGCAGGACGAGGTTGCGCCGCCAGCGCTTCACGTTTTTGAAGAGCACGACGAACCCCAGCCCCGCATTCACGCACAGCCCCGCGACCATCGCGCCGAAGGTGAGGTAGCCGCCCGTGAACGCGCCCGTGATGAGCACGCTGCTCGCGCAGTTCGGGATCAGCCCGACCACGGACGCGATGAGCGGCTGCAGCCACAGCGCGCTGTCTAAAAAGGCGGAGATGTTCTCTTCGCCGATGAAGTGGATGAGCATGCCGAACAGGATATTGACGAGCAGCAGGTAAGCGAAGATCTCCAGCGAGTGCAGCAGCGGGTGCACAAGATACTGTTTGACGGGAGAATCCCCCTCTCCCTCATGGTCGTGCCCGCAGGCGTTGCCGTGGACCTCCTCGCCCTCCGGCAGCTCTTCGAGCTTTTCCCTGCGGCAGATGCCGTTCGCGGCATACCCCACCCCGACCGCAACCGCGAATTTGATCGCGATCAGCGGCATGACGGAGAGCGCCGCCGAACCCGAGCCAGAGGAGAGCAGCAGAATGAGCGCCTCGTCCGACGTAGCCAGAAATACCGCGAGCACCGTGCCCGTGCGGATGAGGCGCTTGTCGTACAGCTTTGCCGCCATCACCGAAAACCCGCACTGCGGGATGATGCCGACCGCCGCCCCCAACAGGGGCGCGAGCCTGCCGCGCAGAACGTTGCTGTTGCGGCTGATATTCGTCCTGTGCTCCAGAATTTCGATGAGAAGATACATCAGGAACAGGAACGGAAATATTTTCAGGCTGTCAATGAGCGCATCGAGCAGAACTTCTCCCATGCAGTCGCTCCTTTTTATCGGTAACTTTGCGGGCGCGGCTTTCCGTGGCGCGGTGATTTTTCCGCCCGCTTAACAGGCGACGCGGCTTTCCGCAAACGGCACGTCTTTCGCCCGCTTAACAGGCGACGCGGCTTTCCGCAAACGGCACGTCTTGCGCCCGCTTGACGGGCGACGTCCTCATGCGTGCCCCGCCGCGCACCGCACGGGGATGACCCGCACTTGCCCACACGCGGATGCGGGGGGGCGCAAAAGACAAAGCAGGGAGCCGCCGCTAATCGCGGCAGCCCCCTCTCAGTTGTTTCTTTCGGATTACTTCCTCTTGCGGGAAGAAGTCTTCTTTGCCGGCGCCTCCTCTGCGGGCGCCTCTTCAGCGGCAGGAGCCTCTTCTGCAGGGGCCTCCTCTGCGGCGGGCGCTTCCTCTGCGGGAGCCGCCTCGACGGGGACTTCCTCTGCGGCAGGAGCCTCAAAGACGTCTGCCTCTTCCGCTGCGGGCTCTTCTGCGGGGACCTCTTCGGTCTCCTCAGCCGCCTGCGCGGACTCTTCCTTGGCGGCAAGGCGCTCTTTGCGCGCCTCTGCGCGCGCCTCGCGGCGCATCGCCTTCTTCTCTTCCTTGGTGATGACCCTGTTCTTCTCGATGATCGCGCGCATCTCCTGCGGGGTCAGCGGCACGAATGCGGAGGACGCCTCGTTCTCGGGCGTGATCTCATACCCTTCGTCACGCGCGAGGAGAGACATCTCCGTCTCGCTGTCGAAGATATGGATATGGCGCGCGTCGATGGCAAGCTCCACGACTTCGCCGCGGCCGACGTTGCTGCGCGAATCGATCTTCGCGACCATGTTGGAGGAACCGCCGATGACGTCCGTCGCGTCCTCGATCTGCTCGCCCTCTTTGAAGTCGAGCTTGCAGTAGATCTGCGTCTCCGCGCCGAGCTTTTCGACGACCTCGACGAACGCCTTGATGACGGTGTCGGGGGAAGCGGAGATGAAGTTCTCCTCGTCGTGGATGTCCTCGGGGCGGACGCCCAGCGTGACTGCCTTGCCCGTGTCGAGATAGTCGTCGATGTTCTGAATGCGCACTTCGACGGACTTGGGAAGCAGGATCTTATTGTTGACGAATTCGACGTACACGCGCCCGTTCTGCTTGGTGAGCGTTGCGGGGAAGAAGTTCATCTGCGGCGTGCCGATAAAGCCCGCGACGAACAGGTTGATCGGGTAATCGTACAGGTTCTGCGGGGTATCGACCTGCTGCATGAACCCGTCCTTCATGACGACGATGCGCGTACCCATCGTCATCGCCTCGATCTGGTCGTGCGTGACGTAGATGAACGTGGTCGCGAGGCGTGCGTGCAGTTTGGAGATCTCCGTCCTCATCTGGGCGCGCAGCTTCGCGTCGAGGTTGGACAGAGGTTCGTCGAGGAGGAACACCTTCGGCTCGCGGACGATCGCACGGCCGAGCGCGACACGCTGGCGCTGACCGCCGGAGAGCGCCTTCGGCTTACGGGTGAGGTAATCGGAGATGCCGAGGATCGCCGCAGCCTCTTTCACGCGCTCGTCGATGATCTGTTTAGGGACTTTGCGCAGCTTGAGACCGAACGCCATGTTGTCGTACACGCTCATGTGCGGGTACAGCGCGTAGTTCTGGAACACCATCGCGATGTCCCTGTCCTTCGGCACGACGTCGTTGACCAGCTTGCCGTCGATGTACAGTTCGCCCTTGGAAATTTCTTCAAGGCCCGCGATCATGCGCAGCGTCGTCGACTTACCGCAGCCGGAAGGACCGACGAAGACGATGAACTCTTTGTCCTTGATGTCAAGGTTGAAGTCCGTAACGGCGGTGACGCCGGAAGGATACACCTTGTAGATCCCTTTGAGCAAAAGGCTTGCCATAAACCATTCCTCCCTATGTGGTTGAATTTATCTATAATCTATTTTACCCTTTCCGCCGCAAAAAAGCAATGGGCAATAATCACAAATAATACGTGCGTTTCTGTTAAATTTGCCCAACCGCCCGCAAAAGGCGGTAAAAGCGCGCCCTTTGCTTGTGTTTTTCGCCTTTTTATAGTATACTGTCAGTATCTGATACCGAAAAAAACAGGGCGGGCGCGCCCGCCCACGGCAAAAAGAAAGGAAACGTTATGGACATCAATAAATATTCGCCGAAATACCGCCTGCGGCAGGAGAACCTTCTGCGCCTTGCCGACCTCACCACGGAGGAGATCTTCGAGATCCTCTACACCGCAAAGGGGCTGAAAAAGCGGTTCCGCGTGGGCGAGAACAAGCCCATCCTGCGCGGGAAGACGATCGCGCTGCTGTTCGGGAACGCCTCGACGCGCACGCGCGTCTCCTTCGAGATGGGCATCCGCCAGCTCGGCGGCGATTACCTCTTCCTCCCCAAGAACGAGACGCAGCTTTCGCGCGGGGAGAGCATCAAGGACACCGCCGTCATGCTGGGCAGGTACGGCATCTCCGCGCTCGTTCTGCGCGCCTTCACCGAAACGCAGGTCGAGGAATTTGCAAAGTACAGCGCGATCCCCGTCATCAACGGCATCACGGACGAGACGCACCCCCTTCAGGTGCTCTCCGACCTGTTCACGGTGTGGGAGCAGAAGGGCAGGCTGGACGATTTGAAGATCGCCTATATCGGGGACGGGAACAACGTCGCCAACTCCCTCATCATGGGCTGCACGAAGGTGAACATGGACGTCGCCATCGCCAGCCCGCACGGGTACAGCCCGTCGAGAAGCATCGTCGAGCGCGGCATGCAGTTCGGCAACGTGCTCATCACCGACGACATTGCCGAGGCTGTGCGCGGCGCGGACATTGTTTATACGGACGTGTTCATCTCCATGAGCGACGAGGACGACGAGAACAAAAAGCGCAAGCTCGCGCGCTACCGCGTCACCCCCGAGGTGATGGCGCTCGCCAAAGAGGACGCCGTGTTCATGCACTGCATGCCCGCCCGCCGCGGCGAGGAAGTCGCCGCCGAGGTCATCGACGGCCCGCAGTCCATCGTCTACGACCAGGCGGAGAACAGGCTGCACATCAACAAGGTGGTGCTCGCCCTCCTGCTGGATCGGAGAAAGTAAGGCATACCGACGGGCAGGACGCGGACGCACCCGCACGGCGGGCAGAACGGGGCGCGGACGCACCCGCACGACGGGCAGAACGGGGCGCGGACGCACCCGCACGACCGAATAAAAACAAAACACAAGCGCAGGCGCGCGGCGGAAATTTCCGCCGCGCGCCTGTTTTTAGATTAATTCGTTTTCGGGTTCATTCCTCTACATGTCAGAAACGGCGCCAGTAATAGCTCCGATATGTTGACGCAAGATACACCGCTCGTTACGCTCGAATACTCTCTCCGCAACCATAAAGTCCTGCAATGCTACGGTGAGCACGACCACAAACCGAGCGAAGACATTCTGCACTATGTCAACAAAGTATGGCTTCCCTACG
>JAGHJD010000073.1 GCA_017886895.1 Clostridia bacterium | reverse complement strand
GTTTCTCCCTCTTTGCGGCATCTTTTAGGGCACACCATTATAGAAATGCCGCAAATTCACCCTCTTCCTTCACGCTTTCCATAAAGCGCAAGGTGCAAAAGCAAAAAGCGTGGTTTTTGCTTTTGCAAGTGTTTATTAGAAATCGTACACATTCACCCCTTTCCCTAAGAGCCGTAAGTTTGCGGTAAATTGGGGGGTACATTACCGAAACGAGGCAAAGCGGGCTTTCGGTATATTCACCTTCGTGCCCGAAGGAAAAAAGAGAGGTTTTTTTCTATGTTAACGAGCAAACAGAGAAGTCATCTGAAGAGTCTTGCGGCGAATCTGCAGCCCGTCGGGCAGTTCGGCAAGGGCGGCATGAGCGAAAACATGCTCCGCTCCTTTTCGGACGCGCTCGAGGCGCGCGAACTCATCAAGATCAACGTGCTGACGAATGCGGAGGAGGATGCGCGCAGCCTCGGCGACGAGCTTGCCGCCCGCCTTTCGGCGGAGTGCGTCGCCGTCATCGGCAGGAAGGTCATCCTGTACCGCCGCTCTTCGCGCAAAGAGTTCGAGCATATTCAGCTATAAAGTTTCAGTATATATCTGTGAAAATTAAATAAAATAGTGTTGTAAAGCACAGAACAAACTTGCCAAGGATGCCGTGATATGATAGACTGTATCATCGGCATTTTTTCGTTCTGACGGACAGAAGAGAAAGGAGGTGAACCTATGAAACAGGCGTATGAGACCGACGCGGAAGAGCTGCTGCGTGAACAGCAGACGGACGCCGCGCGCGGGCTGACCGCGGCGGAGGCGGTCATGGTCGGGCAGACGATGGCGTTCCTCGTCACGGGCTTTACTTCCGTGCTGCACGTTCTCACCGTGCGCAGCCGCAAGATGCTGTACAAGTACCGCGTAAAGGACAATCCGCAGCTCTATATAAGCTGCGGCGCGATGATCGTATTCTTTGTCCTTCTGGCGGCGATCCCGCCCGTTGCGGGGTTCTTCGGGCTGACGGCGCTCGGCTGGCAGCAGTGGCTGATCGTGGCGGCGCTGACGCTCGCGCCGACGCTCGTTGCCGAGTACGGCAAGCTGTGGGATGCGATCCGCTCCCGCACCGCGGAGAAGAACCGCGTCGCATGGAACAAATAGGCGAACAGGTTTAAAAATGCGCCGCGCGCCCGAACATGCTTTCGGGCGCGCGGTCTTGCGTCCTTGGTCAGTCTTTTTTCCCGAAAAAGCGGACGAGGAGCGCCGCGGCGAGCAGGATGCTGCCCGTCACGATATAGTAGACGGGGAAGATGGTCAGCAGGGAAAACAGCAGAAGCGATATTCCTGCGAACGCATAGCCGCGCCACGCTTTGCGGCGCACGCCCGCGCGCAGTTTCTGCAAAAAGCCGCTCTTCTTTACGGGCGGGGCGATGAGCGGGTCGGGCATGCAGCCACTCTCCTTGACGAGCGCGTACACTTCGGGCGCCTCGACGAGGCGCAGCCCGAAGGAATCCGCAAGTTTTTTCGCCTCGTCCGTGAACGCGCCCGCGAACGCCGCCTTGCTCTCCTCTTTGGCGCGCACGAGGGGCGAGAGCTCGTCCGCCGTCACCTTTTCAAAGCGGAACCGCACGAGCGCGCGGCTCTGTGCGGAGAGCACGGTGTCCTTTTTCGCGCGGTAGGGCGCGGGGGGCGGCCCGTCCGCGGTGGGGGAATGCGCTTTGGCGCCGCCCGCGCCGTCTGTGTTTGCGCCGCCGTCCGCAGTGTCCGCGCCCTCTGTATTCGCGTTGCTGTCTGTGTCCGCGCCGCCGTCTGCGGGCGGGCTTTCCGCAGCGGGGGTGCTCCCGTCCGCGAGGCGTTTTTTCGCCTCTGCGGCGTTGAGGCACTTTGCGAGCAGTTCGGCGTTCTTTTCGGGTGCGCTCATGGCGAGGTGAAAGGCAAGTTCGCCGATCGCCCGCTGTTCCCCCTCGCTCGCGTGCCGTTTTTTGCGCCGTGCGCGCAGGAACAGGAACAGCAGCGCCGCCGCGGCGCCCGCGGCGGCGAGCGCGAGGAGGAGCGCCGCCCACAGCGGCAGGGAAAAGCGGAACACCGCGAAAAAGAAGAGCAGCAGGCAGAAGAACAGGCACAGCGTGTCCGACCAGAGCGGCAGGTCGATGCGTTTCATCGTTTGCTCCTTGCAGGGTTTGTGTAGGGCGCCGCATTCCGCGGCGCTTTTCGATTTTTCCCGAATAAAAAGGTTTTTAAACCTTGTCAGTGCGCGAAAGTTGTGCTATACTTAAAAAAACCGCCTCAGCAGGTATATGCGTGCGGGATCTTTCCCATAAAGAAACAGGAGCAAATGAAAATCGCGATCTTCGGCGGGTCCTTCGACCCCGTCCATGCCGAACATGTGAATATGGCGCGCGCCGCCGCGGAGACGCTCGGCACGGACAAGCTCATCGCGGTGCCTGCGTACATTGCGCCGCACAAGCACGGCGCCGCCGCCTCCCCCGAGGACAGGCTGGAGATGGCGCGGCTCGCCTTTTCGCAGGTGAAAAACTGCGAGGTCAGCGCCTACGAGTGCAACGCGGGCGGCATCAGCTATACGTATCTGACCCTCGGCTACTTCCGCCGCCGCTATCCCGATGCGGAGCTGTACCTGCTCGTCGGGTCGGACATGCTGCGCGACTTCTATACCTGGAGAGAGCCGGAGACCATCCTCTCCCTTGCGGAGCTTGTCGTGTGCTACCGCGAGGGGGACGCGCCGCTGAAGGGCGAACAGCTCCGTTTTCAGATGAAGTTCAGAAAAAAGTTCCGCCTGCTCCCCTATACGGGGCGGAATATCTCCTCCACGCGGGCGCGCGTGCTGTGCGCACTGGGCGAGGACGTGCGCCCGTACCTGCCCGAGAGCGTCATCGACTATATCGAGGCGCGGCGGCTGTACCGCGTGGACGGCGTGAAGGCGGCGCTGAAGTATTTAAAGCCCGCGCGGAAAAAGCACACGGTGCGCGTCGCGCTGCTCGCGGCGGAGCTCGCGCGCAAAAACGGCTGCCCCGAGGGGAAGATCGTGCAGGCTGCGGCGATGCACGACGCGGCGAAAAACCTCCCGCCCGAGGCGCCCGAGCTTGCGGGGTTCACCCCGCCCGAAGGGATCCCCGCGCCCGTTCTGCACCAGTTTTCGGGCGCGTACCTCGCAGAGCACACCTTCGGCGTGCAGGACCCCGAAGTGCTGGATGCGATCCGCTACCACACCACGGGCAGGCCGAACATGGGCGTTGCGGAGAAGATCGTCTTCCTTGCGGACATGCTCGAAAACGGCAGGGACTTCCCGCACGTGGAAAAACTTCGCTCGTATCTCGGCGACCTGAATGAGTGCATGTACAGGTGCCTGAAACATCAGGTGAAATACCTGCGGAAGGGGAAGGGCGAGCTGTGCCCGCTCACCTTGCAGGCGTACGACTATTACGCCCGCCTGCACGCGGCAAAAAAGCGCGGAGAGAAGGGCAGCCGTCCGTAAGTAAAGCGGGAACTGCCGCATAAGCGGCGGCGTTTCCCGTAAGGCTCGGGCATCTGCGGGACACAAAAAACGCGCCCTGCTGTTTGCGGGCGCGGGTGACGTCCCAAGCCACGCGGCGGGTGACGTCCGAAAAAACGCGCCGCATTCCTGCGGGCATACGCTCCAAGCTATGCGGCGGGTGACGTCCGAAAAAACGCGCTCCGCTCCTGCGGGCGCGGAAAGAACAGAAGGAGATTTTTATGGAGACAAAAGAACTGACCGAGGCGATCTGCTCGTTCCTCTCCTCCAAAAAGGCGGAGGACATCGTCATTGCGGACGTGCGGGAAAAGACGACGCTGTGCGACTGCTTTATCATCGCGAGCGGCAGGAACAGCACGCAGGTGCGCACGCTGTGCGAAAACCTCGAAGAGCACCTCTCCAAGGCAGGCTTCGAACCGCTGCGCACCGAGGGCGTGCGCGACGGGCGCTGGGGGGTCCTGGACTACGACGACGTCATCGTGCATATCTTTAACGACGAGAGCCGCCTCTTCTACCACCTCGAGCGGCTCTGGGGCGAGGGCGAGAACCTTCGGAAGTACGAGGACTGAGCGGCGCCCGCCCGCAGCACTTCTGAAAGGGGTGTTTTTCTTCGGGGCTCTCTTTCGGGTCGCTATTTGAAGTCGATCTTTTTCGGCTGCTTGTACTCCGTCCGCTTTGCGGTGCGCTTTTTCTCGACGAGGTAGTACACCGTCTTGGGTTCGGGCGGGGGCGGCTGTTCCGCCTTTTGCGCGGGCGGCGGGGGAGCGGGCTTTTTGCGCGCGGCGAGGTACCGCCGCAGCAGCTTTGCGCCTGTGACGGCGCCGAAACAGAGTATGAACAAAATGGCGAGGTACAGCGCCCCGATCAGCGTCGGGGCGAGCAGGTGCAGCGTCATGGGTTCCCTCCCGTCTGTGAACGGCTCTATTCTATCACGCGCGGCGGGGGAAAAGGGGGCGGCGTTTGCCGCATTGCGGAGGATCTTGCCGAATGACCGTCTATGAAGTGATCGACGCGAAGAAACAAAAGCGGGAGCTTGATCAGGAGCAGATCCGCTTTTTCGTGCGCGCGGTGGCAGACGGGAGCGCGTCCGACGCGCAGATCGCCGCCTTCTGCATGGCGGTGCTCTTAAACGGCATGACGGACGAGGAGAGTTATCTCCTCACCGACGCGATGGCGGCAAGCGGGGAGAGGCCCATCCGCCCGCCCGTTTCGGGCGTCATTGCGGATAAACATTCGACGGGCGGCGTGTCCGATTCGACGACGCTCATCCTCGTGCCCGTGCTGTGCAGCCTCGGCGTCCGCTGCGCGAAGTATTCGGGCAGGGGGCTGGGGCACACGGGCGGCACGCTGGACAAATTGGAGAGTTTCGCGGGCTTTCGCACCGCCCTCACGGCGGAGGAGTTCGCCGCGCAGATCGGGCGCGTCGGCGGCGCGGTCGCGGGGCAGACGGAGCACACCGTGCCCGCGGACAAGCGCATGTACGCCGTGCGCGACGTGACCGCGACGATAGACAGCATCCCGCTCATCGCCTCTTCCGTGATGAGCAAAAAGCTGGCGTCCTTTGCGGACGTCATCCTGCTGGACGTAAAGTACGGCGACGGCGCCTTCATGCGCACCGCCAAGGAGGCGGAGCGGCTCGCGCGGCTGATGGTGAAGATCGGTGCGCGCGCGGGGCGGAAGGTCTCCGCCGCCGTCACGAATATGGACGCGCCGCTCGGCGATGCGATCGGGTGCAACGCGGAGGTGCGCGAGGCGGTCGCGATCCTCGGCGGCAAGAGGAACGCGCTCGCGGAGCTCTCCCTGTTTCTGGCGGAAAAGCTGCTCGCGCAGGCGTTTTCGCTGCCCGACAAAGAGGCGCGTGCGCGCGTGGAGGAGACGATCGCCTCGGGCGCGGCGCTGAAAAAACTTGCGGAGATCGTCGCGGCGCAGGGCGGGGACGCGCACGCCGTGTACGATGCCTCGCTCCTGCCCCTCGCCCCGCGGGAGGCCGTGCTCTGCGCGGAGGAGGGCGGCGTGCTGCGCGTGGCGGCGCGGAAACTCGGCGAGGCGTGCCTGCTGCTCGGCGGCGGGCGGCAGCATGCGGAGGACGCGATCGACCACACCGTCGGCATCGTGCTGACGCGGCGGGACGGCGACCCCGTGCGCGCGGGGGAGGAGATTGCGCGCGTGTACTGTCGCGGGGAGGCGGCGGAGGCGCTCGGAAGGGCGCGCTCGGCGTTTTCGTATCTGCGGGAGTACAGACCCGAAAAACTTGTCTATGACTATATAGAAGCGGAGGAATGAACCATGTTCGGGAAGAAGAAAGAGGCGGCCGAGAGTGCCGCACAGACGGAAAAGAGCGTTGCGGAAAAGGCGGCGGAGACGGCGGCTGAAAGGGCGGCGTCGGCAGCCCGACGCGCGGACGAGGCGGCACAGCGCGCCGCGGCGACGTCTGAGGAGGCGGAACGCCGCGCGTTCGAGGCGTATAAGCAGGAGAAAAAGCTGGAGGAGCTGCACAGGCTGATCGGCATGATCGACCACACCCTCCTTCGGCAGACGGCGACCAAAGACGAGATCAAAAAGCTGTGCGCCGAGGCGGTCGAATACGGGTTCGGCGCGGTGTGCGTGCAGCCCGTGTACGTCTCCGCGTGTTATTCCTATCTCAGAAAGGCGCCCGATGTGAAGATCGCCTGCGTCGTCGGGTTCCCCATGGGCGAGAACAAGACGGAGACCAAAGTGTACGAGACGAAGCGCGCCGTTTTAGACGGCGCGAACGAGATCGACATGGTCATCTGCCTCTCTGCCGTCAAAAACGGGAATTACGGGTACGTAAAGCGCGAGGTGAAGAAGGTCGTCAAGGCGGCGAAGGGGCGGCCCGTCAAGGCGATTCTGGAGACGTCGCTGCTCACCCGCGACGAGATGCTCAAAGCCGCCGCCGCCGCGCGCGACGGCGGGGCGGCGTTCCTTAAAACGAGTACGGGCTACTTCGGCGGCGGCGCCACGGTCGAGGACGTGAAGGCGCTCAGGCAGGTCGCGGGCGACGTGTGCAGCGTCAAGGCGTCGGGCGGGGTGCGCACCGCGCAGCAGGCGCGCGCCATGGCGGAGGCGGGCGCCGAGCGCATCGGTACGAGCAACGGCACGGCTATTGCTGACGAGCTGAAAAAGGAGATGTGAACGCGGTTTTCCCGAGAAAAGCGGTCTTGTAAAAAATACTCTTAAAAAATAGTGATTTGTAAAAGTTTGCAAACAGCGGCTTTACAAAAAAACAGGCGGCGGGAAGAACTTCCCGCCGCTTGCGGCTTTAATTTTTCTGAAGTCGGTTGCGTTTTTATATCACACATACAGTTTCGCCTTTCCGAGTAAGGCAGCCGTAAGGATCGCGAGGACGGCGCAGAGCACCGCAAAGACGAGCAGGGGGATCCAGCCGAAGACGAGGGTGAGCACCGTCACGATCATGCCCGGGACGAGCATGCCGAAGGAGAGGATCATCACGGGTGCGCCGCGTTTGACCGCCTGTATCTCCTGCGTCCAGTCGTACTTCGGGAACTTATAGTTGAGGAAGATCCCGCCGAACGCGACGAGCGCCGCCGCAGCGATGCCCGAAAGGGGACAGAGCAGGTACGCATGCCACGGCGCGCCGACGACGGCGCAGCAGACGATCGAGACCGCCGCCGAGACGAGCCCGTCCAGAACGAGCGTCGGCGTCGCCTTGGCGAGCAGGATCTTGCGCGCGGAGACGGGCATCGCAAAGAGCTGCCCGCGCGAGGAGCCTTCCAGAGAGAGGGCGGACGCGGCAGGGCAGGCGGTGCCGAGAAAGGCGGCGCACAGCCCCGCCAGCGAATAGGGCACGCGCGTAAGGATCTGCGCCTCCGAGAACATCGAATCGCCGAACCCGAGGAGCAGGACGACGACGAGAACGACGAGGACGAGCAGCCCGCCCACGCTGTTGAACAGATATGCGGTAGAGCCGAACAGCCGCTTGAACTCCTTTCTGACGAGCGCGGCGAACGCGGAAGAGCTCTTTACCTGTTCCGCCTTATATGCCTTTTTCGCGCCGCGCGCCTGCAAAGAGGCATGGATGCGCGTGTAGCATGCGGCGACGACCAGGCAGAAGAGGGCGGCGAGCGCCAGCGAGCCGCCCGCAAAGGCAAAGACCGCCCAGACCGCGCCGCCTGCGAGCGTCCGGTCGAGCAGCAGCGCGGGCGGGTATGCCTTGCCTATGAGCACGTCCGCTATGTTTGCAAGGTCCGCTCCCATATCCTCGCTTGCGGAGAAAGAGAACCAGAAGTACAGCGCCATCAGTGCGCCGAACACGAGGATCCCGAACACGGCGCGCAGCGTGTTGCGGTAGCGGAAGCCTGCCGTCAGCGCGGAGAGCAGCGTGCCCAGCGTCAGCGCGACGGCGAGCGGCGCGAGCGGCGCGCACAGCGTCGCAAGCAAAATCGCGCCCAGCGCCCCGAACGAGAATCCGCAGTACACGAAGTACACGATCATCGCGGGCAGCATGAACACGAGCGTGAACGCGAGGTTGGGTACGTACGCGCAGAGGAGGCGCGAGAGGATGACGTCCCGCTTTTTTACGGGCATGCTCATGACGAGGTCGTAGTCGCGCACGGCGAACAGCTCCCCGCCGCCGCGCACGAGCGCGTACAGAAAGACGGTGAAGGAGGAGATCGCGAGCATGAAGGCAGGAACGTGCGCGCCCATCTGCGCCCGCGCGAGCAGGATGCACACCGCCGCAGTGAACGCGACGAGGATGACGCCGACGAAGCCGAGCAAAATCGCCGCGCCGAACGTGCGCCGCCGCACCCGCCCGTCGGAGGTGTGGCGCGCCTTATTCAGCCCGAACAGCTCTAAAAGCTGTATTTTTGTGAGCAGCGCCCATTTAGCCTTCACTGCCGAGCACCTCCAGAAAGACCTGTTCCAGGCTCTCGTCGCCGCGCACCTCGTCGGTGGCGCCGTCCGCGACCAGCCGCCCGTCCTTGATGATGGCGATGCGCCCGCACAGCTTTTCGGCGACGTCCAGAACGTGCGTGGAGAAGAAGATCGCCGCCCCTTCCGCGCACATTTCGCGGAACACCTCTTTTAATTTGAACGCCGCCTCGGGGTCCAGCCCCACGAACGGCTCGTCTAAAAGGAGGAGCTTCGGCGCGTGCAGCAGTGCCGCCGTCACGGCGAGCTTTTGTTTCATGCCGTGCGAATACGCGCCGATGAGGGAGGAGAGGTCGCCTTCGATGCGGAACATGCCGCAGTAGCGTTCGATGCGCTCCCGCCGCACGCCCTTTTCCACGCCGTAGATGTCGGCTACGAAATTCAGGTACTGGATGCCCGTGAGGTAGTCGTACAGGTCGGGGTTGTCGGGGATATAGGCGGTCATCTGCTTGCAGAGCACGGGTTCCTTTTTTACGGAGCGCCCGCAGATGCGGATGTCGCCGCTTTTGAAATCGAGCACGCCCGCGCAGGCGCGCAGCGTCGTTGTCTTGCCCGCGCCGTTCTGCCCGATAAAGCCGTAGATGTCGCCCTCGCGCACGGTCAGCGTCAGGTCCTCGACGGCGTTGCGCTTGCCGTCATAGCTCTTTGTATAGTGCTCGATCTCCAATACGGGTGTGTTCATGGCATCTCCTTGTTTCGGCGCCGCGTTCCGCAAGAGAGCGGCGTCGGCTTTCCGTATAAGCATAGCATATGCGGGGGGGGGTACGTCAACTTATTTGAGAAAAATTATTTGTTCATGCTGCCGTACCCGCGCCGCCTGTGGCAGCACGGTTACAGCATAGCATACGAAGGGCGGTTTGTCAATTTCCTGAATGGTTTCCGTCGGTCTGCGCGCACCGCAGAGCCGTTCAAAACGGTTGCCGCGCCGCCGCAAAAGGTGTATAATGAGAGAAAAACCGCAGGGGAGGAGGGTATGCAGACGATTGTCGTTGCGAGCGGGAACAAGGGCAAACTGCGCGAGATCGCGGAAATTTTTACGGGGTTTTCCGTCGTCTCCATGCAGGAGGCAGGCTTTGCGGAGGAGATAGAGGAGACGGGCGAGACCTTTGCCGAGAACGCGCTCATCAAAGCGCGCGCCGTCTGCAAAGCTCTGGGGCAGCCCGCGCTCGCGGACGATTCGGGGCTGTGCGTGGATGCGCTCGGCGGCGCGCCGGGCGTTTACAGCGCACGCTTTTGCGGGCGGCACGGCGACGACGCGGCGAACAACGAGCTGTTGCTTGAAAAACTTGCGGGCGTGCCCGAAGAGGGGCGCGGCGCGTACTTTGAGAGCTGCGTGGCGCTCGTGTTCCCCGACGGGCGGGAGCTGACCGCCTCGGGCAGGGCGTACGGGCGCATCCTCACCGCCCCGCAGGGCACGGGCGGGTTCGGGTACGACCCGCTCTTTTACAGCACCGAACTTGAAAAGGGGTTCGGGGTCGCCTCTGCCGCGGAGAAGAACGCCGTCTCGCACCGCGGCAAGGCGCTGCGCGCGCTTGCCGCGCAAATGGAGGGCATGCGTTGAAAACGATCGTCGTCCTGTCCGACACCCACGGCAATGCCGCGCCGCTGCAAAAGCTCGCGCGCGTGCTCGCAGAGTGCGACTATATCATTCACCTCGGCGACGGCATTTCGAATATGCGCGCGGTCTTTTCCGCCTATCCCGAAAAGACGTACCTGCTCGCGGGCAACAACGATTTTTACGGCGGCGAGAGCGAGCTCGTCTTAGACGTCGAACAGCGCCGCATCTTCGCCTGCCACGGGCACCGCTATGGGGTGAAGGGCGGCACGGAGCGCCTTGCCGCCGCCGCGCGCGAGCGGCTGTGCGATATAGTGCTGTACGGGCACACGCACGCCGCCGAAGTGCGCGAGGAGGGCGGCGTGCTGCTCATCAACCCCGGCTGCATGACGCGCTACGCCGCGCGGCAGAGCTACTGCTACCTCGTCATCCACGGCAAAAAGGCAGTCGCCACCCTCGTGAACGTGTAGGGGAGAGGCGCACTTCTTTTGAACAAGCAGGGGCATCGTATTCCTTTTGAAAATACGAGGGCGCACAGGATTTTCCTGTGCGCCCTCGCGCATTTTATCTCTCCACGACGACGGTGAGGAGGACGAGGTCGGTTTCACCCGTATTGAGGATGCTGTGCGAAGAGCCTTTTTTGCAGATGTGGCAGGTTCCTGCGGTCAGCAGTTCCTCTTTGCCGTCGCAGACCGCCTTGCCCGTTCCTGCGAGCACATAGTTTATGTCGTCGCTCGTCGGGTGCGCGTGCATGCTGATGGAGATGCCTTTCTCCAGCGTGCACGGAATAATCTTCCCGCCCGCCCCCGCATACATTCTGGCGGCGATCTGCCCCGTTCCGCCGTTCATGCCCGTCACCTTCACTTCCTGTATTGTATTGAAATCGATCAGCATCTGTCCTTCTCCCGTAAAACGATCTGCCGCCAGTGTACCACAGTTCCCGCCCGCCCGCAACCATTTTGCGGTTAAAGGTCCGGCAAGAGGCGCAGTTCCGCTGCTGCCCTCCGCGGATCGGCATTTGCGGCAAAGCGTGCTTTCAAGGGGGCGATAAAGATAAGTTCACGCCTAACTGCTATTTAAAATTTTATCTTAATTATATAAATTATGGACTTGAGCATTAAAATCTCTTCGCATAAAAATAAATCTGTGAAGATGGCTTTGATGATATTCGCGTTATGGAGTAGGTGTACATAAAAAACATTTTTTTAATTTACAGGGCAAGAAACGCAATAAAAATCGATGTTCGATTTGGATTATGTAGGGTGCCCCTTCAGGGAACTTGCCGCGTGCGCGGCAAAGTTCTCCGCTGCGCTCCGAACACGAACAGCTCCTCGCTCCGCTCGTCGCCGCTGGAGTACGGATTGTGCACCAGCAAAAGCCCAAGGCTTTCGCTCTTTTGCACCTTCAGGGGGCTTGCCGCGTGCGCGGCAAAGTTCTCCGCTGCGCTCCGAACACGAACAGCTCCTCGCTCCGCTCGTCGCCGCTGGAGCACCTTCAGGGGGCTTGCCCCTGCGGGGCAAAGTTCTCCGCTGCGCTCCGAACACGAACAGCCCGCGCTGCGCGCGGCCGGCTCGACCTGCTGCTACGACCAAAAAGAAACAGGAAGACTTTCGTCTTCCTGTTTCTTTTTGGTGCACCTTCAGGGACTCGAACCCGGGACCCACTGATTAAGAGTCAGTTGCTCTACCAACTGAGCTAAAG
>JAGHJD010000072.1 GCA_017886895.1 Clostridia bacterium | reverse complement strand
TTTGCTTGCGCGAGTTATTATTAGAATAATCTTATTGCGCGTTTCAAAATCGCATTTTGAATAAGCGCACTCAATTTGCCGTAAACTTACGGCTTTTAAGAAAAGGGGTGAATGTGCGCGATTTCTAATAAACACTTGCAAAAGCAAAAACCACGCTTTTTGCTTTTGCACTTTACGCTTTATAGAAAGCGTGACGGAAGAGGGTGAATTTCGGGCACTTCTATAATGGTGTGCCCCAAAAGGTGCCCGAAAGAGGGAGAAACCGCTGCCGAGCGGCTTTGCCGCGAACAGCGGTGTCGCCCTCCCATCGTAAAAATCGCAGGCGTCAGCTCGCCGAGATTTTTACGAGACACCCTCAGATTTTCTTATACCTATTCCCGCCGCAGTTTGCGATCTGCCCCTTCATCTCCAAAAGGATCAGCGCGGCGGACAGCTCGCCCTGCCGCATGCCGCTCGCGGCGGCAAGTTCGGAGACGTGTTTCTCCCCGTCCGCAAGCGCGGAGAGCACCGCCTGTTCCGCGGCGGAGAGGGGTTCCCCCGCCGTTTCGGTCAAGTTTATACCAAAAGCGGAGAAAATGTCAACTAAATTATCCGCCAATTTCGCGTATTCTTTGATGAGCGCGTTGCACCCCGCGCCCGACGCGGCGCCCGGCGGATAGGGAAGGGCGAACACGTCCCGCCCGTATTCGTACGCCTTGTCCGCCGTGATGCGCGTGCCGCTCTTCTCGCCGCCGCTCACCACCAGCACGCCCTCCGAAAGCCCCGCGAGCAGGCGGTTGCGCGCGGGGAAGAGGTAGCCGCGCGGCTGCGTTTCGGGCGGGTATTCGCTGACGAGCAGCCCGCTCTTTTCAACTTCCGCGACCAGATTCCTGCTCGTTTCGGGGCTGACGAAATCCAACCCGTGCGCGAGCACGCAGACGCACTTCCCGCCCGCGGCGAGCGCACCGCGCAGCGCGCTCTCGTCCCCGCCGGGCGCACAGCCCGAGACGATCGCAAAGTGCCGCGCCAGCTCGCCTGCCCACTTTTCGGTGAGCCTTCGCACGGCGGGCTGGGTGTGCCGCGAACCGACGATACAGAACATGCGCGCCTGCAAAAGCGAAAGGTCTCCCCTGCAGTACAGCGCGAGCGGCGGGTCGGGCAGCTCTCTGAGCTGCGCGGGATACCCCGCCGAATAGTAGGTGACGGCAGTGATGCCCTTCTCCGCGTACCGCGCGAGCAGTCCGCGCATGAACGCGGGCGAAGAGAGGGAGCGCTCTATGTGCGAAAACGCCTCTTCCCCGACGGCGGCACGCATCCGCTCCGCATAGGCGGAGAACCTGCGCACCAGCTCGTACGGCGCGGGCGCAAGCTCCAGAAGTTTTGCGCGGCGCGCATAGTCGAGGTGCAGCCCGTCCAGCCAGAGCGCCGTCAGTTCGTCCTTCGTATAGTCCATGTTCAGCCGAAATTGTCGTAACTTCTGTACGAGACCGCCTCGAGCACGTGCGCGGGCAGAATGTTCTCCTCCCCCGCGAGGTCGGCGATCGTGCGCGCGACTTTGATGATGCGCGAACGCGCCCGCGCGGAGAGCTTGAGCCGCTCGAAGGAGAGGCGGAGAATATGCTCGCATTCGGGGGAGAGCGGGCAGAAGGCGCGCAGTTCGCGCTCGCCCATGTCCGCATTCAGGCGCACGTCCGTTCCCGCAAACCGCCTGCGCTGCACTTCGCGCGCCGCCTCGACCCGCTTTTTGACGGCGGCGGAACTCTCCTCCGCGCCCTCCGCGGCGAGCTGTTCGTATTTTACCGAATCCACTTCGACCTGCAAGTCGATCCTGTCTAAGAGCGGCCCGCTGATGCGGGAGCGGTACTTATGGATGGCGGCGGGGGTGCAGGTGCACACCCTGTCCGCACTGCCGTAGTTGCCGCAGGGGCAGGGATTCATGCTCGCGCAGAGCATGAAGTTGGCAGGGAAGGTGACTGCGCCGCCCGCCCTTGTTACGGTGATGCAGCCGTCCTCCAAGGGCTGGCGCAGCGCCTCGAGGGTGGAGCGGTGGTACTCGGGCATCTCGTCGAGGAAGAGCACGCCGCCGTGCGCGAGGCTGATCTCCCCGGGCTTTACGGTGCGCGTGCCGCCGCCGCACATGGAGACGGTCGTCGCCGTGTGGTGGGGCGAGCGGAAGGGGCGCACGGAGACGATCCCCTCCCCGTCCAGCACGCCCGCGACGGAGTGGATCTTCGTCACTTCGAGCGCCTCGTCGAAGGTCATATCCGGCATGATCGAGGGAATGCACCGCGCGAGCATGGTCTTGCCCGTGCCGGGCGGCCCCGCGAGCAGCAGGTTGTGCCCGCCGCTGACGGCGACTTCGAGCGCGCGCTTTGCCGCAGGCTGCCCCTTGACGTAGGCGAGGTCGAACTTGTACGTCCCCGCGGGCGCGGGCGCGTACTTCGTCACGGCGAGGGGCGGGAGCGGTTTCAGCCCGCTCAGGTGGTCGACGACCGCGGAGAGCGTCTCCGCCGCATACGTCGTCACCCCCTCGATATAGGACGCCTCCTTCGCGTTCCCCGCGGGGATGACGAAGGAGGTATAGCCCTTCGCCTTGGCGGAGATGAGGAGGGGCAGGATGCCCGCCACGGGGCGCAGCGCGCCGTCCAGCGACAGCTCGCCCAGAAACACGATGCCCGCGACGTCCGCGCCGACGAGCTGTTCGGTGGCTTTGAGGATACCGACGGCGATGGCGAGGTCGAAGTACGCCCCCTCCTTTTTGAGGTCGGCGGGAGCGAGGTTGACGGTGATCTTCTGCGCGGGGAACCTGCGCCCGCTGTTTTTGAGCGCGGAGCGGACGCGCTCGCGGCTCTCCTTGACGGCGGCGTCGGGCAGCCCCACGAGCTCATAGCCCGGCAGCCCGTTGTTGATGTCCGTCTCCACGTCGACGGGCACTCCTTCCAGCCCGCTGAGCGCAAAACTTCTGACCTTCGACAGCATATCCTCTCCTTATCTTCCGCAAGCCGCATTTCTGCAAGCCGCATTTCTGCAAGCCGCGCCGCGCGTATGCACGCGCGGCGCGGAAACCTTGCCTTTTCTCTATCTGTACAATCCGTTGTTCATAAAAGTCGTCCAGCCGAACATGCCCGCCGCGGCGGCAGCCGAAAGCGGGATGCCGAAGTACATGGGCACGGAGAGGACGAAGATGACCGCATACAGGACGAGCAGCCAGAAGAGCACCCACTTCGCCGTGTTCATGCGGATGCGCCCGAACAGCTTTGCGCGCTCGCGCGTGTCCTGCGCCGAGACCGTGAAAAAGGTCAGCGGAATGAACGCGAGGTAGAAGCAGTTGAACAGCATGCTCTGCGCCGCGCTCACCTGCCCCGCAAAGAGATAGGGCAGCAGCGACGAGACCAGCCCCGCGAGCAGCACGAAGTAGGCTCGCAGCACGGTCGGCGCATGTTTGGAGGCGTACGCCCCCTTCTGCCCGCCCGTGACGTAGTACAGGACGGTGTACGCGGTGAGGAACAGGAACCCGACCAGCGCGGTGATCGCCATCGCGAGGTTGACCTGCGCGTTCAGCGCGCTGTACGTCCCCTCCGCCGAGGCGGAGAAGAGCGTCGCGCCCTTCAAGCCGACGAACCAGCCGAAGGCGTTGACGGCGTTGCCCGCCGCAAGCGAAGTCGCGTTCGTAAGCGAGAACGCGCCGCCGAACATACTGCCGAGGTAATCGAAGATGCCGAGCGTCGGCGAGCGGGGATTCGCCTCGTACAGCCGCATGAAAATCGAATTGGAAGGGATCGCCGAGAGCACGATGAAGAGGAAGGTTCCGACGGCGAACGAAACGAAAAACAGGAGATACACCAGCCTGCGCGCATAGGAGAGCTCCGCGCCGAGCGCGGCGCTCTTTTCCTCCGCCGCGGCGGCGTTTTCGAGCATGACCTCGCGCGAAGTTTCCTTCGCATTCGCATCGCGCATCTCTGCGCGCAGCGCCTGCCTCTTTGCCTTATACGCGCGCTCCAGCCTGACGGCGCCCGCGATGAAGAGGGCGACGACGCCCACGCCCGCAAGCAGCATCTTGGGATCCGACGCGACCGCTAAAGCGAACAGCAGCCCCGAGACGAGGATATTGCACGCCGACTTTGCGGGGCGCTCCTCCGAAATGCCGCGGGTAAAGAAACGGTACATGAAATAGAAGGAACTGACGATGAGGAAGGCGAGCATGGGCAGGTACAGCCCCAGCCGCCCCACCGTGAGCGCCAGCCCGCCGCCCGCGAACAGGCAGGCGGTCAGGAACGCCCAGCCCTCCTTCTCTTTGTCGCCGTGTGCGAACAGCTCGCGCGCCAGAAGCCAGATCATCCAGACGAGCGCCGCCGTAAAGAGCACCGAAACGATGCGCAGCCCGAACGCGCTCCGCCCGAAGATGAGGGTGGAGAGCACATAGGGCAGCACGGCGAACGCGCCGTAGTCGGTATCCGCATTGAACACGCCGCCGTCGGGAACACGCGAGCCGAGCTCTACGATGTTCTCGATCTGCATGAGCGTGTACATCTCGTCCTCCGTGAAATCGGAGTAGACCGTATTGCCCGTCTCGACGTTCTGCTGCGCGTCCAGAAGATTTGCAAGCCCTTCGTTGCCGCTCTGCGCATGGAAGGTATCGCGGAACGTGACCCATTGCGCGTCGGTCATCAGCTCGCGCACGTCCGCCTCGTCCACATACGCGGGGATAACGTTCCCGTTCGTATCCACGAACACGACTTCGTTGACGAGCACGGGGCAGGAAAATTCGAGCTGCACCAGCCTGCGCGAGGTAGAGAGCGCAGTCGTATTGCTCTCGTCACGCAGCTGCACCCAGTCGTAATTGGTGCCGAGCGCTTCCGCATCCGAAGAATAGATATTCGAGATCTTCTTCGCCCCGAACCCGTAGGAGGTGATCCAGCTCTCCGAAGAGTTGGAAGAGGTGCGCACCGTGACCGTAAAGGCGGTGCCGGTCTCCGCGTACGCCGTGCCCGCGTTGAGATACACCTTGTCCAGCGTGGCGCCGTCCTGATAGTCGAGGTAGAAGGCGACGGTGCTCCCCTCCTCCGCGAGGTAGGCGCTGCCGCCCCCGTTGAACCCGCCGATCGTGCACGCGCCCACGATAAAGAGGGCGAGCACGAGGAAGAATGCCGCCTTGGTGAATTTCGTATAGCGGGACCACAGCTTTTTCAGCTTGTCCCTCTTCGTCTCCCGGATAATAGCCATTTGTTTCCGTCCGTACTGTATGGCGGCAGCTTGGAAGCTGCCGTATACTTCATTATACCCCAAATCGGACGCACGGTAAAGCGATTTTCCAAACTTTTTGCGGAACGCGCCAAAAATATGCGGGCGGGCGGCGGCAAAAAACACGCCCGCAAGTCCGCGCGCGGCGGAAAAGCAAAAAATTTAACCGAATTTTTACGTTGCGATAACGAAGAGCTTACAATCGGCGCATATACTGTAAGCGTAGAAACGCGGAGGGAACCACGATTATGATCCTCGACTGCACCCAGAAACACAATGCCGCCTATGCAAAGGAACTCGCCCGCAGGAGCGGGGAAGAGATCTTCCCGCTCGGCGAAAAGCTGGCGCGGGGCGAGGCGTGCAAAGTCTTTTCGGGCAGCGCGTATGTCCTCGTCGCGGACTTCAAGACGGTGTTTTCGCGCAAGTTTCTGAAAAACTTCAAGAAAGCCGCCCTCAGGGGGAGCCGCATGCTGTACTGCGTGTTCGTCTGCTCCTCCGCACGCGGCGCGGGGAACTCCCTGAAATTTTCGCAGACGCGCATGTACGGGCAGCTCGCCGACATGCTTTTGCGCAGTTGCGGGCTGGTGCTGTTCGGGTACGACTGCCTGTGCAGCGAGCCGGACGGCTCCGCCCTCGGCCGCGTTGCCGACTATGCGCGGGACGCGCGCCCCTTCGACTGGAACGGCGAATTTCCCCGCCGCGCCCAAACGGCTGCGGCAAAGGCGTAGGCACCGCCCGCGGACACAAACGCGCACAGAGCGTGTGCAAAGGCGTAGGCACCGCACGCGGACGCAGGCATACATTAAGCAAGCACACGGGCACAAACGCGCACAGAGCCGCGCGCCCCGAGACAAAGGCGCAAAGCACCGCACGCGGATACAGGCATACATTAAGTGCGCACACCCTGCGGCAAAAGCACAGTGCACCGCCCGCGGGCACAAACGCGCACAGAGCGTGCGCCCCGATGCAGTTTGCGGCACACCGCGTCGCCCTGTTTTTAACACAGCTTACCCATTCATTCTATCCTCTTTTATAAAAGACCTGTCCCCGCTTTCGGGAACAGGTCTTTTATCCGTTTCTGAAGTTTTTCCTCTGCGCCAATGCTTCAAAAAATCAAGGCAACTTATACATTAAAAAAAGTTATTGCTGAAATTCCAATTCTTTTCTTAACATGAATATACCTGTCAGAGGCACTTGACAAGCGCGGCGACTTCGGCTATAATAATATCGCACATTAAATTAGCCGATAAGGAACATCTCATGTATATCAGAAGACACGCGGAAAAAACCGTCGCAAAGCTTTCAAAAATGTTCGGCGCCGTACTTGTCGCGGGGCCGAGGCAGGTGGGAAAAACCACAATGCTCGACAGAATAACCGCGGGACTCAACCGCGCCACGCTTGACGATCCCATTATGCGCGCCGCCGCCGAAGAACAAAGCGGCACTTTCTTTTTGGACAATCCTCCTCCCGTATTCGTTGACGAGATACAAAAAGCCCCTGCCCTGTTCGAACAAATAAAGCTGTCCCTTGACAGAGGCAGGAAGAAAGGTCAGTTCTATCTGTGCGGTTCACAACAATTCCATATGATGAAAGGCGTAAGCGAATCACTCGCCGGTCGCATAGGTCTTGTAACACTGCTTGGATTTTCAATGAGAGAAAGACAAGGATTAGCCTTCGATTTGCCGTTTATCCCGACGGAAGAATACTTTGCAGTTCGCAAAGCCGAAAAGGCCGATGTCGGATATGCAGACGTATGGAACATGATCCACCGCGGCAGTATGCCCGAACTTGCAGACAACCCCGAATATGATTGGAGGCTGTTTTACAGCGCCTATGTCAATACTTATATCGAAAGAGACGTCAAAGAACTATCCGAGATCGGTGATACGGTAAAATTTACCAATTTTATGGTCGCAGCAGCCGCCTGTATAGGGCAACTGCTCAACTTAACGTCGCTTGCAAGAGACGTCGGAATAAGCGTCCCGACCGCGGAAAGATGGCTTTCCATACTTGTAGCGTCAAATATCGTCTATCTCCTGCAGCCCTACTCCAACAACATTTTGAAGCGTGTTGTCAAGACACCCAAGCTCTATTTCCTCGATACGGGGCTTGCCGCTTATCTCACCAAGTGGACGACGCCCGACGTGCTGAAAAACGGCGCAATGGCGGGAGCGTTCTTTGAAAACTTCGTCCTTTCGGAGGTCATCAAGAGCTACTACAACCAAGGAATCACCGAACCGCCGCTCTACTTTTACAGGGATAAGGATATGAACGAGATCGACCTGCTGATAGAAGACAGCGGGACGCTCTATCCCATTGAGATAAAAAAGCACGCCGATCCGCACAAAAAAGACATCTCGGCTTTCCAAAAACTTGACCATATTCCCAATATGAAACGCGGCACGGGCGGCATTATTTGCCTTTACGACAAAATAATATCTCTGTCGGAAACGGATAAGGTCATTCCGATAAACTACCTCTAAACACCCTGTTTTGTAACCATGGCGTGTGCTTGCCCATGCAGCATACTTCGTCCCGGCACGAAAAATCATCATAAAGGAGCAGCTCCTTCTCCTCAGCCCCTATTGTACAGACGATGGTTCTCATCCGTAATGTCCGAGATACTGCCGATATACAACCCGCGCAAAGCAAGAGTGACAGGTTTTTCTTCTCACGAAAAAACCGCGGCGCCGATACGCCGCGGTTTTTGTGAATGTTTACCGTACTTCTTTGATCTTCGCCGCTTTGCCCGTCCTGCCGCGCAGATAGTACAGCTTGGCACGGCGCACTTTGCCCTTGCGGATGACCTTGATGTCCGCAATTTTGGGAGAGTGCACGGGGAAGGTGCGCTCCACGCCGACACCGTACGAAAGACGGCGCACGGTGAACGTCTCGCGGATGCCGCCGTTCTTCTTCGCGATCACAACGCCTTCAAACGCCTGGATGCGCTCGCGCGTACCTTCGATGACCTTCACGCTCACCTTCACGGTATCGCCGACGTTGAACTGGGGGACGTTCTCTTTCAGCCCCTCTTTCTCGATCGCCTCGATCAACCCTTTCATCGACTTTTACCTCCTTGTTACAGTGCGTTCATTGCGCCCTTGCGCAAGAGGACCGCCCGAAGTCTTTTGCTATCATACCATATCCGAAAAATTTTTGCAACAATTTTTACGCATCGAATGCGGCAACAATGTGATTTATTTTCTCTTCGTACACTTCGAGCACGTCAAAGCGGATAAAAAGTTCCTCCCCCCTGCAGCTCTCGTAGTAGCGCGCGATCTTTTTATAGCGCTCCCGCTTGTGGTATTCCACCGCTTCGGCGGGGGTGCCGAACGCCTCCGAAAGGCGCGCCTTGACCTCGCAGAAGACGATCGTCTCCCCGTCCTTTGCCACGATGTCCGCCTCGCCGAAGGGCGTCTTAAAATTTCGGGCGAGCAACTTGTAGCCCAGCTTTTTCAGGTACTTTGCGGCGCGCCGCTCCCCTGCCCTGCCGAGAGCTTTTTTGTGAACGTCCTGCGGTGAATTTCGCATAACCCGTACTCCCCGATCGCGGCGATATGTGCCGCCGTGCCGTATCCCTTGTGCTTTGCAAACCCGTACTGCGGATAGAGTTTATCATATTCGCACATGAGCGCGTCGCGGTACACCTTTGCAAGGATGCTCGCCGCGCCGATGCTGTACGAGAGCGCGTCGCCTTTGACGATATTCTGCTGCGGGAGGTCGGTGTCGATGCGGAAATTCCCGTCCGTGAACACGACGTCGGGAACGATTGCAAGCTGTTCGACGCAGCGTTTCATGCACTGTTTGGTCGCCTCTAAAATATTGATCTCGTCGATGACGGCGGCGCTCTCCTCGCACACGGCATAGGCAAGCGCCCGTTCGCGGATGAGCGCGGCGAGCCGTTCGCGCTCGCCCTCCTTCACCTTCTTGCTGTCGTCTATGCCCTCGATGAGCGAACCCTCGTCCAAAGGCAGGATGACCGCCGCGCACACGACGGGCCCCGCCAGAGGGCCTCTGCCCACCTCGTCCACGCCCGCGATATACCGCGCGTGCGCCGCGAGCATCTCGCGCTCAAAGCGCAGTTTTTCCTCCGCGTTCCACTGTTTTTTCATGCGTATGCCCCCGCTCTTTCAGCCGAAAAAGCCGCGGAAGTCCTCCGCGCGCTCCAGCGTCACCCTGCCGATGCGCCCCTTGCGGAAATCGTCGAGGACCGCCCGCGCGCCGCGCTCGTAATCGAACCCGCCGCCGCGCAAAAGAAAGCCGCGCGCGCGGCACACCTGCTCGTACATGGCAAGCGGCGCGGAAAAATCATCGATCTTATAGCGCTCCGTCAGAAACTGCGGATAGCTTTCGGCAAGCTCGCCCAACAGTTCGAGAGCGAGCTCGTCCATGTCGAGGATGTCGTCGTTGATGCTGCCGATATAGGCGAGGTGTCTGGCAAGCGTCTGGTTCTCAAAGGAGGGCGGCATGGTGCCGGGGGTATCGAGCAGTTCAAACCCCTCGCAGCGGATCCACTGTTTGCCGCGCGTGACCCCCGCCTTATCGCCCGTGACCGTGCGCTTTGCGCCGCTCATCGCGTTGATTACGGTGCTCTTGCCCGTGTTCGGGATGCCCGCGACCATCAGCCGCGGCGGACGGGTCATACCGCGCGCCGCGTCCCGCGCGAACTTTTCTTTTAAAAGTTCGGGGAGTTTTGCCGCGATCCTGCCCGCCGCGCCCTGCGCCGTCGCCGTGCATTTGAGGGCGGGCGCGGACCTTGCGATCTCCGAAACAAAGGCGTCCGTCTTTGCCTCGTCGGCAAGGTCGCACTTGTTCAGAAGATACAGGACGGGCTTTGCGCCGAACAGCTTTTTCAAGTTTTTGTTGAATGTCGCCGCGGGCGCGCGCGCGTCGAGGACGAAGAGCACGCCGTCCACGAGCCTGACGCTCTCCTCCATCATGCGCATGGCCTTGGTCATGTGCCCGGGGAACCATTGGATGTGTTTCATAATAAAAAAGCCTCTCGCGGATTTCTCGGCAGGCTGCTGCCTGCGAAATCCTGCGATTTGAGGACAACCCCACTGCTCTCACTTCGTTCGAGACAGCGGAGGTTTTCCTCTGCGCCGCACCTTATGGAGCACACCATTAT